>DLBF01000201.1 GCA_002494215.1 Prevotellaceae bacterium UBA7028
CCACTGACTCTAAACTCTAAACACTAAACTCTCAGCTATTTTATCTCATTTTTAACTTTTCTCTTTTAATTTTTAATTCGAAAAGACGATGAGCTGTCACATGATTTATTACAAGGATGGGGCGAAGATGATGATGCCCGTCCTGACAAAAGAAGAGTATATAGCCATCCGCAACGGTGGCGAACAAAGGGAGCGCGTAAAGCGTATCCGCAGTGGCGAGGAATCGCTGAAACATAAGCTGGTGCAAATGAACTATAGCTGTCTGCCCAACGAGGACGGAACGCTGAAGGGCAGTACCCGCATGAGCAACACGGTGGGCATGGACATCGACCATATCCCAGCCGAGGAGATGCAGGCGGTCAAGGAACGCATCCTCAGCAAGAAAGAAGAACTAGGCCTGCTGATGCTGGAAGAGAGCGCCCGCGGCGAAGGTCTTCACCTGGTGTTCAAACGCCGTGCAGATTTAGACCAAGAGGGCAATCTGAAGTGGGCTTCTGAGCTTTTGGGAGTCGCCTACGATGCCCAAGCAAAGGACATCACGAGGGTTTTCTTCACTACCACGGGCTCTCAACTAATCTTCCTTTCGGAAGAATTATTTCGCCCCGTGTCAAGTGAAGAAACCACTGAATTCAAAATTCAAAATTCAAATTTCAAAAAAGAAGAGAACAATTCTCAATTTTCAACTTTGCCACTTCGTTCTCGCGATTCGCTCGCGACCCCTTCGGCGTTCAATTCTCAACTTAAAGAAGACTCTCAACTTACCACTGACTCTAAACTCTCAACCCTAAACTCTGAACTAACATTTCGCGGTATAAAATACAGCGAAATAATCGAAAGTTGGTGGAAGCAGAATGGTGGCGAGCCGCAGGAAGGTGAAAGGAATGTAAAGCTCTATCAATTGGCCGTGAACCTGCGTGCTATCTGCGATAATAAGAAAGAGGTGCTATTGCAGATTATGCCCAGACTAGGGCTTGACGAACAGGAGTTCCGTAGCATTATAGACAGCGCCTGTAAGGAACCGCCCAAGGGTATCAGCAAGCAATTGCAGGCAGCCATAGATGGCAATGAAGAATTAAGAGTGAAAAATGAAGAATCGGCAGTGCCTCCCGAGATGCCTACTCGTTTACCAAAACTGATTCAGTTGCTTACTTCGCGCACGCCTGCCATCTACAAGGCTGCAGTGGCACATGCCGTGTTTCCTGCGCTGGCGACACACCTGTGGCGGACACGGTTCCGATACATCGATAATAAGTTGCACGAAGCTACGCTGATGAACTGCCTGATGGCAGGAACGGGAGCGGGTAAGGACTGTATCTCGGAACCGATAGACCATATCATGGCGGACATTCGCCGCAACGATGCGGAGAATATGAAGCGTGAGAAGGAATGGAAGGACGAGATTAACGCCAAGGGCGCCAACAAGGACAAAAGAAAGAGGCCAGAGGGCCTTGTGATTCAAGAAATTGATGCGGACATGACGAACCCTGCCTTTGTGATGCGTATGGCGGAGGCGGACGAGCATTTCCTGTATGTAAAACTGAACGAGATAGACCAGTTCGATGCGCTGAAAGGTAACGGCTCGGGCGGGCAACAGTTCAGGATCATGTGTCTGGCCTTCGACCCTAACAACCGCTATGGTCAGACGCGTATCGGCACGCAGTCGGTGACGGAACGTGTATGTATCCGCTTCAACTGGAACGCTACGACTACCATTCAGAAGGGACAGAAGTACTTTAGCAGGGTGCTGACGGACGGACCGCTCAGCCGTATCAACTTCTGTACCATACCCGAAAGGGAGATAGGCTCAGAGATTCCCGTATATGGGGAATATGACAGCAGCTTCGACGATGAGTTGCGCCCTTACATAGAGCGCCTCTGTGCCGCCCGTGGCGAGATTGACTGTCCGCAGGCATTTAAACTGGCCAAGAAACTGAACGAGGAGTGCGCAGACTTCTCGCGCCTCAGCCAGAGCCGTACCTACGAGAACTTCACCTTCCGAGCCAACGTGATAGCATACCTGAAGGCCTGCGTGCTCTTCGTGGCCAACGACTACAAATGGGACAAGTCGTGCGAGGACTTCATCCGCTGGTCTCTGAACTACGACCTGTGGTGCAAGATGCAGTTCTTCGGCGATGCCATAGAGCAGGTAAATAATACATCTAATCGTACAGGAACACGCGGCCCAAGGAATCTGCTGGAACTGTTGCCTGACACCTTCACTATTGAAGATGCAAAGAAGGTGAGAAGGTTGCAAGGATTGAATACTCAGAATACACTTAAGATGGTCCGAAACTGGAAAAGCCGAAATTATGTGACTCAGATATCAGATATCAGTTTCCAAAAAGCGAAAACAAACGTTAGTGTTAATTCATAATTCATAATTGACCTGCGGTCGAGCCTGCTCACGCTCGGCAATGCTTAAACAAGTTTATCATTGCTCTCGCTCAATCGCAGCCTTCAAAATTAAAATTTCAAAAACATGGAAAGTAGAGGTATTAGAAATAATAATCCGTTAAACATTAGATTATCAAATGATAAATGGCAAGGCCAAGTACTCCCCCAAAGGGGGAGCGGAGAGGGGGCCTTCTGTGTGTTTTCATCAATGGAATATGGTTGGCGAGCTGCCTTCCGCATCCTTACCAATACATATTATAACAAATATAAGCTGCGAACTATCAGGGCCATAGTGTCCCGCTGGGCTCCAAATAACGAGAACAATACGGCGGCATATATTAGGCATGTGTCGGACTACACGGGCATTGGACCCGACAAGGTGCTGGCATCGCCCAAGGAGTGCCCCACGGACTGGCTGCTGATAGGCTACGCCATGGCAGTAGTGGAGAACGGTAAAACCCTGCCCGCCGTGCCGATGCTGAAAGGATTTGCACTGGCGATAGGCCAGTGAATAGTTGACAGTTGACAGTTCAATGGCGCTGATGCGCCAGTTCAAAGTTCAATGCCCTTCGGGCGGTTCAATTCTCAGCTCAAGAGCGGAGTGGTTAACGATGAGACTCTCTTATCTCTCGTTTATCTCGAAGGTGACAGAGCCCTTTGAACCGCCGGCTATTGCGGCAGAGTAGGAACGGATGGTGCCGGATGCGCCTGTGGGATTTTCGTAGGAACCGCCGTCTGATACCTGAATGCCGTTGCCGCTGTAGTTGAACTCTGCACTAAAGGACACTGTGGCCCTGCCCACTGCTTTGGATGGAACGGTGAATTTTATATAGGGATCCACGCCTCCATAGTAGTCGTAGTTGGTCTCGAGCGTTCTTGTGTAGAAAAGAGAATCCTGCTTGTATGAGCCGTCTTCTTTCTGGATAGTGGCCCTTACAGCCCATACGTATTTGCAGGCGTTGATAAGGTGACCTTTCTCGTCCTGCAGGGCAGTAACGGTGATGACGTCGCCGGCATAAATGCCTGTACGGGGGGCGACAACCTGATCGTTATGCGTAAACTGGAATCCCTTCCAGGTGGGAGGGTAGGATGAATAGTCGTTCTTCTTGCATGAAGCCATTGAAAACAGCAGGCCTAAAGCGGCGATGAATAATGGATAGTGTTTCATATTTTAATGTTTAATTTCTTCAGTTCGGTGTATAAACGTTGTACGGGCAGTCCCATTACGTTGAGGTAGGAGCCCTCGAGTCTGGTAACGCCAATGTAGCCTATCCACTCTTGGATGCCATAGGCTCCGGCCTTGTCGAGCGGATGGTAGTTGCGGATGTAATAGTCTATCTCCTGCGCGGTTAGAGTGGCAAAGGTTACATTGCTGGTGCAGGAGAAGGTGTGCGACCACTTGGTGGTGGTAAGCGTGACGCCTGTTATTACCTGATGGGTGCGTCCTGAGAGCTTGTTGAGCATCTGACGTGCATCGGCATCGTCTTTGGGCTTGCCCAGAATCTCGTTGTCTATGCAGACAATGGTGTCCGCTGTTATCAGCAGTTCTGAGTCCGTGAGCGTATAGGCATGGGCTTTCTGCTGACTGATATATTGGGGAACCTCTGCTACATTCATCTGGGCAGGGTATGATTCGTCTATTCCTGAGACAATCCTTACCTCGTAGGGGATTCCTAAACCAGCAAGCAACTCGCGCCGTCTGGGTGAGTTGCTTGCCAATATGATATTATAATTTTCCGTAGTCGCTTCTTTTTAGTTTACGCCAACTTTCAGACCGTTGATGACATAGACGCCACGTGGAAGGGTCTTCATTGCCTTGTTGATGTTTGTTCTTGACAATACCACCGCACCCTGAGTGTTGTAGATGTCAACCACAGCATCCTTTGCCTTTAGATCCTTGATGCATGTTTCTTCACCTGCGAGGTCTGTGATGTGCTTAATCTCAAGTGTTTGTGCAGAAGTATTCTGGCGGTCCCAGGTAAATCCACAACGGGTAGGCAGGAAGGTTTTGTCGCCCGTTGTGCAGATAAGGATGCTCTGCAGTTCGTCGGTTTCCTGCATAGCGGGGATGCCATAGCGGCCAGCTACCTGAACGCTTTCCCAACTACTGCCAAAGGTGATTTGGTTGCCTTCGGCATCTGTCTTGGTGATGCATTTCAGGTTGGTATCTATCTCTGATGCTTCTGCGCTTTTTGCACGTAGTGTCTGAACGGTAGGGGAGTAGATAAGATAGGGAACGCCTGCTTCGATACCCTCAGAGGTGCAATCCAGAAAATACAGGTTGAGGGTGCTTCCCTCTTGGCCGATAGAGATAAGGCGCTCTACCTGAACATCCTTTGCGGCTGCCTGTAGCTGAGCTGCAGTAAGGCTCATGGGAAGGCAGATGGTGTTATAACCAGCAAACAATGTGCGGTTAATCTGCACGGGTTGTTCGTTGTTAAGCATACTAACATTCAGGGTCTCGCCTGCTGTGTATAAATTCTTAACCCTATTCTGTGCAAATGCCTGTGAACAGAAGGTGGCAGCAGCCACCAAAGCGAGTGTAAAATGCTTCATATCTCTTGTTTTTTTGTAGTTTACGACTGCAATATTACAAAATCTCTATGGAATAACAAAAAGTTATTCCCTCTTTTTAACATCTTTAAATACTGCAGACGTGGTGGATAATGTAGGAGCGCATGATATGGATGGCCTGTTTGTTGGTGCCACCCAGAGGGATGATCAGGTCGGCATAGCGCTTGGTAGGCTCAATGAACTCTTCGTGCATGGGCTTCAACACCTCGCGGTAACGGTCAATAACCATTTGGGCGGTGCGTCCACGTTCTATGATATCACGCTGAATGACTCGGATAAGACGTTCGTCGGGGTCGGCATCGACAAAGATTTTCAGATCCATAAGGTCGCGAAGCTCTTTCTTCCAAAGTGCCATAATTCCTTCAATAATAATTACTTCGCATGGTTCGATGTGTATGGTCTCGGGAAGTCTGTTGCTTATCAGGTAGCTGTATGTGGGCTGTTCTATGCTTTTATGTTCGCGCAGGGCCTGAATCTGCTGGGTAAGCAATTTCCAGTCAAAAGCGTTGGGGTGGTCGAAGTTTATTTTTTTACGTTCCTCCATGCTAAGATGTGAGGTGTCGTTGTAGTAAGAGTCCAATGGTATTACGGCAACCTTGTCTGTTGGCAGGGCGTCCATGATTTTCTTCACTACTGTTGTTTTTCCAGATCCGGTTCCTCCGGCAATTCCTATTATATACATAATGGTAAAGTTTAGGTTATATCGTTATTTCGAGACTTGTTTCTTTTTTTTCGTTTTTGTCGTAGTTTTGTTTTGGCGACGGAATGCTTCCTTCCAATTGTTGAAGTCACGCTTGAACTGAATACCCAGGCCTTGAGTGGTGAGAGATGACTGTACAAAGTATCTGTCGTTGGTCTGGTTATAGGCTTTCAGCGAGAAGTCTCCGTTACGGGTGAGGATGTACTGAATGTCGAAGTCACCAATAAAGTTGTTGGTGCTATAGTAGCTCTCGCGATAACCGAAGTTTCCGTTTATCAGGAGTCTGTTGTTCAGCATTCTTCCACTTAGCATACCTTCGACATCCAGCTTGTCCCAGCCGGTCTCTCCTGTGCGCAGGTTGGTGCCGAAGGTCCAGTTGTTGGAGCCTACAGCACTGGAAAGCATCTGGTTGAACTGACTGCTCAGGGTACTACTCAGGAAGGAGTTGATGGCCATGCTGCTCTGCAGGCTGGAGCCACGGTCCTGCATTTGGGCTCCGTAGCTGTAGAAGCGCCCAATACCCAGCAGATAGATTACCTGCATGTTGCGTTCCTCCTCAGTGTTAATCATCGAACGGACCATCTTCTTTTCGTCCTCGTTGGCATTCGGCAGGTCAAAGTCGAAGGTTACAACAGGTTGGCCGGCAAGTCCGCCAATGTTCATGATACAATCGACTCTGGTATTAGCCAGACCTAAGCTGGAGGCAGAGAGGTCGTCGAGTGAGACATTGGGAACGGTATAGTTGGCTTTAAGATTCAGTGAGGCCTGCATGGGGTTTCCGCCAAAGACAATGGTTCCGTCGCGTTGGAATTGGAAGTCCTTGCGGATAACATCCTGCACTGACATCTTATATGTACCATTATCTACCCTGAACGTGCCATACATCTGGAATTTTCCCTTGTTGTAGAAATTTGCCAGGATGTGGCCGCTGCCTGCCAGGTTGATATAATCCCCAGAGCGGGGGTCCATTAGCAACTTGAGTGTGGCGTTAGGATTGACGTCAAGGTCGAAATTGATATGCAGGTCAGTGCTTGGTTTTTCTGTAATGACTGTCTCTTGCTGTGTGTTCTTGGTGGAGTCTGCATGCGAGACATAGGTGATGAAACCAGCCTCAGTAATAGTCTCTGGGGAGGCTACTTTGTAAACCAACGTAGATTTCTTTTGTGGTGTAACCTCGACGTCAACATTCAGTTCGCCAGGCCGTCCAGAGAGTTTCAGTTTTCCATCTGCAAAAATAGTGCCATAGAAGTTGGCGTCTCCGAAGTCGTGGAAATCATATCCCAGGATGTTGTTGGCAGTGGCATTAAACTGGTATCTCATGTTGCTGAAACGGTCGTATATCAAATGTCCGTCTAAGATGGCGGTATGATCCTGATCTGTGCCGTTGCTATATGAGTCGTGGACGGTGATGTTCTTTAGCCAGATATTCCCTGGACGCATGATAACGCTGTCTCCTGCCGTATGGTAGTCAACGCCAAGGGAAAGAACGTGCATGGAAGCTTCGTTGATAATAAGGTCTCCGTCCATAGCGAAAGTCTTGAAAGGACCATGCAGGCGAGTCCAACCACTCACACTACCAGAGAGATTACTGAAGATATCCTTTGTCCATTTGTCAAGGAATGCGATGTTTGTACGGTTGGCACGAATGTACAAGTCAAGGCCGCTACCTTCCTCCTTGCCTGGGGTTATGGTGCCGCTGACGCTGGTCTGTTGTTTGGTGGCAAGGTCTCTCATGTGAGCATCAAGGGTGATGGTTTTTCCTTTGCTTCCCCAATTGCAGTATGCATCGGCATCTCCCATAGGTGCGCCGTTTAAGGTGAAGTCATAGATATGCATGTAACCGTCTATGTTGGGTTTCTTTAAAACAGAAGTGGCGTAAACCAGTCCTGTGGCCTTGCCGTCGAATTGTACGGAGTGGAAGTTTACAAGGTCAAAGATATAAGCGAGGTCTATTTGGTTGAGGTCGGCAGTTAGCGTGTCTGTACTCTCCTTGGACATTCTTCCGTTTATGGCAATGTGCCTGTCTTCGCATCTCAATCTTACATTTTCAACATCCACTACATTGTCATGATAATTCACATGGGCAGGCAATAGCGTCCATACGGTATCATTTATAATGATGTTAGATGTATTGATAACTCCCTCTATAGCTTGATGGTCAGAAAGGTCACGGTGGAAATAACCGATTAGGTTGATGCTGCCTTTCATGGCAGGACTCTTGTGGTTGTCCCAGTCAAGGCGTGTTATCAGCTTATCTTGGTTTGCGTATGCGTTCAGGTTCAACTCTGTAGCCCTTCCCTTCATCATACGTTCCGTCTTCAGGCTGGTTTGTATGATATTCTTGTAGCTCTCGAGGTGCAACTCGGTGTGTCTGAGATTGTTATTGCCATAATAGAATTGCGGGATATTGGCATTAAGGATTATTCTTTGGGTGAAATTGTTCATCTCTCCCTGAATGACGGCTGTTTCAGGAATCTTGATTTCCGTTCCTGCCAGCGAGGCCAATAGGGTGGTGTCTTTGGCAGAGATGGCAAAGGCTATGTCATTCTCAGAGGAAACCTTGCTGCGAGGTTCTGGAAAGATGCTGGGGAGTGCCTGATGTGTGATGTTGAGGAACGAGGGCACCAAGTCTTTCCATTTGAAATGTCCTACGGCTTGAGCTTCCACAATGGGGCTGGAGATGGAGAAGTGCTGCCCTTCCTCGTCATACATACTTCTGATGAAGATGCTGTCGATAATGGCAGGTTTTTCCTGTCCGGAGTGAATGGTGATGTCTGTAACAGCAATATCTCCGTTTAGGTGATTCTTTTCCGTCAGGCTCACATCGGCATCTATCTTTCCGCTATATCTTATTCCCTCTTGAGATTGGGTAAGATTCAGGTCGTAAGGGGCAACGTTAGAGAGACTGCCGGAACATAGAATTGTCTTCTTCTGTGGAGTTATATCTGCTTCGGCTTTCAGTTGCAACGAGCCGTTGAGGTCTGCTATATCGATGTTTCCGCTATAAGTGGTACCCCTTGTGGTTCCGTTTATGGCAATGCCCCTATATTCATGATTGCGGAAAACGATACTGTTTATAATGCTTTCAAAGAAGAGTTCAGGCTTGTTCCCTTGTCCATGCAGGCGTCCGTTAATTTCGGCAGAGAATGCGACATTGCCTAATTCTGCAGGTTTGCTATCCGAAAGTAATTTCCCCAGGTCGAACTTGTCGGTTGAGAGCTTAGCCTGTATCTTGTCCTTGTCTATAAGTTTGCCCTGTAGGTTTACTGCGCCAATCTGTGTAGTGGTGGCAAGAGTCGTCTCGAGTGTGTTGTGGTGGTAGCTGATGTTGCCTTCGGTAAGGGTGCTGCCCGCATTTGTAAGGTAAAGATTAGGTTCGGATTCCACACCGCGTATGTTCCTAAGGATAAACTGATGAATGTCCTTGCTGGTTTTTAGTTGTATGTTATTGATGTTGGCAGATGGGCTTTCTGTGATGCTGTAAACAGATGCCATAGCTTCCAGTTGCAGATTCTGTCTGGCGTCAGAAAGTGTAATGCATGGCAGGTATAAGTCTCCTTTTTGGAATATACATTCGCTGGCAAGGTGAATTTGGTCTGTAAAGTGCTGCAGTTTGTCTGTAAAGCAGGAAAAGTCAGATGGCACAATGTTAGCCTCGACTATACCTCTTATATTTGTTTGCCTTAGCCATTGTTTGAAATCTCCTTCTGTAGGAATGTCTGGGTAGTTGGCTTGCAACTGGGCAATCTTCAGGTCGGAATGGCTTGTCCGCAGGTTAAAGTCTGAAAGTGTGGCTTCATGCTTGTTGGCATTTGCTATAAAGGATAGTTGTCTGACTTTAAGTCCGCAATCTTCTGTAAAACTGAGTCTCTTCAGGTTAATGCTCATGGTGTCTGGCATATTGAAGAGCACTTTCGCATTAACGTCTAAGCTTCTTACTGATAGATGGTTGGGGTTAAACCTGTGTGGGGTAGGGGCTGTGTCCCAAACATTGTACCGCAGGGTACTTCTTCTAACCAGGAGGGTGCCTATCTGAATGCTGGGAGTGGGCTTGTTGTCGTCTTCTTTCTTACTCAACTTGTCTATCAGGAACTGGCAGTTCAGCTGACTCTTTGCCTCAGTCTTGTACAATGATATTTTTGCGCCAATGAGTTGTGCGTTGTCTATGTGGATTTTCTTCTCGACCAGAGGGAGAATCCTTATTTTGGCCGCCATACGTGCCGCACTCAGCATCAGCGAGTCTTTCTGGTCGTATATTTTGACGTCATCGATTATGATTCGGTTGAAAAGTCCGGGGCTGACGTTCCCGATTTTAACTGTTGTCCCGAGAAAGTCGGTCAGGGAATTGGATACAAGTTCAGCAGTCCAGCTCTGAACGGCTGGAATTTTGGAAAGGGAAAGTCCTATCAAATAGACGAATAAAACGAGCCCCACAAAGCATCTTATGATGAATTTTAATGCTTTTATGCTTCCTTAATGTCTTGTTTACTGTACCTGTTTGTTATAATCGAGAACAAAAGTACAAAAAATATTTTGGAAAAGCTCCCTATTCGGTTAAAATTTTATAATTTTGCACGGCTAAAAAGTAACTATATATTTTTAATCCAAAGATATGGCAAAAGTAATCAAATTACGTAAAGGCCTGGACATCAACCTGAAAGGCAAAGCCGCTAAGGAAACTGCCAGCATCAGTTGCCCTGGAGAGTATGCACTCGTACCAGACGACTTTTGCGGTCTGAAACCCAAGGTGGTTGTTAAGGAAGGTGATGCTGTAAAGGTCGGGGATGCGTTGTTTGTTGACAAGCAGCATCCTGAAGTGAAGTTCGTAAGCCCTGTCAGCGGTACCGTCTCTCTGGTGGAGCGTGGTGACAGGCGTAAGCTTATGAGCATTCGCGTTAAAGCCGATGGTAAACAGGAGGCTCGTCAGTTCGATGTAAAGGGTGACGTGAAGTCTCTGCTGTTGGAAAGCGGTTTGTTTGGATTCTTCCGTCAGCGTCCCTACGACGTTGTGGCTAATCCCGATGACGCTCCTAAGGCAATCTTCGTGAGTGCTTTCAACAGTATGCCCTTGAGTCAGGACTTCGAGTATGTTCTGGCTGGTCAGGAGGCTGACTTCCAGGCAGGTATCACTGCTCTGAGCAAGCTGGCCAAGGTTTATCTGGGCATCAGTGTTAAGCAGACCAATGCTGCTCTGACAGCAGCCAAGGACTGCGAGGTAAATGTATTTGACGGTCCTGCACCTGCTGGTAATGTGGGTGTGCAGATCAATCATGTTTCTCCCGTCAACAAGGGTGAGGTTGTTTGGACACTCGGCGCCGAAGAGGTAATCTTTGTAGGTCGTCTGGTAAACAACGGTACAGTAGATTTCACACGTACTATTGCCCTTGCAGGTAGTGAGGTAAGTGCTCCCAAGTACTATAAGATGCTTGTAGGCCAGAAACTTACTACTCTGGTTGAAGGTAACGTAAAGGTGGAAGGCAGCCGAATCATTAACGGTAACGTTATGACTGGTGTTAAGACCACACAAGACGGTTTCCTTGCAGCTCATGCAACAGAGGTGAATGTTATCCCCGAGGGTGACAATGCCGATGAGATGCTGGGTTGGATTATGCCTCGCTTCAATACATTCAGTACCCACCGCAGCTACTTCTCTTGGCTGTTTGGCAAGAAGAAGGAATATGTGCTGGATGCACGTATCAAGGGTGGCGAGCGTCATATGATTATGAGTGGCGAGTACGACAAGGTGTTCCCTATGGATATCTATGCAGGTTACCTGGTAAAGGCTATCATCGCAGGAGACATAGACCGTCAGGAAGCACTTGGTATCTATGAGGTAGCTCCAGAGGATTTTGCTATTGCGGAATTTGTTGATAGCAGTAAACTGGAATTGCAGCGTATTGTCCGCGAGGGTCTGGATATCCTTCGTAAAGAAAATGCTTAATACATTATTATTTATATGAAAGCGTTAAAGAAACTTTTTGATAATATACACCCCTATGTTGAGGAGGGAGGTAAATTTCATGCCTTCCGTTCTCTGGTAGATGGTTTCGAGACTTTTGCCTTCGTTCCCAATACCACCTCACGTGTAGGAAGTGTGAATATCCACGATGCTATCGATAGCAAGCGTATCATGAGCTTGGTAGTGATTGCACTGCTGCCTGCGCTGTTCTTCGGTATGTATAATGTGGGTTACCAGAATGCCTTGGCTGCTGGTCAGCTGGAGAATGCGACATTCTGGGGTATGTTTTTGTATGGTGCCCTGGCAGTTCTGCCAAAGATTATAGTCAGCTATGTAGTTGGTTTGGGCATTGAGTTTGTTGTAGCACAGTGGAAGAACGAGGAGATTCAGGAGGGATTCCTTGTATCAGGTATCCTTATTCCTATGATTGTTCCTGTTACTTGTCCGCTCTGGATTCTTGCTATTGCCGTTGCGTTCAGCGTAATTCTGGCAAAGGAGATCTTTGGTGGTACTGGTATGAATATCTTCAACCCTGCTCTTATCACTCGTGCATTCCTGTTCTTCAGCTATCCCAGCGCAATGACAGGTGATGCTACCGTTTGGGTAGCTCAGGATACCATCTTCGGTACTGGTTTTGCTACTCCTGAAGCATATACGGCAGCTACTCCTTTGGGTCAGGCTGTTACAGAAGGCTTTGCTGGTTTTGACTGCGCAACCATCCAGAATGCCATCACAGGTCTTATTCCCGGATGTATTGGCGAGACCAGTGTAATTGCTATTGCCCTGGGTGCTATTCTGTTGCTTTGGACAGGCGTTGCCAGCTGGAAGATTATGCTGAGTGTATTCGTAGGCGGTGCTGCTACCGGTTATCTGATGCAGGCTGCTGGTCTGACAGCTATCCAGTGGTACGAGCACCTTGTATTGGGCGGTTTTGCCTTTGGTGCTGTGTTTATGGCAACTGATCCTGTTACCAGCAGCCGTACAGAGTGTGGTAAGTACATCTATGGATTGCTGATTGGTTTCATTGCAGTTCTGGTTCGTGTTCTCAACCCCGGTTATCCCGAGGGTATGATGTTGGCCATTCTGCTCATGAACCTCTTTGCTCCCCTGATCGATTACTGCTTTGTACAGAGTAATATCAATATGCGTGCTAAGCGCGCCATAAAAAAGTAAGGAGGAAGACGATATGAAACTGAACACAAACAGCAATGTATATACTGTCTGCTATGCAGCAGTAATGGTTATCATCGTTGCCTTCTTGCTGGCTTTCGTGGCTTCTGCTTTGAAGGAGACACAGGAGGCTAATGTGGCAAACGATACTAAGGGACAGATTCTTTCTGCTCTTGGCTATGACAAGGCTACTATTGATGTGGCTAAGGTCTATGGAGAAAAGGTGCAGGATAATCTTGTAGAGCAGGGTGAGTTGAAGCCATACGAAGGTAAGTTCAATACCACCTATGGTTCGCTTATCAAGAATGGCGAACTGCATGTCTTCACTGGAACTACAGCTAATGGAGAATTTGCTTATGTAATCCCTGTTGTAGGTCGTGGCCTTTGGGGCGGCCTTTGGGGATATGTTGCAGTGAACGAGACCAAGGACAAGGTGCTGGGTACTTACTTCTATCACGAAAGTGAGACTGCAGGTCTTGGTGCCCGCATCAGTGAGAAGTGGTTCCAGGATCAGTTCATTGGCAAGCCCATCTTCGACAGCGAGAACAATGTTGTTCTGACTGTTGTTAAGGCTGGCGCTGCCCAGAACGAGAACGAAGTGGATGGTGTGACAGGTGCAACCCTTACAAGTAAAGGTGTAGCCGCAATGGTAAACGACGGCCTGACTGCTTATAAGGACTTTCTGCTCTCTGTTAGTGATAATCAAGAAGTTGAACAATAAAATTAGGAGGAAAGAATATGAGTAAATTGTTTTCAGATGAGAATAAGGCCGCATTCTCAAATCCTATTAACCTGAACAATCCTGTTGCTGTACAGGTTTTGGGTATTTGTTCGGCTTTGGCTGTTACCAGCCAGCTGGCTCCCGCTATTGTAATGGGTCTCAGCGTAACGGTTATTACCGCTTTCTCTAACGTGATTATCTCTTTGCTGCGTAAGACTATCCCCAACCGTATTCGTATCATCGTTCAGTTGGTGGTTGTAGCAGCTCTTGTAACTATTGTAAGTCAGATATTAAAGGCATACGTATATGACGTAAGCGTTCAGCTTTCCGTATATGTAGGTCTTATCATCACCAAC
>DLBF01000131.1 GCA_002494215.1 Prevotellaceae bacterium UBA7028
ACCAACTGCCAATAGCGGTCATTGCCCAACTTCCAGTAATTCACACCGCCACTACTGTATGAGTACGTTGCCTCCTCATTGTCTATATAGGTGACCTCGGTTCCGTCGGACTTCGTGTAGAAAGCAGACATTTTGAACTTATCCGAAGAAGTCATGCTGCTCTTCTCAACGCCACGGGTCAGCGAACTGTCATTGAGAGTCAGCGTGTTACGTGGCTCCAAGCCCTCGCCGACGGTTGTGATAAGGCTCATATCCGTCCCTGGAATGGGTTCTGAGACACGGCTATACAAGGTATGCACACCACGGGTCGTTGACATCATATTCCAGGCACACATCGAAGTACGGAAATAAAGAGCTTTACCCACAGAAGATTGCTCTCTCAACTCGTCTGTGCAGGAAAACAAAAGAAGAACACCAAAAACAACCAACCACTTATTACTCATATTCACTCCTTTATTGGTCTAATATATCCTTCAGTTGTTATAGCTTTCGAGGTTACAGATGGGGCTTTAGAACCTGTAAAAGTAAGTCCCTTACAGTTTGAACCATCTGCAGTAGAAGTATGATACCATGTCGTGCCATACATGACAGAAGGCAAGGCTTGATTGTTGTTTGAGGGGAATACCCATCCTTCTTCTGATGCAGAATAATTCGGGTTCTTGTATGACGCTTTAGCATATTCGCTGCTGGGTGGTACACGCCATCCAACAGGACACGGATCATATATGGTTTTCTTTGCATCAAGCCATCGGCCAGTTCCTGGTCCAAGATAGGTAGATATCGTAAAGTCACACCCATTTGAAGCATCAAAAAAGTCCGTAATCTCATTACGTCTGACAGTCATGTCTTTACGCTGTTTTGAACAGAAATAGTTACCATTCAAATATTTTTCTGGCAACGGCCAGGGCTGACCATGTTTATATAATGGTGAATAACGTTGATTCATCGAACGAGGAGTATTATAATACAATCTAAATCTGATAATAGACGGTTTAGCTGGAGTTGTTGCTGTATACTCTGTACTTGTGTATTGCTGAGCCTTAAACCATATATATCTATCTGCAAAATCCCAATTATACCAACGATAAATTTGTCCTAAATTTCTATCCTCTGGACTAGAACTACCTGCGGTACCTAACTCATCCTTGGCCATATAAATGTGCCATGCCCAAATAAGTTTCCCATCAGAAGTGACCAAGCCTATTACCGCGTTACCTGGTTCCATCTTCTGCGGAGGATTATTCTGATCAAACATATCATATAGACGGCGAATCTTCTGAACTGTAAAATAAATATAGCCATCTTCATACTTAAGTGTAACATTAGCATTTGCGTTAGCATTATTATTACCCTTAGTTGCAGCAAGATCTCTGACTGGGATCTGCCATCCCCATGCCTCATTAACATCTCGCTGATAATGCGCAATACCATTAGATATCCATAATAATACAGCTTTCGCTCCACTGGGAACAGTGATGTCTGGCTTTGTAATGTCATTACCTAAATAATCTTTAAATAGCGGCGTTCCACTCGCTGCGTTCGTTGAAAGGAAAGACTGATAGTTTACACTGCCATTCTTGTATCCATTCCCATATACCGTAGGAAATTTATAGGTACCTATGCTGGTAACGATGTAGCAGTTTGCCGTTGTCTTACCAATCGTGCCGCCTTTAGTGGACAAGTCATAGTCACTTTTAGCGGGCGCCGCTGTCATTGTTTCAGAATCCTCCATTCGCCTTCCCCGAAAATTTTGAAGTTTCGGACGCGGATTCTGTGTTCTAATACTAATCCTGTTATTAGGATCGCGTTCAGTAGATTCGTAATATCCACTACCTTGATATTGAACTATTCCCGCTGTTGTCTCAAGATAAGTCGTTGTACTAGCATTATTATTTGCAAAAGTAACTTTGGGACATGTAATATTATTATCCGTTTTTAATGTTTCAGTCCCTAATGTTTTCCAGTTCGCAGAGTTGACATTTGTTCCCGGGTTTACCCTTGCATAATGCGTCACTTTCCAGGGGAGAAGCGTTCTTGTAGGCGACGCCCCTGATGTTTCCAACTTATAACTTGTCATGTAAATATTCCACTGCCAAATAGGCCAATAACTGAGTCCTGGCTCCCAAGCATTATTATTACCCACATAATCTGTAGGATACAGATAATATCCCGAACCAGACTTTAGACCTAATGTATATGTCACTGTCTGACCGGGCTGCCACGTATTCATACCGCTGAAGTTTGCTCGCAATGTCCTAGTTTTACCACTATAAGTAGCAGTAATCACCATCTCCATATCATCAGTCATCGGCTGAGGTAACATCATGAATGTTTTGGAACCTCCAACAAGTTCACGGTTTTCGGTACTATTAACACTTGTATTTGCAGGAACAACGGAGAAATCGGCAGTAGTTTCACCTAAAGACCATTTTCCATCATGTACTGTATATGTCCCTGAATTACGGAAGTTTTTCAATTCTATTTTCTGAATGGTCATGTTTGGCAAACCTGTTCCTGTATTTATTTTAACCGCAGTCATGACATGTTTAAAAGGCAATGAGATTGCATTTCCACCATCAAACGAAAGGTTCAGATAATTGGTTGCTGCCACCAACAAGTCCTGCTGGCTGTCTGCCGTTGTTGGAACATTCACGGTAATAAACTTGTTGTTCGTATCGATTTTGTTATCGTTAGTTGGGGGATAAACACCATAAAAGGTAATTACCTGAGTTGGACTGGGCCATGTATAATTACTTGGTGTAGTCCATTTCCACTTGCCAGAACCATTTGCAGTCAGCGTTGCCTGTTCATTATTAATCATAGGATAGTCCGCCACACCATCTCCTGATACAAAAGCAGTTACCATAATCTTGTCACTGGACGGTGTAAAAGACGTTTTTGTCGCACTACGAGTAGAACCTTGAAACAATGTGTCATCCTCGATGGTGTTATCTTGATGGACTGAAAGTGTAAAGACTTCACCATCATCACTCAATAAAGGAATATCATGGTCATCACATATCGTCACCGCAGAACGAGTTATGGTATCCCTACCAGCCTCAAACAATTCATCATCAGTCCATTCTACGGTTTCAGCCGTAAAATATAGGGCATTAAACTTTGTACCTTTTGTAATTTCCTCTGCACAAGAGAAAACAATTAAAAGGGTTACAAATATTACGAATACTATTACTTTTTTTTCTTTCATATCTCTATTCATTTAAGGAAACCATTCTTCTCCTTTAAAGTTGGATGAACTATTTTCACCACCCCCATATTCCCATTCCAAATTCTCATTTGAACCTGTTGGGGTTGTTATTGTTGTGGCAGTATTGTCAATAGTCTGGAGCACATAGTAATCAATCTGATTAGCAAGTTGATCCCAAGTTTTGACAGTAACGGCATAAGCCTGAATCTTTGATGCTTCTATTTTCATCTCAAACCTATAACTCTTTTGGTTTTCAAAAGTAAACGATTGAGAAGCCTTATAAGTAAGGGTGTGTCCATCTACTAACACGACACGAATAAATGAGGCATTTTGATTGATCGTCTGTGCCGGTATTATACATTCTGCAATAGCATGTGTATTTCCTGCTCTCATCTTAATGGTAGATGTCGGTGTTGCATTAGCCGCACTTACTACAGGATTTGCATTTTCATAAGTTGGCATCACTATAGAATTGGTTGTACCTATTCCCAACAATTCTATATGATCTATATCCGGCGGATCCAAATAGTCCAATGTCGTTATCTCAACTTCTATACGGCACATTAAATGTTTGAATGACAGGGGAACCTTATAGCTGTTCCCGCCAGAATTACCATGTGGGCCTTTATTTAATTCCCGAGTAGCAAGAAGGTCACTGGTTGAAAAATTGGCATTGCTACTTTGATCAGTCAACACAGTATGGCTAACCGCAGTAGTCGGTAAACTCACTCCATTCTCTGCGTAGTTAAAGTTACCATGCAATGCATAAATATCAATATTGGTGCCATCTGATGGGTAGTAATGGGCTGACCCTGTAAAACCTCCGCTTCCATTTGCTGTAAGAACCCATGTCTTAAAATGATCTGTAGAGGTGTGCGTTCTTTTTGCCCATACATAAAGTTTCTGTCCAGAAATAAGTTGTATATCTTGCACGAATGATGCACGAGTAACAGTTTCTGGTGCCGGTTCTGTAATAAGAACAATAGGAACCTCTGATGAAGGAGATTCATCAGAATTACACGATGCTATAAATAAAGCCATCAATGTAAAAAAAACTATTCGTTTCATATAGTATTTTTTAACTATCACCTTCCAGTTTTTGATTTGTATAAGTAGTATTTCCTCCCCATGTTGTTATGGTCGAGACTACAGTTACATTTCGCATATCCACCTGCACATCGTAAGTATAGATATAGTCAGGCTTGAAAACAAGAGCCGTAGGCGATGAATATCGGGCAATATCGCCTTGAGCAGTCACAATCTCGAAAATCGGCGTATTCGCCGCTATGGTTTGAGGAGGCACCATTGCGGCTCCGTTGGTAGTCATCACGATGTCTATGGCATTGCCACTGGCAGCCACAGCACCTGTTGACTTGGTAAGCGTTGCAGTTGGTTTGAACTGCAACAGCTTTACTGTTGTCGGCAACACGGGTACACCATTACGCGAGGTCAGTTTTACTATAATCTTTGACATTCGGTGATGGAACAGGAGTTGTAGCGCATTAGTTCCCGTAGTTCGTGTCGCATTTAAAGTAGCCCACAGCAGTTCTCCTTGCTTGTATGCGTTATCAGAAGTCTGGTCGGCAGCTACCGTTACTGATGTTGTTGTCGGGTTTTCACTCTTTGGATAGCTGGCACGAATGGTCACTGCGCCATTCGCGGTAACAGGGAAATAGGGTTGCATATCCGTTGGAGGTGTCATTTTGCCATCGTCAGCAATCGTATATACGATGTTCTCTTTGCCTATCACCTTGTTTGCGTCAACAGCACTGCCATTATAGATGCTGACATCTATCTGCTCTCCACCATAGAAACTATTGTAGAGCGTAGTAGCTGCACGGGTTTCGTCGGCTATAGACTGGCTAATGGTGCCCTGCAACTGGATGGGGACAACATCATTGATATACTGAATCTCCTTATCGTTGCACGACAGCAGGAGGCCAGTACCAATCAGTATGTATGATATATTCTTCTTCATCATATTCATAACGTTATTACAGGTTGTGCCTCATGTCCTTGGTCAGTGTCTCCGACAGTCCAGGGGTCGATTATAGGGTTACCAGTCAAAGTCAGTTCTTTGGCATGAACCGTCATATGGTAGGTATTCACCTTTGTAGAGGTAAACGTACACTTTGCATTAGGCTTGTAGGTCAGTACACCTCCGTCTGCCATCGTGACCTGTATGAAAGCCGTACTTGCTGCTATTTCCTGAGGCGGGATGATACATGCTATCTGCCAGGCAGATGCAGCATCGTCTGGGTCTACGCGTTCCGTTCCCGTTGCTATTGTACCCACTGTGATAGTGGTTGAAGCTGATGCTGCGCTCAATGCCTGAGGCTTGGTGATGGTAAGCGTTGGCTTGATAGTTAACAATCTCACCGTCGCACCAATCAGTTTACTATTAGCTTCTACTTGTGCAGCCCGTTGTTGTTCTTCGGTTGCACCATTCCGCCACCCTGTATGATTGATATTCAACGAGCGGTCACCTTTCAGCGTTACTATCACTTTGGTCAACAGATGAGTAAAAGTCAGTTTGACTCGGGTTTTCTGGCGACGTACCCCTGTTGTCTGCGCTGCCATCAGGTCGCTCTGCCGATAGTTCTCTTTCGAGCTTTGATCGCTTAGCACCGTGAATGTATTGGCTGCTTCCAAATTGGTTACCTTTCCTGATGGATAGTAGGCATAGATATCAATAGAATGACTATCATTATTTGGCCATACTACTTCACCGATTGCCGTCGAGTTGTGTTGTGGGTCTGCCAAGGCATAAAAACCTTCACCATCAACAGCAGGCGATGCACTATAGGTAATAGGCTGCTCATAAGTAACAGTAGAACCACCGTTTTCGCTGATAAAGACATCTACTTTCTGGCCAGAATCGAAATAGGTGCTCTGTACTGCGACACCAGCACGAGTGGCCGAACGACCGATATTGGCCTCGAACAACAAAGCGTCCGAAGTACCCGATTCGGACACATCATTCGTGCAGGCCGTCATTGCCAAACATAATATGTATATGTACTTTTTCATCTTATTCAAACATGGTTGTACCGTCTTTGCTTTCACCCGCTTCCCAATCATTGATTTTCGCACTGAGCGTAATCAACTGGATAGTCTGCTCGCCTGTTTCCTTGTAACCGGCACCAAATGCCAACTCGTAAGTATATAGTTTATTAGGCTCCCATGTGCCGCCGATTGCAGCATAGATGTTACCATAAGCACTGGCGTTACCGGCATAATAGGTATTTTTAGCGATATTACGAATCTTACAATTGATGATGACATAGCTGTGCTTATTGGTATTGGCCTGATCAATTGTTTCCGCTGTTGGGTCAAGTACCCATGGGGTTAACGCCTGGGGCATCAGAAGCAACCGTTCGTCATTGGTAGTCTGCAGACGTACTGCTGCAGAGGTTCCATTGAATACTTTCGGTGTGCCTAATTGAAATACGTAGCTATTGGTAGCCGCATCAGTAGTTGTCCATCCCTGCGTCTCATAACTAAACTTTCCTGCTGCATGGACGTTCACAATGGTAATCTTGTTAACTGTTACATCCCAGTTCTCTGCCACCGAAGCCGTGAACACAATCTGTGACAGAGCATGACGAAACTCCAGGGGAATATCTTCTTTATACTTATCGAGACTGACAGCGTAGATATAGTCATATTGCTTGGTGATGTCAGTAGGAACCGTATAGTCAAAAGTATAGTTCGTTGGGTTGGACTTGGTGAAATTCGACATATTTCCATTGCCTGCCACCACCTCGGCAAAGAAGTCAAGAGGCTGATCCGGTATCCAGAAGTACTTGTTGATAGTCCAAGCCCCGGACACGTATTTCAACCGTTCATTGTCAATATAGACTTTAGAATGGTCATCATAATATTTAGCCGTCACACGGATGTCCGTTGCGTCTTTCTGCAGGTCGGCAATACCACTAAACACACTGGCACGCGTAACAGATGACAGCTTCTGGAAAGTTGGAGTCTTGAACTTAATCACGTCTGGCGACGCCTTTTCTTCCACCGTTTCCTTGGAACAAGCTGCCAGTGTGGCTAACAGCAATATGTATATATACTTCTTCATCTCACTTTTTTACGAACTTACGACCATTGCGAATATAGATGCCTTTAGGCAGGTTGCTCACGTCAGACACAGGACGCCCTTGGAGATCGTAGACGCGAGAAACATCCTGAACGTCGCTCTGAATGCTATGAATAGCAGTCTTGTCACCATCAACCAATTTGACATGGAGCGGACTATGAGTCGTTGCAAGCCATGCTGTCATTGGCTCAATTTCCGTGTCTGATGTGACCTGCCAGTCACGATTGTTCAGCACGTATGCACTGACACTGAGGCTGCTGACATCAATACGCCGCATGGTGCCCATGAACTGCACATCGCCGACATAAACATCCGTATTACGAAGATAGGGTGTTACCTCTATATTTGTTCCACCTAATTCAAGTTGCTCAACTTCAGCAAGAGCCACATAAGGCTTATAGGGTTCTGTTTTTTGCACTTCCACACACACGAGACTGTCGCCCTCCTGCTGTTTCATATCGTACAAGCGCACCTTATCGCCAGAAGTTACGCTGATGGGCAGAGCTATGGTGAAAGCCTTCTGAACCGGACACGTGCGTTGGCACACCACCTCAGCAGCGGTAAATGTGTGAGACGTGACAAAGTCAAAACCTTCAGTGATGACGAGCCGTTTGCACGTAGCTCCACTATTCTTTGCCACCACTACATTGTCGGCTTCACCTTTGTAGTCGATGGTTGCAGGAATGTAATATAACGTATTGTTCGTCAACTGACCGAAAGCCGTGTCAGCCACCTCTGTAACTTTGAAGTCGAGACGGGCAAAACTAATCACCTCAGTCACCGAGTGTTCTCCACCTTGGTTAAGCAAAGAATCGCTCAAGTGGAGTATTTGAACAGTCTTCGCATCTGTGTCCAACTGTGTTATTTCGTAAGTCACTCCTTCTATTTCTGTTCTTGTACCTACACCTGCCACCGTAATCACACACTGGGCACTCAAATCCGGACGAGCTACTGACGTGGCAGTAATCGTCGTTTGGCCTTGTTTCAGGGCTGTTACGACACCTGCATCTGAGACCGTAGCTACTGTAGCATCCGAGCTATCCCAACGAATCGTTTGAACGGCTGTTGAAGGTTTAACTTTTGCTCTTAGCACCTCCTGGTCACCAGGCAACATATTATAACTATTGCGATTGATCCATACTGAGTCTGCTGCAGGAAGTACGGTGACATAGCAGATTGATATCAAGCTCGCCCTGTCTTTCGGAATGGCTTCGACTGCAGTACGGCCGGCAGCAATTCCACGAATAAGACCATTTTCGTCAACGGTGCAAATCTCTGTATTCTGGGATTGCCAGACCACATCCTGAATAGCCTCAGCGGGATAAACAACGGCAGACAATTGAAAAACAGGGTCGGCAACGGCTGAGAGCGGAATCGTAATTTCCGTCTCTGAAAGTTCTACCCGTTCTACTGTCGGTATGACAGTAACGGTACACGATGTTTTAGCCGATGGATTGTCTATTGACACGGCTGTTATCACGGTCTGCCCAGCAGATACACCAACAACTACTCCATCAACGTTTACCGTAGCTACATCCGGGTTACTGGAAGTCCAAATCACTTCTTGCCGACCGTCCGACGGAGCAGCCGTTGCCACCAATTGCACCTTGCGGGCTTCAATAGGAGTTGACATTTTCAAGGAAACAGCAGCATGGTCCAGTATGACTGATTCCGTAGAAGGACAAGTATGAACGATTATATCCTCGGACAGAACAGTAGAGGCAGTAAAACGACGGGCGGCATCATCTGCTATATAGAAACTGACAGGCTGCGCAGCATCAAAGCCCATTTCAGCAGCTGACGGCAAGGTTACCGTTTTCCCTGTGTTTGCATAACGATATTGTTTAGACACGCCCATAAAAGATGCCTGCCATACACGCTGTGTAGTAGCATCACGCATAGGAACGGGAGTAGCGTCACTGCCAATCTGCTGGCCAAAGACAGGCGATTTAAACCAGTCGTTCATCAACCAAGTAGCCCGGCCATTAGCAATTTCTTCGGAGGACATGGCTATCACAGGGCGACCCACCTGAAGTCCAACAGGAGCTTGGCCACCTATCACCACGTTCTTCTCTGATGTAGCATTATCAGCAGGCAGGTAAATCATGGTGCGCAGGCTGACACCGGCAAAAGTTCCCGTAGTACGGTTGACCGTAAAACCAGTAACCCCTGTCTGACGCAGGTCAATCGCAAAAATGCTGTCTGCCTTGGTTGACATAAAGGCACCATCAATAATATCGTTTACACGGAAGCCATAAATATTTTCTGGAACTTGGAGCAAGTAAGCCGGTGAAGAGGAAGATCCCTTGTTGACCATACTTTGTTCGTCGACAGCAGCGATACGCATCGTCGCAACAGAACCAGAAGAAGGAGGAGCGACATAAGCATAATAAAGGCCTTCGTATGCGGTTCTCAGCGACATATTGCCTCCAGCGGATATCCATCCGTAATTGTCACCGACTCCAGTCATCATCTGGACATAACTAGGGAAATATTCATAAGGTACATATACATAAGTGGGATTTGAAACTGTACCCACATTATTGAAGGCGGTCAGTCCAAGCGTTGGAGCAGTAGACAAGAAACGAATGGTGCGCAAAGAAGGACAAGCACCGAAAGCCGAAGTTCCTATATTTAAACCTCCTGAGGTAATGGTCAGTTGAACTAAGAATCTACAATTGTAAAAGGCAGCAGTCCCGATTGTGGTCAAAGAGGCCGGTAATACAGCTTTCCCGAGGGCGTTGCAGGAGTGAAATGCATTGTCGCCTATGGATGTAAGCCCTTCATTAAAGGAAACTTCCTTAATGAGTTTGCAAAGATAAAAAGCATAATCACCAATGGTCTTTATCTGACTGCCCAACTCAACTGAAGTAGCTGTTGCACACTTGTTATAGATGGTAGCATCAAAGGCATTGGCAGCAACTGCCGTAACAGGCTTGTCATCAATGTAATCAGCCACTACTATTTTGGAATCCCAGTTCTCAGCCTCAGCATTGGACGCATCAAAAGCTGTAGCCTCATAATGATCACCGACAAGGGTGTAAACCACCCCCCGTTTGGTGACCGTCTGAGCAACAGACTGTACCATCCCTGCTAATAGCAGTACTGTGAACACTATAGCTTTACGTATATTCATTGTCATTTCTATTTCTTCTTTATAATCCTGGGTTGGGGACAGTGCCTGACTTCCAGTCACCACCACTGACGGTATAGGTAATATCCATGCCATTGGACTTGCCCTGACTGTCACGGCCCAGACCAAACGTCAGGTGGTATGTGTATATCTTATTCGGTTTCCATTTTCCACTCAGAGGAACATAGACATATTCTTCTTTCAGCAGATTATGGTCGTTTTGCGTGATGGCGCAGTGTATCTTGAGATATGCACCTGTAGCAGCAGCAATTGTAGCATTTGTAGCCTCAGTGTTCCATGCGGTCAACTGCTGAGGTATCACCAGAATGGCATCGGAATTGTCGGCTGTAGTTCCATTGCTCAGTGGTATGTAGGTGGATAGGGCACCCGTAGTTCCTGAATAGTTTACGCCATCCTCTGTATATAGTGTGATGCCTTCATTCGTACCCGTAGTCACTTTGTAGGCATCTCGTTTTCTTTCGTCTTCGGTGGATGCCCACGTAAAAGAGCCGTCGGCATCAGTATTAATGGTGCAAGTGCCTGACTGGTAGGCATTGCAAATGGTAATATCGTAGATGGTAACCTTCAGTTTAGGATGATTGGTCACCAGATTTGCATCAAACAATACCTGCGAGAGTGCATGTTTGAAGGTCAAGGGAACAGCCATCCATACAACGCCCACTGTTCCTGTCTTGTTAATGTCTGTCAGATTGACTGTCTTGCCCGTGGCAATAATGTCAGTTTGTTTGTCGTGTTCTACCTTATAGTTAAATGCGTGTGCTGTTTTCGTGATGTTCAGACTCAGGTTATCCAAAGAAGTCCTGACGGTTGACGGACTGATAGCATAGAATGACAACTGCTGTGTGCCATCGCTGGGCCAGAATGTTACCTGACTATTGTTTGAATAGCCCCAGTTCCCATTTGCCGGGTCAAGCACACCGATGGTAGATGTTTTACTCATCTGGTAGCCTGTTGAGTTAGAGACTCCCATCACAAAGGTTTCATCATCGGCTTTGTTGGCATCAGCTTTAAAAGCCCACACATCGAATGTTGAAAATGTTTCGTTCGTGATGCTGGCAACACGAGTGGTTTTCGCATGATCCAACACGACATTGAAGCCAATGGGGTGTTCACTGACATCATTCCGGCTGACTGTCTCGTCAGAGCAAGACACGGCTATCGCCGCTACCCCGGTAAGGGTAGCGGCAAAGCGTGCTATGTTTTTGATTGATTTCATCAACTTAGAAACTTACGTCAACAACCTCTGTATCCCAACCCGTTACGTTAGCCGTAAAGGTGATAGGAATAGACGGAGCCTTTGCACTTCCATCCTCTTCAAATCCACCAGGGTTGTCTGTACCGGGATCAGGATTTTCAGGATCAGGAGTTGTAGGTTTGTCAGGATCAGCCACGCCACCAAAGAGCAGAGTATAAGCATAGAGCTTGCCCATGTACCATTTAGCAGAAAGGGGGAAGTAAGTGGTGGTATAGCCATCACCACTGCCAGTAGCCCAAGCAGTAGCATCAGACTTCTTTGCACGATACTTTATGCTAATCCAACCTTTTGTCGATCCATTTGTTCCCGTTGCGTTACCATCCGTTGTAGGCTCCCACTTTGCGATGTTCTGTGGAACCAACAGAAGTTCCTGGCCTGAGGGTGTCAGTTTCACAGCAGGGTCAGATGCTGAAGAATTGGGAACGGAAAAAGCCGTAGCAGAATTATAGCCGGAAAGAGGAGTAACATTTCCCGAAACTGTTCCAAACTGAACATTTGGATTAGCAGCACCCGTGCTTTGGTTGCATACTGTCGAAAGGGTCAAAGTTCCATCAGGCTTAAAACCATTAATCTTCACCTCAGCAATATCCACAATATAACCGTCTGCCTTCTTCACCTTAAATATAATCTGGCTCAAAATATGGTTGAACTGCATGGCTACTGGAGCATCATTATTGGTCTTATTGTTAGCAACAGCATAACAGATATCAACCATGTTTGCTACAGGCTTTCCAGTATAATTAAATTCAGCTTGAGTCAGATCGATATTTGCACTTACCGGAGTAAATGCCTTGAAATCAAGGGGAAGGCACGAATATGCAGTGACCTTCGAACCTGTTGTAGCAGAAGCGTAGAACGGCCAGTACTGAGTTTCACTGCTGTTCTTATAATTCCATCCGCCGTTATTCACAATCTCTATACCTGTGCCAAAGCCTGGATTTACGATTGTGGCATCAGTACCAGTTGATGTATACTGCCCATAGACACCAGTCATTGAACCTTTGGCTACTTCCTTGCCATTGACGTAGATATTGGCACCTGTAACTTGTGCGGCAGCACCAGCATTCCAGGTTCCAAGAACTTTAAACGATGTAATGTCGCTTGTAGAGTTGATCACCGTAGAACGGGTAGAACCCTTCGTAAGAGGACTGAAGCCGATGGCTTGAGTGGTCTGGGCCTTCTCTTGGATGGCCTGCACATTGGCTATCTCGTCGTTGCTGGAGCATGAAGCACCAACAATGGCAAGCGCGCCAATCAGATAATTAAACTTCTTCATAATCATAACTTTTAAAATGTTAATAATAAATGGATTTGTTATTTAAAGTTGTATACTCGAACTATGCTCATCCCATTCGCCGACTGACGGTTTAAAGCCGCTATCGCCAGCTCCTGCATCGGTAAGGTCGATACCCTCGGACTCGACATGCAATGTAATACGTTGCAATGAGGCATCCTGACCTGCCTTCATCTGGTCGGTCACATCTTGCGAGACATAAAAGTTTCCAACATTGGTCCACAGATATACATTGAGGTATTGGTGGGCTTCGGGATCATCGGCTGGGAAGAAACCCCAGATGTTCATCGTACCGACAATCACCTCGCGTTCCACATCGACACTGGCAGCAAAAGTCATCAGACCTAACTCGCCTACAGATTGCCCTGTAGACATCTGATAAGCGGTAGGTATGCCAGAGATAGTGCCTCGCAGGAGCGTGGCATATTTAACACCCTTCACGCCCGTCACTTCAAACTCCAAGTGCTTAACTGCATCAACGACAGAGAGCGATAACTCTGTAGTGACATGGTCAGCACCCTGCTCTGTTGTCAGCGGCTTAACCTGAAAATGGTCCTGACGGGCCACGCAAGTCCAGTCAGGGGTTTCATAGAGTGGGTAGTCCGGGCGTTCATCTTCGCCGATGGGTAGGTTGTTACCAAACAACAAGCGGCGTATCGAGCGATGGCCAGCCTTATCGCTATGGTCTGAAATGGTGATTTCCTGCCGCAGTGTGCTCAGATAAAAGGCATCGTAGTCATCATCCTGGTATTCTAGGATATTTTGTGTGCCAACACTGAATGCAAGAACACGATAGGCTCCAACGGGCAACTGAACTATACCGCCCGATGCACCCAAATCGAATCGGATGGGAAGACGCGAAGAGCCTTCAATGGGATAGAAAACGACACGCATGGCAGATGGTTCATCAGTGGCTTGGCTATAGTCGAAATGGACTGCCACCGACATCGACGTGTTGTCAACCTCCATGTAAAGGTCCTTGTGGTTGCAGGCGGTAAGCACCGCCGACAACAGGAGAACAAAGAGATATGTCAGCCCGTGTTGCTTCATATACCTATTTATATATACTTTATCTGGTCTTATTTTTCTTGTCGTTTGTATTGCCGTGGCCGATGAGCCATACCAGCGAGATTTCGGCTTTGGTGGGGCCGAACCACTTGCGTTGCTTGGTGGCCTCCCAGAAGTAGTATCCGTTCTTGGGGCGATATTCCTTATACTCGCCGCCCATGTAGCCGATGCCTAATGTGAAGTCGATGTTGAGGCGGCGGGCAATGGGCATGGAGTAGCCGTAGGACACGCCGAAATCGTAGCTCCATCGGTCACCGAGATAGCCTTTACCGCCGAACTCGAAGTCGTAAGTTAGTATACCGCCATAGACTCCGAAGTGATGACCGGTAAGCGGTTTCACATCGGGGCCCCCCAGCCAATAGCGTACCTCCAGGTCGCCACCATAGATGCGCCAGAAACGGTGCTTGCTGTAGTTAGACCACCAAGCATACATCCATGTAGCATTGACCGACCAATGCTTGTCGAAGGCCCACTCCACTCCGATGTTGGGGGTGAGAAGGG
Source organism: Prevotellaceae bacterium UBA7028 (assembly GCA_002494215.1). The sequence continues at coordinate 14,583 of DLBF01000131.1, forward strand.
CATCGTAGAGCAGGTTGGTCTTCAGTGCCAGATAAAGTGGCTTGCGCTCAACAGGCAACAGGTGCTGTATCTTGGTGGTATCGGTATCCTGACGGATGGTATACTCTGGGCGAGTGGTATCTTGCGGAATCGTTTCGGGCTTCGTCGTGGGTTCTGCTGCAGGAATGGTGGGCACCACCTGCGGTCGGATGGGCACCAGTTCCACTTTGGCATAGCGCAGCTGTGGGAATACATATTTGCGGATATAAGGGTATTTCCATCCCTGGTAAGCCTTGCGTATGCCGCTGAGCACTTCGACATCCTTTACCGTTTCACCATTATTTATACGCGCGATAACAGAGTCGAGGTAGTCAACGTATGGATTCGCCTCATCGCCGAGCGGACTCAGGGTGAGCAAACGGCGCAGCTCGGTCCAATCGACACGATGGCTCTCAAGAACGATATTTTCCTGTGGCACGTTGCACTGGTTGAAGAGATAGTTTGCCAGTGAGCTGGCACGACGCTGGGACATTATCTCATTATGTGCCTCGCTTCCCTCAGGAGATGACGATGCGGTGATGATCACGCGATAGCGAGACCAGTCAATGCTGTCCTTGGCGAAGACCGCATTCATCTGTTGTAGTTGGGCAGCATTGTCTTTATATGACTTATGTATAGACGTACTCCCGTAAGGGTAGAATGCCTGTATGGATTCTGCCTTGGTCTGAGCCTTCATCGAGAATGCACATAAGCAAATGAGTACAAAAGATAGTAGTTTCTTCATCGATTAAAGTTGAAATTCGTTCTGCAAAATTATGAATTTTATAAAAATTAAGTATAACAATCTTCTATAAAAAAGGTCGATAGAATGATAAATTTGGTTTAAAAATCGTGAAGCGTTGCAGTTTAAAAATGCCATGAATAGGCGATAATAGACGGCAATTGCGGATATTAGGCGTGTTGAAGGGTGTTGATTGTTGAATGGAGGGTGTTGAAAATGCAACGCTCACTGCAGCTCATTTTTTGTTAAAAAACGATGGTTTGCTGCGTGTCATCGGGTGATTTGTGCTTTGCCTTGATGCGGAAGCGCAGAGAACGGATGGTGGTTTGGGTGATATTCAGGAGCTTCTGGATGTCAGAATCGCTCTTTCCCATGTGGACGAGAACCATGAAAAGTTTATGGTTTCGCGAGAGGGAATGGTAGTCGTTATCGAGCGAGTCAACGAAATCGCGATGCTCCAAGCGGTAGTATTCTATGAAGTCGTAGGTGTCGTTGCGCGACCAGGTGTCGAGGTGCAGATCGGGAGCACCGTCGGCGACTGCAGTGTAGAGGGCCTTGCCGTGGTAGATGCTCTCGAAGGAGCCGGCGGAGGAGGGTGTGGGGGTTGTGGGTGTTGTGGGTGTGGTGGGTGTGGTGGGTGTAGTGGGTATGGTGGGTGTAATGGGGGTGGTGGGAGTAATGGGGGTGGTGGGGATGGGCTTCTTTTTCTCTTTCTCCAGACTGTCGTGAAGACGCTGTACTTCCTGAGCGAGATGCTCGATGCGCATCTCGTTGCTACGGAGGTCTCGGTCTACAGCAGCATACTGGCGGCGCTTCTTGAGGTAGGCCCCGAGTGCTAATAACAATAATAGCAACATGAGCAGGGCTAACCAGAGGTAGTTGCTGCTGTGGTTTGCTGCCGCCTGGGCGGTGTCGGTACCTGGGGTGTGCTGAAGTGCTTCTTCCAATTGCTGACGGAGTTGGCTGATGGTGTCGCCAAGGCGTGCGATGGAGTCCTGGAGTTGCTGTATCATTGTCTGTTGCTTGTTTTCCGGTTTGGATGATGAGGGGGTGGGGGATGTTTTTTTCGAAGTGGGTGATTTGGACTTTTGGGGGGATATTTTGATGGGGGCGGTGAGGGTGTCAGCGGAGGACGCACTGGGTGCGGTGTGGGTTGTGGGGGGTGTGGGTGTTGTGGGTGTTGTGGG
>DLBF01000085.1:0-7533 GCA_002494215.1 Prevotellaceae bacterium UBA7028
CGGGGACGGTTCAGGGCATCCTCGGCATTACACTCGGGTACTACCAGGGGCACATCCTCGTCCATACGGAAGGCGCTACTGTTGTCAATCATCACGGCACCATACTTGGTGATAGTCTCGGCAAACTCCTTGCTGGTGCCACCACCTGCACTGGTGAAGGCAATATCTACACCCTTGAAGTCGTCGTTATGCTGCAGGAGCTTAACCTCGATTTCCTTACCACGGAAAGTGTACTTAGTTCCTGCACTGCGCTGGCTTCCAAAGAGAAGCAACTCGTCAATGGGGAAATTTCTCTCATCCAAAACTCTCAGGAATTCCTGACCTACGGCACCGCTGGCACCAACAATTGCAACTTTCATATGTAAACTGATTTGATTTCAATGCTAAAAATTCGGCACAAAATTACACATTTTCTCTTAATTCTCGCATACATATCATACTATTTCAATTAAAATTTGATATCTTTGCAACGACATATATATGAAAATCGTACATTAAGATGATACAGTTGCTTCATTTTCTGCCCGTTGCTACGGCACTGGTCACCGACCCGACACGGATTTTCTGTGTGGTGCTCTGTATCATCCTCCTTGCTCCCTTGTTGTTACGCAGCCTGCGCATTCCCCACGTCATCGGCCTGATTCTGGCTGGTGTGCTGGTGGGCAAGTACGGCCTTAACATCCTGGACAGGGACAGCTCCTTCCAACTTTTCGGTCAGGTGGGTATCTACTACATCATGTTCCTGGCAGGATTGGAGTTGGACATGGGCAGTGTGCAACATTATGGGCGTGACGGACTGAAATTCGGTCTGCTCACCTTCCTGGTCCCCTTTGTTCTGGGACTTCTTACCAGCTACTATCTGTTGGGTTTCAGCGTCTTTACCAGCATCCTTATGGCCTGTATCTACAGTAGCCATACGTTAGTAACGTACCCTACGGTAGGCAGATACGGCCTTGGCAGGCACAGAGTGGTAGTGAAGAGTGTGGTGGCAACGGCCTTTGCGCTCCTTGTGAGTCTGCTGGTGCTGGCCTTCGTCATCGGCAGCCTGAAGCCTGACACCAATTTCTTTACGTGGGTAGCCTTTGGCGTAAAGTGCCTGATATATGTAGCCTTTGTTCTGTTCGTCTTCCCACGTCTGGGCAGATGGTTCCTGCGTCGTTACAGCGACAACGTCACTCAGTACATCTTCATCATGGCACTGGTGTTCCTAAGTGCCTCCTTTGCCAAGATGGTAGGCCTGGAGGGCTTGTTAGGTGCTTTCCTGGCAGGATTGGTAGTGAACCGCCTTATCCCCAAGACCAGTCCGCTGATGTCGCGACTGGAGTTCGTGGGCAACGCCCTCTTTATCCCTTACTTCCTGATAGGCGTGGGCATGCTTATTGATGTGCGCATCATGCTGGGCGACCCCAACACCCTGTGGATCATACTGGTTATGGTGGTGACAGGAGCACTCTCAAAGCTGCTGGCCGCCGCCGCCATGGCATGGTGGAGTGGTGAAGACAGGAATGCCATGTGGCTGATGTTCGGTCTGACGAACGCCCATGCTGCTGGAGCCCTGGCCATCGTAATGATTGGAACCCATCCTGCCGTCAACCTGATGAACGATCAGGTGCTGAACGGTACGGTCATGCTTATCCTCTTTAGTTGTGTTATCAGCGGCTTTGCCACCAATACGGGTGCCAAGCGTCTGGCATTGAGCGACACCACGTTCGAAGAGAACCGCGGTTCGTATCACGGAAAGTGCCTTATCACCTATAGTCAGCACGACAATGTGGATGTGATGACCCAGCTGGCCATCCTTATCCGCAATCCCTATATCCCCGATTCGCTGATGGGTCTGTGTGTCTCGTATGACTCGCAGGACAATAGCAAGGAGGTGGTGGGTAACTATAGGCTGGGTAAGGAGATGTTGGAACGTGCCCAGGTGATTGCTGCCTCGGCAGATGTTCCCATGGCGACCCTGAACCGTATGAGCACCAATATCGCTGGTGGTATCCTGCGTACCATGAGGGAATATGACTGTGGTGAGGTTGTCATGTGCTTGGCCGACCGTACCACAGGTATGCTGAAATCCTCGCTCGGACCTATCATTGACAGCGTAGTAGGCGGCTCGCACCGCGAGGTGATGATTGTGCGCAGCATCGTCCCCCCTGGCACCGTACGCAGGGTGTTGGTGGCTGTTCCCCAGAAAGCCGAATACGAGGTGGGCTTCTATAAGTGGTTAGAGCATATCTGCCGTATAGGCGAGCAGCTGGACTGCCACCTGGAGTTCCACGCGCACGCGGATACCTTACCTTATATAAAAGGGTATATGCAGCAGAAGCACGGCAACGTGCGCAGCAAATATACGGAGATGAACATCTGGACGCAGTTCATGAGCCTGCAGCACCAGACGGATGCCAACGCCATGCTGATAGTGGTGACGGCACGTCCGGGCTTTATCTCGTACCAGCCTCAGTTCGACAATCTGCCTCTGCAGATCTATCGCTACTTTGGCGATACCAGCGTGATGCTGCTCTATCCCGACCAGTGGGGCGACCCATTGGACAGCGTCTCTGTCTTCTCGCCTAACGGAACGGCCGTTACCCGCCAGCAGCGCACATTGGGTAGCCTCCTACGCCGTCTGTTCTTCTTCCAGAAGCGCACAGCCGTCATGGTGGCAGCCTTCCTTGCCCTGCCCTGTATGGCCCAGCATGCCGACCTCAGCAAGATGTCTTCCTATGTCCGCAGGGCGGTTATCCAACAGAAGGCCGAGCGACGCAAAGCGCCTTCCTTTCGCAGCCAGGCACCCCGTATGTGTGCCATCGTCAAAGCTTCGTCCGAAGAGACCCTGCAACAACACGGATGCAAGATTCAGGCCCATTGGGGCGACCTCTATATCGTAACCCTGCGAACCAATCGTCTGGCAGAACTGTCGTGCGACCCTCAGGTGCAACGCATCGAGGCAGGCGAACCTTGCGTAGCCAATATGGATACCTCGCGCTTCGTCACACATACGGATGCCTTGCACAACGGATTCATGGGCAATACACGCTGGACGGGTAGGGGAGTTGTGATGGGCATCATGGATATCGGATTCGACCTTACACATCCCACATTTTTCTCTCCCGACGGAGAGGAGTATCGCATACGTTCCTTTTGGGACCAGCTGGACTATTCAGGCCAGGGAGACAATAAGGACAGTATGTACATAGGGTGCGAGTACACCACCACCAGCACATTGCTGCGCAAGGCACATTCAGCAGACGGTTTGATTCAGCATCATGGTACTCATACGGCTGGCACGGCTGCCGGCAGCGGCTATATAAGTCCATACGTGGGGGCAGCCCCCGAGGCTGACATCTGCCTCGTGTCCAATGCCGTAGGCAGCGACTACGTCCTGATTCCCGACTCGCTTAAGAACCTCTACAATACAGCCAGCGACCTGCTGGGCTTCAAGTATATCTTTGATTATGCAGACCGCCACAAACAGCCCTGCGTTATCTCTTTTAGCGAGGGGCGTAAGCAGGAGCTGTACGGCGATGACATGCTGGCATTCCAGATACTGGATTCCCTGCTTACGCCCGGACACATTCTTTGTTCCTCTGCTGGTAACGATGGTTGCAACCTTACTTACCTTCACAAGCCTGTAGGCAAAGCCACCGCCAGTGCCATGCTGGTGCTTAGTAGCGGCAGTACCAAGCAGGCAGGATATCATCTGCGCAGCAGTGCCAAGCATAGCTTCCAGTTGCATTTCTATGCTACGCCTAATAATAAGAAAGGTATGAAGGAATATACCACGGATCAAATCTACGGTCAGCCCGACAGCATTCTCATAGATACCCTCAGCGTGGGGGTTAAGGAATATATGATTATGCTGGCTTCCTATCCTTCGTGCTATAACAGCGATCAGGTGGCTACGGAACTGTACGTCAAGGATGTTACGAAGACGTCGGGCCCCAACTATCGCATAGGCCTTACACTGATGGGCGAGGATATAGAGGCAGAGGCCTTTACCTATTCTGCTTTCTTCGAGAATCCTGCCAACTATCCCGATTTCTCCGAGGCTGTCTCGTCGCATAGCATCAACTTCCCTTCCTGCTCGCCCAATATCATCTGCGTGGGCAGCACAGCCTATCGCACAGGGGTTCATAACTACTCTGGCGACTGGCTGTCTCTGGATTATGGTTCTGATGGTATGCGTGGCACCAATACCAGCATCGGCCCTACCATGGCTGGTCTTATCAAACCCAATGTTATGGCACCAGGGCAGAATATCATTGCTTCCTACAACAGTTACTATTCCGAGGCAAATCCCTATGCCGACCAGCGCGAGTGGGACGTGGAGCGCTTCCAGTTCCGCGATCGTCAGTACTCGTGGAGTGCCCAGTCGGGAACGAGCATGGCTTCGCCCATCGTCGGTGGTATCATAGCCTGTTGGTTGCAGGCCTTCCCATACCTTACCTATCAAGATGTAATGGAGGCCATAGCTGCCACATCTCGTCAGCCCGACCCTGAACTTTCCTATCCCAACAACTTCTACGGATATGGCGAGATAAATGCTCAGGCAGGACTGCAGTACCTATTTGATAAGTTTGGGGAAACGGATGGAATGAGAGGCCCCTCTCCCCAGCCCTCCCCCAAATGGGAGGGAGAGGTTTATGACCTTGCGGGGCGGAAACTTAATTCACAATTCATAATTCATAATTCACAATTGCCAAGTGGTATATATATCCGTGACGGCAGAAAGGTGATCTATTAAGAGATAAAAATTAAAAGAGAAAAGATAAAAATTTTTTTTCAATTCAAAATTCAAGGCAGCGTGAGCAGGCTCGACCGAAGGTCAAACATGAAGGCTGCGATTGAGCGAGAGGAGAGCGATGCTCGCATCAGCTATCCCGAGTATGAGCAGGCTCGAAGCGCAGCTTCAAACCTGAAACCATCTATAATCTATCATCTAAAAGAATGATTCAACTTCAAGATATAACCAAGAGTTTCGGAACATTGCAGGTGCTGCGTGGTATCAGCCTGCAGATTAACCAAGGCGAGGTGGTGGCCATTGTTGGTCCCAGCGGTGCAGGTAAGACCACATTGTTGCAGATTATGGGTACACTGGATAAGCCAGATGGCGGTCAGGTACTTATCGATGGGCAGGATGTCTTCCGCCTCAGTGGCTCCAAGCTCAGCAAGTTCCGTAACCGTCATATCGGCTTTGTGTTCCAGTTTCATCAGCTGCTGCCCGAGTTCACAGCCTTAGAGAATATTATGATTCCTGCCATGATAGGTGGGATGGGCAAGGCCGAAGCTCGCAAACGTGCCATGGAACTGCTTGGCTTTATGAAACTTACAGACCGTGCCGAGCATAAGCCCAACGAACTGTCAGGTGGCGAGAAGCAGCGCGTGGCTGTCGCCCGTGCCCTCGTCAACAAGCCCGATGTGATATTTGCCGACGAGCCCAGTGGCTCGCTCGATACGCAGAACAAGGAGGAGCTGCACCGCCTCTTCTTCGAACTGCGCGACCAGATGGGACAGACCTTCGTTATCGTTACACACGACGAGGGACTTGCTGCCATGGCCGACCGCACCATACACATTTGCGACGGAGTGATAGATGATAGATTATAGATGATAGATTATAGATGATAGATAAGAGATAAGAAAATATAACACATTTGTGCCCGGAGTAGGTAAAAACATAGCTCAACATAATTTATCGCAAAGATGAAAACGAAAAGTTTGTTCCAATGGGTGATGGTAGCCGCCCTTGTGATGTGCCTGCCGCTTTGTATGACGTCGTGCGACAACGACGACAATCCAGATAACCCAAACGGCGGTAGTGCCATTGTCAGCATCAATACCGCTACGCTCTACGACAAGTTGGGCATCACTGATCTCATGGCCGAATTGCTGGCAGGCGGTAGCAAGACAGTGACCGACTCCGTAGTCGTGTACGACCAACAGGGACTGCTCGTGGCCCGTCTGGGGGCAGAATCCACCAGTCTGCAGAACGTTACCATCAGCCTTAGTGACCTTCCCCATGGAACATATACCGTTGTGGCATGGCAGACGAGTAGCGACGGGCCTTGGGCCGATTCGTTCTGGTGGCTGACAGGTGCTGACCAGCTTGCCACAGCCCGAATCATACAAAACTATCCGTCGACCATCAGCTGGCTTCGCGCCATCGGCATGTACACCACAACCGTCACCATAGGCAGCGAGACAGCCACCATCAATGCTGAGATAGAGCCTATGGGCAGTATCGTGGACCTCATGATTGACGGTTCTGCGTCAGAGGGTGATTACACATATACAAGTCTGGTTGCCGGTGGCGAGGAGCCTGGCGTTGATGGCTTCTATCTTAATCCCGCCCGCAGTGGGGAAGACCGTTGGGTATTCTCTGCCAGCAGGAAGGAAAGCTCCCGTTCTATTGCCGGAGTTACCCCCTCATTGTCCAGCAATAAGGTATTCACCCTCAGCCACGGCGAGAACAAGGAGTTCTGGTTGTTCGGAATCAATAAGAATACCAGTGAGAAAGATAGCATTATCAATGCCGCGCTTACACTGATGCCTGGCACCGTTTCCACCTTCTACTGCGACCTCGACAAGATCGGTTACCAGCCGCCATATTTCGGTCCGACGGCAGACTTCGCTGCATGGAAGGCTCAGCGCGATGCCGGTATTCTCGTTAACGACCTCTGCATCCAGTGGGGAGCCGACATGCAGACCGTTCGTAACCACGTTGCCAGTCATCATTTATGGTGGAAATGCCTGAACGAGGAACTGGATCTGGAAGAAGGACATGGCTGGTGCCAATGGTATTACATCGCAAAAAATCTCTATGAATATTATTGTTTCGATAACGAAAGCGGAAACAACCTGCTATGTTCCATCTGCATTTGTTTCGACCCCAATGTGCCACTCGAAGTGCCCTTTACCAGCCTGATTAAGCAGGGCTACGATTATAGGGGAGGTATCATCTATCCTGACCAGCCGAATGTGCATTACTCCATCTTCTTCTCTCCCGACGGCAATACGGAAGTCACACTCAATAAATATGACGATGGTGGCTGGCAGATCTTCTTTCAGCCCACCGACCCTGACGACCTGCCCCTCATCATCCCTGCCGTGGGCTGATGCTCGCAGAGAATAGTTTCTCTCTAATCCCTATTCGCTTTAGGGGAATTCCCCTATGCGTTTAGGGATAATCAGTATAATCCCCTTTTGTAAATGCCTTACCTTTGCAATGTCGAAAGATAAAGAAAACGGTTTTACAAACATTTAAAATTATACTGTTATGAAGCGCAACAATTTCTACATGATGATGATAATGGCAGCCATGATGTGCATGGCAAGTGTTAACGTAAATGCTCAGGGCCGTAGAGGTGGTGATTACCGTGGTGGTAGAGACGGTTTCAATCCTGGCGGTCACAATCGTGAGATGGTAATGCATCGCGATGGTCGCATGGAGATGCGCGGCGGTCGCTATCACGAGGTGGGGCGCCCACACGTAGTAGCAGCCCGTCCGCATGTAGTGGTAGAGCATCGTCCTGCCCG
>DLBF01000085.1:7595-21402 GCA_002494215.1 Prevotellaceae bacterium UBA7028
CCCGCCACATCTACATCGGTGGTCGTTACTTCGATCCTCGTTGGGAAGGCCGTATCCGTTACGAGAGCGGTCGATGGGGTTACCTCCGTGGTTCTGACTGGTACTGGTACGACAGATACTACGAGCCCGACTACTACTTCGATCATCCCGTAGCACACTTCCACCATTGCCATGTTTCTCCTGCAGCCGCAGTAGCAGGTGCCATAGGTGCAGTAGCCGTAGGTGCTCTCATCTCTGCTCTCTGCTATTAAATAATAACAATCATACGCTTTTTTCGGGAGCATCCTCAGGGGTGCTCCTGTTTTTTTTGTATCATTACTTCCATTCAGCCTGAGCAAAATTCTCATACAAATTAACATACTTTAACAAGAAAAGCAAGAATGGAGTGTGTTTTTTACCTATCTTTGCATTTACCATTAACTATGTAATTGAGAATCTAAACCAAACTAATTATAAACCTAATCGAAATTACCCATGAAAAAATCTGTTATTCTGTTATCGTTTTTCTCGATAACAATGTTGTTCTCTTGTAATAAACAGACACAGTATTCTGCCCCGTCTGCCGAGGAGGGCGCAGTGCAGGAAGTGCTTGAGCAACAGGATGTTGACAAGATGGTGACGCTAATCAATGAGGTTTCTTCGTGCCTGGATTCTATTCAGATTCAGGAGAAGATGATCTTTGAGAATAAGGAGGGTGTTACCGATAATGAAAAAATCCTGATTCAGGTGCGTAGTCTGAAGGACCTGCTGGCACGTAAGCAGGCTCAGATAAATGCGCTGAACGGTAAGTTCTCTGACTCGGAAAAGGAGTCGGCACAGAATCTGCAGAAGATGGTTGACTTCATTAACAATCAGTTGACGGAGAAAACGGAGAAGATGGGAATGCTGGAGGAAGCACTTCAGAACAAAGATACCAAGATAGACGAGTTGCGCTATGGTATCACCCAGCTGAGAAAAGAGACTGAATACCTGAAGGAGCAGAACTACCAGCAGGACCGCCAGCTGAATGCCGTTTACTATGTGGTCGGCACGAAGAAGGAGCTGAAGAATATGGGACTACTGAAGAGCACTGCAAGCAAGAAGATTCTAACAGAGAATCTGGACAAGAGCAAGTTTAAACGTGCTGACAAGCGAGGCTTGAAGACTATCCCTCTGAACAAAAAGAAGGCAATCATCCTTACCAACAATCCTGCCAGCTCATATACCATTACAACAGGTGCTGACGGTAAGAGTGTGCTGACAATCACGGATAAGGAAAAGTTCTGGGGGGCCTCTCCATATCTGATTATTCAGGAATGATTATTTATTAACCCATTAAACATATACCATTATGAAAAAAGCTTTATTATTATCAATTGCTGTGATGTGTCTGGGTACAACAGTTAAGGCACAGGAGGATTCGGACTCTAAGTATATCCGTAATTCGCTATATATGATGAAGTTGGACATGGTTCCGGATAATGCGGATTATGCCCATGCCTTTGAGGTGATGAACAACACCTTTAACGAAATTGACTTTGCTAAGCGCTACGAGCGTTACAATGATTTCTCACTGGGCGAGCGTCATATCGACTGGGCTACCATCCCCACTGTTACCAAGGAAGAGATGGATGCCATTGGCAAGGAAACACAGAAGGATCTGATGATTAAGCAGCAGCTGCGGAACATGGGCGTAAAGGTTGACCCCATCTCTGAGCGCGAATATGCAGCACGTATCCTGAAATACTTCAACGAGAATAAGTTCGGTAACCAGCTGGTTGCTAAGTGGCATGTGGCAGCAGGAGCTGACACCAAGAATATTGCAGCCTGGGACGATAAGCTTTCTGTTATCATGGATCTGGGTATGAAGGGTCTGAGCGAGGAGGCACGTGCCAATGCCAAGGCTTCAGAGAACCTGATTCAGATGTGTGGCAATTCAGAGAATAAACTGATAAGCACCACCTATGTGTGCGTGAATGACTATCGTCTGATTACTGCCAAGGAGAAGAGTGCTGTGCCCATTGCAGTGGCAGAGATTACCTTGCAGTTCCTGCCCAGCATTGCTCAGTTGGCTGGTTCTGCTGCCGTATCAATTGCCAAGAAAGCAGCCGAGAAGACAAAGGGCTACTTCGTTAAGACAAATGCTTACCTCTTTAAGTTGGATTGGGATCAGACCAAGTTTGACTCCTTCTACAAAGACTTCTGGGGAGAGCCCGCTACGTTCCTGGAGAAGGCCGACTATCAGTTGAAGTACGTTGGCAAGTCCTCCAAGGCTGCTGGTGCAGGTATGACCATGGATGCCGAGAAGGTGGATGCACTGACCGCTCGTGGTGCCCTGCGTGCAACGGATGCTGCCTTTGCAGCCCTGCAGCGCGACTACGAGGAGTTCCGTCCTATGTGCTCTCTGCATGTAATCGACGGCAAGCTGGGTGCTTACATTGGCAAGAAGGAAAGCATCAAGGGTGGTGACAAGTTCAATGTATTCATTCCTGAGGAGGATAAGGATGGTAATGTCACATGGAAGCAGGTTGGTAGTATCAAGGTTGATAAGAACGGTGTCTGGGATAATAGCGAAGGTGCCGGTGTAAAGATTGAAGGTGCTGCCGAGGATGGTGAGGAAGAGGAAGCAAACACTGCTCTTACATACACCGTATTCTCTGATAAGCCAAGCAAGAAGATTGGCGAGGGCTGTATGATTCGCCTGGCTAAGTAAATAACCATTAAAAACACATAGGAATATGAAAAAGTTTTTGTTCGCATGTATAATGCTACTAGCCTTCACAACAGTTGCCCATGCACAGAAGAAGGCTGTTGTAGGATATAACTATGAGCTAAGCCTATCTAAGGAAAATGTTGCAGCCACCTCAGGCTTCAAGATCTTCAAGGTATGGAGCTATGGCAAGAAGAAGGAGCTGCTTACGCAGGACATCTGTATGCGTAATGCCATACACGGCTTACTCTTCAAGGGCTTGGCATCCAGTGATGTAGGTACTCAGGGAAATTTCCCCGCTCTCTGCCCCGAAGGCTATGACGCACATCAGGAGTACTTCGACGGATTCTTCGAGTCTGGAGACTACAGACAGTTCATCCAGCTTACCAGCAAAGGTGCTCAGCAGGCTGGCGATGTCATAAAGACTGCAAGCAAGGAGTGGAAGGTTGGCCTGCTGGTTCAGGTTAACGTGAATGCTCTGCGCAAGCGTCTGGAGCAGGATGGCATCATCCAGGGAGCCAGAGGAATTTTCTCACGCTAAGGAGTTACACATAAAACTAACAAACACTACAGAAGATGAAAAAGACATATTTATTCAGTATATTGACTGCTTTCTTCATCAGTCTTACCGCTTATGCTCAGCAAGCTGCCATGCCTACCATCATTGTATTCCCCTCTGACGAGTGGATGAATGAACATGGCTACATGAAAACAATCGATAACGATGGAGAGACAGAGTACATCCCCAGGTATAATGATGCCTTTGTACAGACGCGCGACATGGGTGCTGCCATTCAGGCGTTGCAGAAGGTTTTCGAGGAGCGTAAGTTTGAACATGAGGACTTGCAGAGCCTTCTGAAGGACATGAAGCGTGAGCGTGCCGAGGAACTGGCTAATGCTGCCGATGGTGATGCTACAGAGAAGGGTGCTATGGATGACCTGATGCAGCAGGCCCGTCCTGACATCCGTGTTGACCTGGACTATGGTGTAACTGCCGTTGGCCCTAGAAAGAATATCAGCTACAAGATTAAGGCTGTTGATGCCTATACATCCGAGCAGTGCGCTTCGATAGAAGGAACTATCGAGATGACAATGGATCCCATAGACCTGGCTATCCGCAAGGCTGTGGCTGGTAACTGCGACGATTTCTGCCAGCAGATTATAGATTACTTCCTGGATCTGCGCGACAACGGCAGAAAGATTAACGTAATCTTCCGTGCTGCCAAGGGTGCAGGCATCAATTTTATTAAGGATGAAATAGGTGACGAAGGTGACACCTATGACGAATTCCTGTATGACTGGGTCAAGAAACATGCTGTGAAGAGTGCTTGCAAGAAAGGTCGTAAGACTGCAAACATGGTCGAGTTCAAGTCTGTTCGTATCCCATTCTTCAACGAAGAGGATGAGCCTATCGAGGCAGAAGACTGGGCAAAGAAGGTAAGAAAAGCCTTTAAGGACGAAACTGGCATAAAGGTCAGCAAAGGACAGGGCAATACCCTTGGCCGTGTTAATTTCATTGTAGGTGAGTAATTTAACCTAAAAATCAAGAATCATGAAAATCAAACATTTCCTTATAGGAGTATCTCTGTTGCTGGGCTCGGCAAGTACCTCGGCACAGATTATGCTTTCGCCTGTATTTGATTCTGCTATTGATGGCCTGAACGAGAATAATGTCTCTATCCTGGAGGGCAGACTACAGAGCCTGATTTCCTCTATGGGTATGGAGAGCGGTTATGGCGGACGTTTCGTACTGGCCTGCAAGGTAGCAGCATTGCAGCGCGAGGTTAGCAATTCCAAATTGATACAGCATCTGCAAGTGTCGTTTGCTGTGGGTGATAACGAGAGTAATATCTGCTTTGGCTCTACCACTACAGAATGTATCGGTATCGGTAATACTGAGGAACAGGCTATGACCAGCGCTCTCAGGAATATCAAGGCCAGCAAGCAGTTGAAGGACTTGGTTGCATCCAGCAAGCAACGTATCATCGACTACTACAACAAGAATGGGGCTGCCATCCTGCAGCGAGCAAAGGCTCTGATAACAGCTCAGAAGTGGGAAGAGGCGCTGTGCGAGTTGTCTGCCATTCCTCAAGAGTGTGTATGTTACCGCGATGCAGTGGCTATGATGGAGAGTACCTATGTTGCCCACATCAACCACGATGCTGCACAGGTACTGGCCGAGGCTCAGGCTGTATGGAGTGCCGATCCTAATCCGGGTCCTGCTGCCGATCAGGCAATGGCCATCCTGGCGACTATTGATCCCAGCGCTAAATGCTATCCTCAGGCTCAGGCTCTGATGAAGAAGATAGAGAGTCGTGTTCAGAACGTTACAGATCAGCGTTACAAGGATGCCGTAACACTCGAGAAGGCTCGTATCAATACACAAGCCGCGTTGGAGAAGGCTCGCCTTCAAGCTTGTCGTGATGTGGCCAAGGCATATGCCCGCCGTACAGTGGTTGTTCGTAACTATTACCGTTCTTGGTGGTAATTGCCTGCCATGCAAATGAATAGGTCATTAACTATAGTATTACTGTTATTATCCTGTGCATATAGCGTGTATGCACAGGATAGCTTCCAGAATCCGTACAAGTTCACGTACGAGATTGAATACACGTCGGAATACATGGATACCATAGCATCCTCTAATCTGGCCAGACTCGAAGTCAGATACGATGTAACGCAGAAGTCCCCGGTATGCAGCATCATGTATAACGGAGAGCAGCGTTACCAAGGACGTATCCTTGATATTCAACTGGATAAAGACCATCAGACATTCGTACTCGAGAAGTATTTCATGAACAAGTACAATGCCTGTCTGCTGGTTGCCAGAGGGACGGGGGAGAACCGTGATGCCAAGATAGGGATGATCTATTATGCCAACCAGAAAGAAGATCCCGCATCAGAGAAAACATGTTATTGTCTGATGCTGAAGGATGTGGATAAGAAATAGAATCATTAAATCAATCAGAAGATATGAAAAAGCTTTTTCTTTTAATGCTGACCTTTATTGCTGTTTCCGGTACAGCCAAGGCGCAGGACAAGGTTCTGTACAAGGAGACCGTGAGGTGCCTGAACGTTGAGCAGGACGGTTCGGAGACATTGCGCATTACAGGCTTTGGCCGCAACCGCAGGGATGCCAAGGAGCAGGCAATGAAAAACTCTGTATATGTGGTACTCTTCCAGGGTGTTAAGGATGGCAATAAGGGTTGTAACATGCGTCCTCTGATAGAGGAGACAGGTGCAAGAGAGAAGTACGAGGGATACTTTGACCGTTTCTTTGCTGACGACGGCGAATATCGTAATTATGTCTCTCTGAAGGACACCAGATGGGGTTCTAAGAACAAGAGTAAGAACAAGATTGGTGCTGCTTACGAGATGACAGTACGTGTACTACGTTCTCAGCTGAAGACTCGCTTGCAGAATGACGGTATCATCCGTTAATAGGCGTTAGCCTTTTCATTCATACGATAGAGGCTGTGTCATAATAAAGAGACTGCGTGGAAAGTATTTGTCCGTCACGTGCGAACTTTTTGTCCGTCACGTGCGGACTCGGAGTCCGTCCCGTGCGAACGATACTTACCTAAGGTGTATCTTTATTATAGCACAGCCCCTTCTTGCATTAGGATAGGGATTTAAAAAATGTTTATTCTTTCGTTTATCCCTCTTTTTTTCGTACCTTCGCATTCTGAAAGAAAAGGTAAATAGTATGCTGAAGCAATTTCTATCCATAATGTCGCGCTTCCTGAAGCCCTACAGAAAGTATCTGGCATGGTCGGTGGTGCTGAATTTTGTATCACAATGGCTCAACGTTTTCTCCTTTGTGGTGCTCATTCCTATCCTGAATATCCTGTTCAAGATAGACACTACCGTATATGAATACAAGGAGTGGACGTGGGATACGCTTAGCAAAGACTTGATAGTGAACAATGCCTACGCTTGGGTGCAGGATCTGATAGATGTTCACGGTGCCTTCCTTACGCTTGTCTTTATGGGTATTGCCCTGATAGTGATGACGGGACTGAAGACAGCCGGATACTTTGCCTCCTCTGCTATCATGGTTCCCTTGCGTACGGGTGTGGTTCGTGATATCAGAACTGCCGTATATAATAAGGTATTGAAGTTGCCCCTCAGTTTCTTCTCTGAGGAGCGTAAGGGCGACATCATTGCCCGTATGAGTGCCGATGTGCAGACGGTAGAAACCTCCATCACCAATTCAGTGGATATGCTGATACGTCAGCCCATAGCCATTCTGGTATGCTTTGTCACCTTGTTTGCCGTTAGTTGGCAGATGACACTCTTTGTCCTGGTGGTAGCGCCCGTTGCCGGATGGGTGATGGGTGTGGTTGGCAGGAAGCTGAAACGTCAGTCGGCAACCGTGCAGCGTCAGTGGGGCGGTATCATTGCCCAGTTGGACGAGACACTGGGAGGCCTGCGCATCATCAAGGCTTTCATAGCCGAGAAGAAGATGGAGAAGCGCTTCCTGCAGATTAACGATGCCTATCGTAAGGATATGAGTGCCATGGTTATCCGTCAGAGCGCCGCTCACCCTATGAGTGAGTTTCTGGGCACTATCATATTGACTGTAGTGCTATGGTTTGGCGGTTCGCTGATTCTGAACGATTCGAACCTGATAGATGCCTCTACCTTTATCTTCTATATGGTTATCCTATATAGTGTTATCAATCCGCTGAAGGAGTTCTCCCGCGCTACCTATCAGATACCTCAGGGCTTGGCATCCATGGATCGCATTGATTTCATCCTGCAGGCAGAGAATCCCATCAAGGAACCTGAACATCCACAACCCATGCCCTCTTTCGAGAAGGAGATAGAGTTGCGTGACGTTTCGTTCAGCTATACAGAGGGACGAGAGGTGCTGAAGCATATCAACCTAACCGTTCCCAAAGGCAAGACGGTAGCATTGGTGGGTCAGTCGGGTTCCGGCAAGTCCACGCTGGTGGATCTGATTCCCCGCTACCACGATGTGCAGACGGGTGAAGTACTTATTGATGGAACCAATATCAAAGGATTGCGTATCAGCGACTTGCGTTCACTAATTGGTAATGTCAATCAGGAGGCTATCCTCTTTAACGATACATTCTATAACAATATCACCTTCGGAGTGGAGAATGCCACCATGGAGCAGGTGATAGAAGCTGCCAAGATAGCCAATGCGCATGAGTTTATTATGGAATCAGAAAACGGATACGATACCATGATTGGTGACCGAGGCGGACGTCTGTCAGGTGGTCAGCGTCAGCGTGTATCTATTGCTCGTGCCATACTAAAGAACCCGCCCATCCTTATTCTGGACGAGGCAACTTCAGCCCTTGATACAGAGAGCGAACGTCTGGTGCAGGAGGCTTTGGAAAGGTTGATGAAGAGTCGTACCACCATAGCCATTGCCCATCGACTTTCTACCATCAGGAATGCCGACATCATACACGTCTTGTATGAGGGAGAGATTGTAGAGAGCGGTCAGCACGACGAGCTCATTGCCAAGAACGGCTACTACAAGCGTCTTTACGATATGCAGCAGCTGTAGCGGTTGGCGTTCAGTCTGGAAATCTTGGGTATCAGATTACGGATGAATTTGATATAGAAGATAAACGGCATCAGGTAAAGAATAATAAGGTATGAAGTAGGCCAGATGCCTTTCTTTACCAGCTGCCATAGGATTCCCCATGTTTCTTTTCTTACCACCGGGTCAATGCAGGTTGGCCTGATGTCGTTGATGAAATTCCACAGACACTCTGTCTGCTCTCTCTTCAACTCGGGGATGAACATGTTTAGCATATCCTTCCATACGGGCAGACAGGCCAGCGCTCTCTCGTCATTGTTTTTGAAACGGGTCATGATACTCTGCGGACGTATGCGGTAGAAGTAAGTGTCGTGCTTGCAGAAGGCAATGCGCGTAATCTTAGGTGCCAACGTGAAGTTCCACAACTCATCCTCGTGTACTGCTCCTTCGCGGAAGAAGAGTTGGTTTTCTATCAGGAAGTCTCTTCTGACCAGTCGGTTCCATGCCGTTACGGGAATTCCTCTCCGTCCTCCTCTGCTCAGCATCATTGTGGCAATCCATTTTGGATTGTCGGCATAGTCGGGGAAGGGCTTCTCCATGGTGTAGCTTTTCCTTTTTGTAGTCTTGGCACCCGCGGCTATCATCTGTGCCTCGGGGTATTGCTGTGCAACCTGCATGAAGTACATGAGGCACTGGTCGGAGATGCTGTCGTCGCTGTCCACAAAGAGTACATACTTGCCCTTGGCATCCATGATACCTGTATTACGGGCTGCCGATAGTCCTCGGTTGTGTTCGTGCTTGACAATCCTGAAGTCTATCTCTCCCTTGTAACTGTCCAGATAGTCATTCACCATCTTCATGCTGTTGTCATTTCCGCAGTCATCTACCAAGATACATTCCACACCAGCAGTATAGGTCTGTGAGGCAATAGAGTCCAGGCATTCTATGATGTAGTCCTGCACATTATAGATGGGGATGATAATGGAGATGATTGTCTCTGGCATATCGTAATAGATTATTTTGTGGAGAGATAGGCGATTAACATTTCCAAGGCTAGAATGAAGATGGTAAGGAAAAGGGCCCATGTGAGGAGGCGTATTCTCTTTTCTCTCTTCTTCTGTATCTGTTCCTGACGGTGTACGTAGATGGTCATGTCCAGGAGTTCCTGCTCTTCTTCGTTGGGCACGCCTGCCAGTTCGGAATCCTTCAGCCATGTGTTATAGAAGGTTAGGTTCTTTCCGTAGGAGTTGTCCATCATCTTTACGGGCAATCCTAACAACAGTCGCAGGATGGCCACATGCAGTCGTGTAGAATAGACCATCTTATATTCCGATACAAACCTTACGCCTTCGCTGATACGGTCGGGCAGGAACGAAGTCTGGAAGAAAGTATCTGTCTCCTCGGCCGAATGCTTGCGGGTATATCTCTTAGCTATCTTATAGGCCTCCTTCTGGTTGGGCCAGTCTTTTATCTCAATACGAGCGGAGGCGATATCTGCATTCAGGGAACCTACGGGCGACTCCTTGTCTTTCCTCAGTAATAGCAGTGCCTCTTTGGTGATTTTGCTCTTTTGGGCGTATAGCTGTTCTCTGTCTATGCAGAATGCCATATCCGGCAGTGTTAGCATCTGACCGGTATATCCATGTTTCGTCAGCTGTTCTGCCGAATTGTCGTCGCGGGCACAGATAATCAGGTTCTTGTGCTGGTTCATCCTTCGGATATCCTCGTTGAAGACATCGTCCGACTCGTAATGTATCGTCTGCGGCAGTATGATGATGCGGTTTTCGGGGTATGAATCTATCACCTTTAGCCTGAAGTTCTGATGCTTGCGCCACATGTCACCAAAATTCCCGCCTCCATGCAATAAAATAATGGCATTCTTAGGTAATGGGCGGAAGTTGAAGGTTCCTATGCTGTGTTGTCCCAGACACTGATGTGGTATATCCTTTAAGAAATGAACTGTCCCCAACCATATTAGCGTATCACCTATGTTGCTATGATAGGGAACGTCCAAATAGCAGTAGTCCGAGTCTATCAGCGACGTCAGCTGCTCCCTGATTTCCATTTGCAGTTTGTTGCAAATATCTTGTTCGTTCTGTTTCATAGGTTTTACGCTTTACTCATTTATGATGATAGCATATGCAAAGGTAATGAAATTTATGGACAATTCATTTAATGAATGTAAATATTTGTGATATTGTTATTTTTTTTGCCTACCTTTGTGCAACAAATAAGACGAATTTGAAAAAGATAGCAGTACTCACAATGGTCCGTAACGATGACTTCTTCCTGCGTAAGTGGGTAGAGTATTACGGACGTGAATTGGGCAAGGAGAACCTATATATATATTACGACGGTGAGGATCAGGTCGTTGCCGACTTCTGCCAAGGCACCAATGCCTATGTGCATCCTAAGATTGGTACGCAGGTAGTGAGCGCAGAGAAAGGTCGTCTGAGATTCCTCTCAGATAAAGCAGCAGAGCTCTTCTCTAAAGGGTATGATCTGGTCATTGGAGTGGATGCCGACGAGTATATTGTGGTTGACCCTAAGTTGGGCGTCAGCCTTAGGGAGTATCTTTCTGCCCAGGATATTGATATAAGCCTTTCTCCCTTAGGGCTCGACTTTGGTCAGAAGTTAGGTGAGGAGGGTGATTTATCTGTGGAGGATGCTTTCCTTCGTCAGCGTCGTTATGCCCAGATAGGTACCCGTTATACGAAACCCTCTATTATTGCAGAGCCTTGTCTGTGGGGTAGTGGTTTCCATCGTGTAAAGGGCCATAACTTCCATATCGCTAAAGACTTGTACCTGATGCACTTCGGCTATGCCGACAAGAAAATTCTGCAAGAAAGGTTGGGGGATACTGACCGTATAGCGCAGGGATGGGAGAAGCATATCTATAAGCGTAGTCGTACCATCCGATATGCTACGGAGAAGAAGGCACGCGACTTTGATTGCTGGACTCGTTATGCACGTATCTGCCAGACGTTGTGTCGTCCTTTTTATGCGCTCAATAAGCCTGCGATGCTGGAATTAAGAATTGTGGTTAGGATACCTGATAGGTTTGAAGAGGTATTATAAGGCTTTATTCTCTCAGCAAATCCTCTACAAACTTTTTGATGCGAGCAAAGACCTCATCGCTTACTTGATCCAAAGCATAGAAGCAGCCAAAGCAAACGTGGCTACCTGGTTTGGTTACGCGTCGCAGCGTCCATTCCAACTGCATCATTCCCTTTTTAGAATAATAACGCATCAGTATGGGGCGAACAGACTGGAAGTGCAGCCTTCCTTTCTTCCATAATATAATATAACAGATTTCATCCGTACGGAAGTGCTGACGACTGCGGAAGCGGTTCTGGATATTCTGTATAAGGCGGTCGGGATGCGTCTCGTAAAACTGTTGCAGGGTGCTGCGTAGCAATGGGCGAGGCGTGTGTGCCAGACGGATAAACGTCCGTCCCTCACCAGCTATCTCGGCTGCATCCATCATCTGCTGTATATGGTTCACTTGGCAAGAATGCCCAATAAAGTGTTTCAGGGAGAACCATGCTTTCGTCCAGAAGAGTGAGGATCTGTTTCCATAGCAATTGATATGTCCTTCGCAGGGAAAGAAAACCTCAGGTTCTACGCTACGGCATACCAGCAGGTCGTCATTGAAGTATATGAAGTGCTCGCTCAGGTTAGGAATCCTCCATAGCAGAGCTTCTATGCTTAGGGAATTGAAGGTGGGCAGGTATTGTTCGTATCCGCTAAAGATAATTTTATGATCCACTATCTCAACGGGAATCCTGCTCTCCACCTTAGGATCCTGTTGGTCTGTAACAATGAAGATGCGGTTTACCCAAGGCATGAATTTATTGATAGAACGTATGCACCAATGTATCTCGCCCCTGTCGGCATAACGGGTGGGTGCTGCAATATCCTTCTCTTGTGCTTCCTCTGGTCGGATATAGGCAGCCCTCTTGGCATTCAGGACGGCATCGTTGCCATCTACCCAAGTGACGACAACGTCTATGTCGAAGTGCTGTAGTGCATTCATCTCTGTCTGATTTTGCTAAGCCAACGGTTATGCGACCACAGCCATATCTCAGGCTGTCGCTTTATAGTCTCCTCCAGCATGCGGAAGAATAGTGCGGTAAGAGGGTAGGGTTGTTGTTTCAGGTCCTCGGGAACCTCCATCTCGTAAAATGTCAGTCTGTAGTGCCCACGACGTGGTTTCTCTACATCCAGATATACTAACTCTGCGTTCACCTTCTTGGCAATCTCTTCGGCACTGGGAACATACCGCGTTTTCTGGTTCATGAAGGTAAGTGTATCCTTTACTTTTGTAAACGGGCGCTGGTCGGTAATGAATCCGCATAGGAACGGCTCGCCCATGGCATTCCATCTCAGCAGTGTGCGGACGGTCTGCATGGTCTCTATCTGTTCTGTGTTCCAACGACTACGTATCTCGTTCATCAGCGACGAGAAGTACTTGTTCTTGATATACTTGTATATCTCGCAGGTCTTCTTGGGGGCTTTGTAGTGCATACTCACTTCCTGAGCCCATTCCCAACACCCGCAGTGCCCCATTAGCATAAAGATGTTCTTGCCTTGGGCAGCTATCCGTTCAGGCAGTTCGCTGTTCACAACCTCCACGCGTCTACGCATCTCCTGGTCTGATATGTTCAGACACTTAAAGGCTTCTATGAAGACGTCGCACAGGTTATGGTAAAAGGCCTTCTCTATGCAGATAATCTCCTCCAGGCTCTTTTCCGGGAAGGAACGGCTCAGGTTTTCTCTGACCAGACGTCGCCTATACCTTATTATATAATATATAATAGGGAATGCCGCATCGCTAATCAGGTAGAGGATACCCAATGGTAATCCCGCCAATAACCGCATAAAATGGTGTTTCTTCTTCATCGTAATGACAAAGGTACGAATAAGCGAGAGATAAAGAAAGAAAAGTTCGTTTTTATTTCTTTATCCGAGCGGAAGTAACTTCGAGACGCATTCTCAAAGGTACGAATAAGCGAGAGATAAAGAAAGAAAAGTTCTTTTTTATTTCTTTATCTGAGCGGAAGTAGCTTCGAGACGAAGTCTCAAAGCACAATTAAGTGAGCGTAAAGTAAAATTATCACCTTATTTTTGTATTTTTCCATCGCGAATACTATTGACAAACACCTTGTTTTGGGTATTGCCTTATGCTTTCCGTACTGCCAATCTGGATAAAATGACAGTATGTGTTACGTGGCAGCATCGGCTGAAAAGAATGGCTGTAGGACTTAATGCTAAGCTCTATATCGCTAACGGCAATCGGAAAGAAGATGTTGCATATGCCGGTACTGTCGGATTCCCATCAACGGCACCTATGATTACATTATCTCCGGATAAACATAAAGAGCGATGGGGGAGTGTTACTGCATTTGTGACATTCTAATAAGAAAAATAATAAGTTTTTTCTACGATTTCTTTGGACATATTAGAAATAAATACTAACTTTACTGCCGTTTTCCAATGGATGGGCCGTGCCACAATATACTGACGCCATCCGGAATGGGGAACTGAGTAAGAGGTTTGCTTAACCGCAATTAATTGGGAATGGGGTGAAAATCCCCGAC
>DLBF01000014.1 GCA_002494215.1 Prevotellaceae bacterium UBA7028
GAGGAGATTCACGCTTACATCCGTAGCTGTGTTGCTGAGGTTTACGGCGCTCAGGTTGCTGACGAGACCAGCATTCTCTATGGTGGTTCTTGCAAGGCAAGCAATGCTCCCGAGCTGTTTGCTAAGCCCGACATTGATGGTGGCTTGATTGGTGGTGCTTCTCTGAAGGCTCCTGATTTCAAGGGTATCATCGACGCTTGGAAGTAATCAAATAATTATATTCAGGTTTCGCAGGCCGTAAGGCTTGCGAACCTGATTTTTTTCTTTACAACGTTCCTACATGAAGAAAGTTCTCCTTCTATCAACTCTTTCCTTTGCTTGTGTTATGGCTAATGCACAGGCAAAATATACCGAGGAGATTCAGAAACAAGCTCCCGGGCAAGGAAAGGTAGTATTGCACCAGAGTTATATCATTACCGATTTGGTGAATGGTACAGCATCTCCTCTGTTGCCTGAAACGCCCAAGCCTGTTGCGGCTAAGACGGAGAAGAAACCCTCTGTTGCAACTGTTAGGCCACAGGTTGTCGATACCCTTGCTTCGGATTCCAGTAATAAGGTACAGCTTACGGGGCAGCGCATCCGTATCAACGGCTACCGCATTCAGGTCTATCTGGGAGGAAATACTCGTCAAGGAAAGGCCGAGGCACAGATGATGAAGGAACGTGTTAGAAGTCTCTTCTCCGAATTGCCTGTTTATGCAGGATTCCAGTCTCCCCACTGGATTTGCCGTGCCGGTGACTTCCGTACTTACGAGGAGGCATCCGAGTATTTGCACAAAATGCGCGAGACAGGTCGGTTCGATGAGGCTGTAATCATTAAGAGCAAAATCAACGTACGCGAATAATTATGACAGAGGTAGAAAAGGAATTAGAGGAACACGTTCGCCGCATCCTCGAACTTATGGGTGAGGATGCTGACCGCGAGGGTTTACTTAAGACTCCACATCGTGTGGCCAAGGCCATGCAGACGTTGACCAAAGGGTATGCAGAAGACCCGATAGCTATTCTTAATTCGGCAAAGTTCAGCGAGGACTACCGTCAGATGGTCATTGTTCGCGACATCAATTTCTATTCTCTTTGCGAGCATCATATGCTTCCCTTCTACGGCAAGGTGCACGTAGCCTATATCCCTAACGGACAGGTTACGGGGCTTAGTAAGATTGCCAGGGTAGTGGATTGTTTCTCACACCGTTTGCAGATTCAGGAGCGCATGACCAAGCAGATACGCGAGTGTATCCAAGAGGCCTTGAATCCGTTAGGTGTTATGGTGGTGATAGAGGCCCAGCACATGTGTATGCAGATGCGTGGTGTAGAGAAACAGGGTAGCATTACTACCACCAGTGATTTTTGTGGTGCTTTCAATCAAGCCAAGACACGCGAGGAGTTCTTGCAACTTATTTCAAGATAACACGCTCGCCACAACTCTTGGCTAGTTCCTTAGCCAGTCTTGTTTTTTCTGTGAATGCGGTCATCAAGGCACGCAGTTCTTCCTTATTGTTCTTAACCTCAGGCTTCTTTGTCTTTTCGATGATAGCCTTCAGTTCGTTCTGAACGATGCTCAGCTTCAGGCTTGCCACCAGGTTGGGGATGATTTCGTCCAACCGCTCGTCGGTAGGCATCTCAGCATGCAGCTTGCTCAGTGGGACATTGTCCAGAGACAGGTTGGCGGCCAGTTTGTTGATGTTGGCATCGGGGTGGTTTACATAGAAATGCTCAGCCTTGAATCCTTCATCCTTTATGTGCTTGAATCCTTCTTCCAACATACGCTCGTATAAGGGGTCCGAGAGTTTTATGTCATCGTCTGCCAGACTGTAGTGTATGTATTCAATCACAGACAGTGGCACCTCGTTCCCATCATCGTCTAACATCTGGCACATTAGTTTTTCGCCGTGACGTACCATCATCTGCATGAGAGTAAGCTCGCGTGGATTTTCTTTGGCTGTATGAGGAACAACAATTTCCGTGTTGGTGGGAATGTCCTCCTGTGTGGGGTCTGTTTTCTCTGGGCCCGCGTCTGGGTTTACGGGAACTTTTCTTCTTTCCTCCCGTTCCTGCTCCTTGCGTTTCTCTTCCCTGAGCCGCAGTATCTGTTTCTTTACAGCTTCCGTAATCAAACGCTCCTCCATGTGCAGCTTCTGCGCCGCTTGGCGTATATACAGCACACGTGTTATCTCGTCGGGTATCACGGCAATACTCTCAGATACATTATGTATCAGTTGTCCCAACTTGGTGGGATCGTCCTTTGCACTCTCCATCAGGTGGCTAGTTTTGTAATTTACAAAGTCCACCTGATTGTCTTTCAGGTATTGTTGGTACTCTGTGGCGTTATGCTTGCGAGCAAAGCTGTCTGGGTCGTCGCCATCGGGCAGCAGCAGCAACTTAACATTCATACCTTCTGCCAACAGCATGTCTATGCCTCGTTCGCTGGCATGGATACCAGCCTCGTCACCATCGAAGATAACGGTAATATTGTTGGTCATGCGGTGTATCAGCCTGATCTGCTCGTTGGTCAGTGCTGTGCCGCTGGATGCCACTACATTCTCTACGCCTTGCTGGTGCATGGCCATTACATCCGTATAGCCTTCTACCAGATAGCAGAGGTCTTGCTTGCGTATGGCTTCCTTGGCCTGATATAGACCGAAGAGTTCTCTACGTTTACTATAGACAAGACTCTCGGGCGAGTTCATGTACTTCACGTTCACACCCTTGGTGGCAGCATCCAACACGCGTCCGCCAAAGCCTGCTACACGTCCGCTCATAGTAAAGATGGGCCATATCACACGTCCGCGGAAGCGGTCGCGCAACTTGCCGTCCTGTTCGTTCTTCAGGCAGAGGCCTGTTCCAATGCTCAGCTTGGTATCTTTCTCGTTGGGCGTGTTGGTCAGGAACTTCTCCTGATAGCCGGCTTTCAAAGCATCGGCAGCCAGTGTATGTTCGCGGTTGTTAGGACTGTATCCCACTTGGAATCTTTTCAGAATATCATCACGGAATCCTCTGCCGCGGAAGTAAGCCAGTCCTATGGCTTTTCCATCCGGAGTGTTGTTCAGCTCGTTCTGGAACCAGTCGCGTGCCCATTCGTTAACGATGAACATACTGTCGCGGTCGTTGCGAGATTCCATTTCCTCCTTAGACAGCTCCTTCTCCTGAATCTCTATGCCGTATTTCTTTGCCAGATAGCGCAGGGCATCGGGGTAGGAGAGTTGTTCGTGCTTCATAATGAAGTGAACGGGGCTTCCTCCCTCTCCGCAGGCAAAGCATTTGCACAGGTTCTTGGCAGGCGAGACCATAAAGGATGGCGTATTGTCATCATGGAAGGGGCACAACCCTTTCAGGTTGACGCCGGCACGTTTTAGTGTCACAAAGTCCGACACTACATCCACGATGTTTGCCGCATCCAGAATCTTATCTACCGTTAGTCTGTCTATCATCCTTTTTTGTTTTATGTGCAAAATTAAATAAAAATAACGAGAAACGGTCGAGTTGTCAGAAAAAAAGTGTAAGTTTGCAGGTCAAACCGTAAAAACTATTGTATTATGAATACCCAATTGGTAGATCGTTTTCTTAAATATGTGTCTTTCGATACCCAATCGAGCGAAGAGTCAGCTTCCTGTCCCAGCACTCGCAAACAGTTTGCTTTGGCAGAATATCTGCGCGACGAGCTCATTGCCTTAGGGCTCGAAGAAGTGGAGATGGACGAGAATGCCTACGTCTATGCCACCCTTCCTGCAAATACGGATAAGCCTGTGCCCACCATAGGCTTCATTGCTCACATGGATACTTCGCCCGATTGTAGTGGTGCCGATATCAAACCGCGCATTATTCGTAATTACGACGGAAAGGATGTCGTGTTGGATGCTGCCCAGAATATCGTTACCCGTGTATCTGCTTTTCCAGAGTTGAAGGATCACATAGGCGAGGACCTTATTGTTACAGACGGTCATACCCTCTTGGGGGCTGACGATAAGGCTGGCATTGCAGAGATTGTGACAGCTATTGTTTACCTGCAGGAGCATCCAGAGATTGAGCACGGCAAGATTCGTGTAGGCTTTAATCCTGACGAGGAGATTGGTGCAGGAGCACATCTTTTTGATGTCGAGAAGTTTGGTTGCCAGTGGGCCTATACGATGGATGGCAGCGAGGTTGGGGAACTGGAATATGAGAACTTCAATGCTGCTGGTGCCAAGGTAACCGTCAAGGGTTGCAACGTACATCCTGGCTATGCCAAGGATAAGATGGTGAATGCCGTGCTGATTGCCACAGAGTTTGCGCAGGAGATGCCTCAGAACGAGGTGCCTCAGAAGACTGAGGGCTACGAGGGGTTCTATCATCTTACGGGCATGCAGGGAACGGTCGAGGAGGCTAAGCTTTCCTATATCATTCGCGATCATAACCGTCAGATGTTCGAGATGCGTAAGAAAGTCCTTATGGATATGGTAGAGCGTTTCAATCAGCGTTATGGTGCAGGAACTGTTCTTTTGGAACTTGCCGACCAATATTACAATATGCTCTCCCAACTCTCAGACAAGCCTCATATCACCGATATTGCCAAGCAGGCAATCGAAGAGGCATGCGGTTTCTGTAAGGTCATCCCCATTCGTGGCGGAACGGATGGCGCTCAGCTATCCTTCAAGGGACTTCCTTGCCCCAACATCTTTGCAGGTGGACTTAACTTCCATGGCCGTCATGAGTTCGTCTCTGTTCAGAGCATGGAGAAAGCCATGCAGACCATCATCAATATCTGTCGGATTACAGCGGGGAAGTGATAAGGGGAGTATAGTTGCGAATCAAAAACAAAATAACAATAGGTAAAAAGATTGATAAAATTGAGAAAGAAAATCCTTACAATGATACTGGCACTTGCGACAACAGCAGCAAGTGCCAGAGATTTCTACGATGAGAATGGTGGCTACTATGGTCCGGAGGATTTCAAAGATTTCAGCGGAGCCTACTATACAGGCGACTATACCAGCCCGTTCAAAACCTGCCTCGGCAAGACTGACGAAGAGATTCAGGAAAAGCTCGACCAGTTGTGGAACCATTACTTCAAGGGTGAAAGCAACGAGAAGGTGTATTTCGACAGGGGGTACGAAGCATATATTCTTGACACAGGTAATAATGATGTGCGCTCTGAGGGCATGAGCTATGGCATGATGATTGCCGTGCAGACCAACCATAAAGCGGAGTTCGACAAACTATGGGCATTTGCCAAGAATCACATGTGGCATAAGAGCGGGCAATGGGATGGCTACTTCGCATGGCTGTGCGGAACCGATGGATACATGAGGGACCAAAATTGTGCGCCCGATGCCGAGATGTATTTCATGATGTCATTGCTCTTTGCTGCCAACCGCTGGCACGACTCTAGCTACATGGACGATGCTCAATATATCTTGGAGAAATGCTGGAAAAACGGCAGCGGTTCGCTGTTCAGTGAGTCTTTTAATGTCATCTGCTTCCAGCCATACAACTGCACAGACTTCACCGACCCATCCTACGACCTGCCAGCATTCATTGATCTGTTCTCACGCTGGTCAGACACCAAACAAGACAGGTGGTCGATGGTTGCCTATGCTACTCGCAACCACCTCTATAAGTCATCACACTCAAGAACGGGACTGTTTGCAGACTACACCGAATTCAATGGTCAGCCAAAGAGTACATCCTATAATACCAATTCCCACGAGTACATGTATGATGCCATGCGATGCGCCATGAACTTCGGCATGGACTACTACCTTTTCGGTGCAGATGCCGAACGCCAGGAAATAATGGCACAGAGGCTTATCGGCTTCTTTGAGGAAGATAACTACGAGCACGCTCGCTTCAACTGGGACGGTAGCAGCCCTTCCGAAAGCTACACAGTTGGCGAGACAGGTGCCAACGCCGTGGCTTGCTACTGTTTGCTGAACAACCCGGAATACGAAGATGCCGTCAAGAGAAACCTTGAGATGGCATGGAATGTGAAACCGCTAAAAGGTCAGTACCGTTACTACGATGGGTTAGTGCATTATCTGTCAATGCTCCACCTTTGTGGCTCATTCAAGATATGGAAACCAGAACCTATCGTAGATTCTCTGGCGGGAACAACGACAACAGGCGTAACTGACAAGAATGCTGATAATGCTTGGTACGCTCTTGATGGCACTAAGCAGCATTGCAAACCAAGCAAGAAGGGGGTATACGTGAAGAACGGGAAGAAAGTGATTGTTCAGTAAATACGATTTAACCTTATCGATCCGCTTTACAAATAAGATTCTGGGCAGGGTAACTAATATTGTTTGACTGTAGGAAATTTTATTCTCACACTGAGAGAATAATTTCTCACGTTGTGAAAATATATTCTTTCGGTGTGAGAATTTATTCTCTCGACGTGAGAATAAATTGTTTTGCAGAAGGAAAGAAGATGTTTTCCTGTGTCAGAATGTTTTTTTCCTTGGTTTCTCGCCTTTTTATTTCTTGGGGTGGATAGTTTTTTGCTTTGTTGTTTCGAAGGCAAAGATAGAGAGGGGTGTTGGGAGTTCCTTTTTTCTCGGAATCTTCCTTGATGGTTGGCGTGCTTCTGCAAAGCAGAAAAAGGTTAATTTATTTTGCGGGTGTCTTGTTTTTTTATAATTTTGCATAGTTAATGGTCAATATTAAGACACTATGATGAAGAAAATAGCTGTATTACTGGTTAATATACTGGTGTTTTGCATGGTTGCAAACGCTCAGACAGAGGAGATGTGGCAACGTGCCGAGAATGATGCAACGGGTGGACGTTACAAAGAGGCTTTTGAACGTTTGCGTGGTATAGAACAGTCTATTCAGACTAACGCCCAATTGGACGCTAAGGGCAAGGCTGCCGCACGCTATAGAGCTTCGCTCATCAGAATGAATATGTACATGAAGATGCGCAGGAGCGAGAGTGCTATGGAACATCTGGAGAAGATGGAACGCTTTGCCAGCGCCTCGGACAATGAGAAGGTAAAGAACGACCTGCTCTACAACAAGGCTATCTATTATTACACCTTTGGACAGACATCCAAGGGTAATGAGGTCTTTAAGGAGATGGCAGCCAAGCTGACAGCCTCTAAGGAATATGACAAAGTTGATGCTGCCTATAAGATGCTGATAGATGGTGGTAAGAAGTCGGGTAGTGCCAATATGGTGGCACAGGCCTATAGCGGCTATGTTGCCTGGAAGGATTCTGCTGCTGCATTGAAGTTGGCCGATGTGTCTGGTGCCCTGAAGGAGCAGATTCAGGCTGGCGAGAAAGAGATTGCCGAGAAAGATGGTAAGCTGGCTACCCGTCAGGGTATCATCATTGCCCTGTGTGTGCTGACCGCCGTGTTGGCTGCTGTATTGGTGATAGGCGCTCTTTTCGTATTGCGCTTGTTGGCTCTTACAAGTAAGCAAAAGAAGACTATCCGCCTGTTGGGCGAGAACATAGCTTTGAAGGCTAAGTTCACCAGCAATATATCAGCCCAGATGACTCCTGCCTTGCGTAAACTGAACACTCAGCAGCCTGAGGTAAAAGCCCTACTTGATTTCTCTGAGCACATACAGACACTCTCTAAACTGGAGTCTGGTATGGGAGAAGCAGTAGAGAAGGAGGAGATTAGTCTGCCTGCTTTCTGTGAGGAGCTGATGAATCAGGTTCGCGGCAAGGAGCGCAATGGTGTGGTGCTGGCTGTTGATGCTCCCAAGATGAGCGCTACTTTCAACAAAGAGTTTGTCAGCCATATCTTGCTGCATCTGCTGAACAATGCCGTTGCATATACACCTGAGGGCGGTCATATACATCTGGATTTCAAGAAACGTAGCGTACATAAGTTCCAGTTCCTGGTATCCAATACAGGTTCGCAGATTCCAGAGGAGAAGCGCGAGGATGTCTTCAAGCCCTTCCTGGAGGTTCGTGACCTGACAGAGGGCGATGGTCTGGGCCTGCCTATCTGCCAACAGATGGCTATCCGCATGAATGGTGACCTGAGCATAGACCCGGAGTTCACCAAGGGTACCCGCTTTGTGCTTAGCATCAACTGCTAAGATTAACCAGTAGGGCTAGTAGGACTAGTATAGCTAGTTCAAACTAGCTCAGCTAGGTTATACCATCAGAAAACAAACCAACTTTAAATCAAATAATAGAAAAACAACATGAAAAGGAAAAAAGATTGTATTAAAATCAGCAGGATGTTGCTGACGCTTTTAGTCAGCGTCTGTGCTATTTGTGCATGGGCAGATTCTGAAATCAACGTAGAGAAGGCAGGAACACTGCAGACTCTGTTGCCCACCAGTGATGCCAAGCTGAAGATTACAGGTTCTATCAATGGTACTGATGTGAGGTACCTGCGTGAGCTGATTAGCGCAGGAACCGTAACTTCATTGGATTTGTCAGGAGTGAACATCGTAAGTGGAGGTGAGGCTTACTTCGGAAGCTACAAGACAGAGAATAATGTGATTGGTAAATATATGTTTCAGGATTTTATCAAACTGAAAACTATATTGCTTCCTTCAAATCTGAAATCTATTAAGGATAGGTCTTTCTCTGGTTGTGGAATCACAGAAATAGATATTCCTAATAGTGTTACATCTATTGGAGAGGATGCTTTCGCTTATTGTAATTCATTGAAGAAGGTTATTGTTGGTAATTCCGTTAGACGTATGGAGCAAGGTGCATTCTATTGTTCGCCTGTTTCCAAGTTTTATATGAAGCCGGTAACACCTCCTGCAATGGCTGATAATTGGATGTTCTATAATCCGGAAGGAACTATTACCTTTTGTGTATATACCTCTTCCTTGACAGATTACAAGAATAGTGAATTCAAGAGTTACGGAACCGTAACAGGTAATCTGGAGAAGACCTATCCTATGGAGGTGGATTCTTATACTAACGCCAGAACCAAAGCCGGAGAATTCTTTGAGGATGTTGCCTGCACCCAGTTGAAGCCAGCATACCAGGCTATGACGGACGAGGAACTGACAAAGGCCTTTACTGAGGCCGGCATGCCTGACTTCATGATTAACATTGCCATAAAGGTGAAGGACGGACAATGGGCTAAGTACGAGCAGGATTTCCGTATCCACGACTACAAGGCTTATAGCGATGCCAGCTACTGGAACAATAAGCTGATGAGTACAGGCGGCTCTTACATGGGTAACCCAACGGGTATCTATGCCAAGAATGACGGTGATGAGATTTACGTTTTTGTGGATAGCGACATCCCCAGCGATGCAACCTTGTATTTTGCAGGTTGTGTAGAAAACCAGCTAATCTATTCTGCTAAGACTGGTCAGAAACTGGTAAAGGGCTTGAATATCATAGACGGAACAAAGGATGCGCTCTATTACATCTTATATACTGCTGATACCGAGAGCATGAAAAAAACTCTGGATCAGTGGCCAGAGATAAAGATTCACGTTGAGGGCGGTGTTGTAAACGGATACTATGATGTAACCCGTCGTAGCGATGCCGATTATAAGGCTATTCTGAAGGCTGCTACCCACAATCGCTTTACCGTAAAGGGTGGCCAGTCCTTGTTCAACTTCAAGACTGCATCTTACAGAAGTGTCTTCCCAAGTACTATAGACAAGAGCATCCTTTGGTTCGACAGTGTGGCCGTATGGCAGAAGGAGTTGATGGGATTCTGCGAAAGCGTTGCCACAGGCAAGCGTGCCGGTGCACCTTTCTACCTGACGGGCGGTGATGCCATCTTCCCCATTTACTACAACAACCCCAATTTCGCTATTGAAGGTGAGGAAGAAGATGACGGTTATGCAAACTCTACAGATTACAGAACTTCTTATAACGGTTTGAATTGTATCAAAAACTGTATGAATGCCAATAATCCAGAGATGGACGACAACTGTGCTGCCCATGAGTGTGGCCACAATAACCAAGGAGCTATCAATCTGGAGGGTGGTACTGAGGTGTCTAACAGTCTGTTTACTTTCCTGACCATCTTACATGATGGCCTTAATACGCCAACGGGAGCCCCCCTTTCTACTGTTATGGAAGATTTTGCACACCATGTACCTTACTATTTCAGGTCTGGTAACAATGCATATCGTATGTATTGGCAGCTCTATCTGTACTACCACATGGCACAGAAGGATACATCGTTCTACCCCCGACTTTTCAAGGCTTTGCGCGAGGATCCTCTGAAGCTATACAATTCATCTAATAACAGAAACGGTGGCCTGAAGTTCGTGCGTAAGGTCTGCGAGGTTGCTCAGGAAGACCTGACAGACTTCTTTACCATCTGGGGATTCTTCGAGCCTATTAAGGCAACAACCATCGAGGATTATGGCCGCCATAACATTGCTGTTACACAGTCCGATATCAATAGCACGAAGGCTGCCATAGCCAAGTATCCCAAGAAGAATCGCGAGATTATCTTCATCGATGAACGTGTTGAATACTTGCCCACAACCAACTTCTTGGCTAGCAAGGCTGGCGAGAAGCGTCGTGGCTCCGACCAGGTAGGCCAGTGTGGCGACGTGGGTCAGTTCTCCAGCTATCTGCCTGGTGCCAGCAAGCCATCAGAATACACCTATTTCCAGTCCGACTCGCTTTACGCTCTCGAGGGTGAAGGTGGTCTGGGCTTTGTGATGCTGGACGGTGAAGGCAAGCTGAAGTATGCTGCCAATTCCAAGAATTTCTGTATTCCCACCGACGTGGGAACAGACTGGACCATCTATTCATACGATGAGGGTGGTGTCTTGCATGAGGTGCCAAAGGCTGGTGATGGTACTGTGTACGTCAAGCTTGTTATGGCTGGAACTCTCAAGAAAAAGCTGGAGAACAAACAGGCCATTAAGTTGGTTGTCAGTGGCTCGATTAATGCTAATGACATCAATTATATGAAGCAACTCGTCAGCACCGAGAATCTGCAATCCATCGACTTGGAAAAGAGTAGAACCAGCAACATTTCCTCTAATGCCTTCCAAGGTATTAAGAAACTTGTCTCTATCAAGTTCCCCTCAACATTGACCAGTATTGGCTCAGATGCCTTCTCTAGGACAGGTCTTAATACAGTCGTGATTCCCGATAAGGTGACCAGCGTTGGTGGTGATGCATTTGCTTATTGCGACAACCTAAACTCTGTTGTAATAGGCGAGAAGGTGAGAACCCTGGATCAGGGTGTGTTCTATGAGTCAAAGATAAAGGATGCTTATGTAAAGGCTCATACACCTCCATCAATTTCTGCTTATCTTTTCTCAAGCGAGCCAATCATCCATGTCTATTCACAAGACTTGGCTAAATACCAGAAGTCTGCATGGGCTGAATTTGGCAATATTGTTGGTGACCTGGAAAACTGCGAGGTTATCACAGCAATAGATGCTCCTAACGAGGAAATCTCTTCTGAGGAAGATTCGGACGGAGCCATCTACAACCTGCAGGGAATGAAGGTGTCAGAACTGCAGGCAGGAAGCATATATATCCAAAACGGACAGAAGATTATAAAATAAACCAATATAGACACTATCATGAAAACAAAAAAGAGAACCATTAAGGCATTGCTTTGGGGCATTGCCTTTCTCTGCTCCTTAAACGCGTGGTCTGTAACAGAGGTTAATGTAAGTGAAGCAGGAACGCTTTCCACCTTACTGACCAATTGTGAGACGAAATTAAAGGTTACCGGTGTTATCAATGGAACGGATATCAAGTATATCCGCTCATTGGTAACAGCTGGTACAGTAACATCAATCGACTGGTCGGAAGTCCGGATCGTTAGTGGTGGAGAGGCTTACTATGGAACATTCACTACGGCAAACGATGTGATTGGTGAACAGATGTTCACGGAATGTGCTAATCTGCAAGAGATGATTCTGCCCACAACTGTGACATCCATTCAGAGCAACGCTTTCTCTCGGACGGGACTCAAGTCAATCGATATTCCCAACTCAGTTACCCGTTTGGGAATGGATGCCTTTGCCTATTGCTCTTCGTTGGCCGATGTTGTCATTGGTGCCAAGGTAAAACAGATGGACCAGGGCGTTTTTTGGTCTTCTGAAGTCAAGAATGCCTATGTGAAACCCGTCAATCCTCCTGCTGTTCCTTACTATCTGTTTGGCTCTAATCCCAAGATTTATGTCTATTCTGTGGTTCTGTCGGACTATAAGGCAACGGATTGGAATGGATTAGGTACTGTCGTAGGCGGACTGGAGAACTACTATTCAATGGAAGCGGATCCTAACACCGTGGCCAAGGCTATGAATGGCAAGTACTTCGAGGATGCAGCTTGTACGCAGTTGAAACCTGAATATCAGGCTATGTCGGACGATGACTTGACTGCCGCCCTGACAGCAGACGGAATGCCTGAGCTGATGATAACCACCGCCCTGAAGGTAAAGAACCAGTCCTGGGCAACTTACGAGGAGGGATTCCGCGTTCATACTTACAAGCCATACAGCGATGCCAACTATTGGAATGACAAGATGATGTCTTCCGGCGGTTCCTATATGGGTAACCCTACAGGTATATATGCCGAGAATAATGGCGATGAGATTTATGTCTTTGTGGACAGCGACATCCCCTCTGATGCCACCTTGTACTTTGCAGGCTGTGTAGAGAACGACCTTATCACCAATGCTACGATGGGTACAAAGTTAGCGAAGGGCTTGAATATTATCGAGGGAACAAAGAATGCTCTCTATTACATTGTATATACTGCCGACACCAGGTCGATGAAGAAAACCTTGGATCAGTGGCCTGATATGAAGATTCACATCGAGGGTGGGAAAGTGAATGGCTATTACGATGTTAATTTCCATACTTCTACCGACTACCTGAAGATTCTAAGGGCTGCCAAATTAAATCGCTTCACGGTGAGAGGCGCACACTCGCTTTACAATCTGAAGACGGCCTCCTACAAGGAAGTGTTCACTTCTTCATCCAAGATGAACAAGAGCATCTGCTGGTTTGATAGCGTTGCGGTATGGGAGAAGAACCTGATGGGTATGACAGAGGAAGTAGCAACAGGTAAGAAGGCTGGTTATCCCTGGTATCTGACAGGCGGTGAGGCTATCTATCCCATCTACTACAACAATCCGAACTTTGCTATCGAAGGTGAGGAGAGTGATGCCGGATATGCTAACTCCACACCTTACAGAACCAGCTACAATGGCATTGCATGTATCAGGAACTGTCTGGATGCCACCAATAGTAATATGGATGACTGGTGCGCTGGTCACGAGTGTGGTCATAACAACCAGCGGGCTATCAATGTGGAGGGATGTACGGAGGCTTCGAATAATGTTTTCTCGAATCTTGTGCGCTATCTCGGTGGTCTTAACTCGTCTGGCGGATCAACCCTCTCAACTGTGATGGACGAATATGCACGCCGTGAACCTTTCTACTACAGAGATGTGAACAGCCGCTTGCGTTTCTACTGGGATCTCTATCTGTATTATCATTTGGGACAGAAGAACACTTCGTTCTATCCCGAACTCTTCAAGGCTCTACGTAAAGACCCCTTGACACTCTATAATTCAACAAATAACAACAATGGCGGATTGAAGTTCGTACGTAAGGTGTGCCAGGTTGCTCAGGAAGACCTAACGGACTTCTTTACCATCTGGGGATTCTTTGAGCCTATCAAGAGTGGAAGTACATTAGAAGACTACGGCCTTCATCCCATAGCTGTAACGAAGTCTAATATTGCTTCCACAAAATCCAATATTTCCAAATATGCCAAGAAGAACCGCGAGATAATCTTTGTGGAAGACCGTGCCGACTATGTACTCTCTACTGGTTTCCTGCAGGCAGCAGGCAGAAAGCGTAATGGATTTGACCAGGTAGGTCAGTGTGGCGATCTTGGTCAGTTCACCAGCTACTTGCCTGGAGCTTGTGCACCTTCTGAGTATGTTTATCTGCAGGCCGACTCGCTCTATGCAATGGAGGGAGTAGGGGGCCTGGGCTTCCTAATGCTGGATGGAGAGAATAATATCAAGTATGCTTCCAACTCCAAGAACCTATGTATCCCCAGTATCGTGGGCACTGATTGGACTATCTATTCCTATGATGCAGACGGCACATTACACGAGGTTACCAAGGCCGTGAATATGGATGGAACCGAATACGTCGAGACGTCTGCTGCAGGAACACTTAAGTCGAAGTTGAAGAACAATCAGGTTATTAAGCTTGGCGTAAGCGGTCCGATCAATTCAACGGACATAAACTATATGAAGCAGCTTGTAACTAAGGAGAACCTTCTGTCCATAGATTTGGATAAAGCCAAGATTAATTCTATTACGAGCAATGTTTTCCAGAATGTAAAGAAGATTATTGCTTTCAAATTGCCGCAGACTCTTACCTCTATTGGGTCTAATGCATTCTCCAGTTCAGGTCTTAAGTCTATAGAGATACCTGACAAGGTTACCAGTGTAGGCGGCGATGCCTTTGCCTACTGCGATCAGTTGACGTCCGTAGTTGTCGGTAGCGGTGTTAAGACAATGGATCAGGGCATATTCTACAGCTCTGCCGTTAAGGATGCCTATGTAAAGGCACTCACACCTCCTACCATTGCTAGCTACCTCTTCTCGAGCAAGCCTACCATCCATGTCTATGCAAGTGCCCTTGATGATTATCTGAATTCTCCTTGGGCAGACTTTGGTTCTATAGTAGGCGATTTGGAGGACTTCATAGATGGCATTGAATCAATTCATAATTCACAATTCATAATTCACAATGATGATGAAGACGCGATATATGACCTCCTTGGTCGCAAGGTTGATAAATTGCAACCAGGAGCCATATATATTCAGAACGGAAAGAAATTCCGTTACTTATACAGGTAGATCTTAATGTCTTTGATACTGCCAGGAGCACCTTGTTCTGCACGAGGAAGATACTCTATACCGCAGACGTTCTGAACGGAACCTAAATCAATAACTAACAGATGGGGAGTTGCGGCTCCCTTTTCTGTTTTCCAAAAGGTAGATTCTTGCAGGTAAAAGCCCTTGTCGCCAAGGTGGTTGCCATTTTCTTTATATCTCCACAAAAGTAGAAATGCTACGGGCTGAAAGTCGTGTTTTACCTTTGCAATAGCCTATGGGTTTCAGGTTTTCACCTTCTGCATCGCTGGTACGGTAAATCTGCCACTTTCTTTTCTTCTTATCAGAGAACGAAAGTTGGAAATCTTGTGGATCATCAGCATAATTGATGGCAACGCAAACCCATTTGCCGTTCTGGTTCTTGTAGGCAGAGACCATTAATCCGTATGGATCTTCTTCCTGAGTGGAGGTGATGTTGTAACGAGTGGCGCCAGGGCGGATAAACCTGCTGTAGTTTCCCAATGCCCAAAGCAGTTTGGAGTCGCGGGCACGCTGCTCTTCATCATAGATGCGGATAAGCCCGTCTTTGTAGTCGCCGCCGCAAGCACGCCACCACGACCAACTTTCAGCATCGGCATACGTGAGGTCGTGATGAATAACACGGGCTACATAGAGGGCGGTCTTCATGCCGAAGTCGTATCCTTGTCCGCCGCCAATCTCTTTGTCGTTGCTCATAACGCAGATTTCTGTCTGCCAGAATTTTATGCCAAACTTCTTGCAGGTATCTCGGAGCTGTTCACGTATCTTCCTCATATAAGGTATGGGGGTATTGGTCCAGTAGCTATGGGCAGCCATCAAATGGGGAACATTAGGCAGATTGCCTACGTAGGTTAGCGTGCTGTCCTCGGAAAAGAAAGAACTGATGGCATTTCCGCGTTGCCAGTCGGTCTGATGAATGCCTAATAGACAGCGCAGGTCGCTGGACTCATCCATAAGAATTTGGGTGTTGAGGCCTTGCTCTGCGAGAGCTTTGCTTGTTTCTCGTGTCAGTCGTGTTATCTCTCTATGTGTGGCAGGCGAACCTTCTTGCTTGGGACCTTGCCAATTCCAACTGCCATCAGGTTCGTTAACGGGGCAGAGGTAGTCGAAGTGGATGCCTTCATGTTCCTCCAACCCTTTGAGGGATGTTGCCATGAAGCGTGCAAAGTCGTCGTAACAATCCTCCTTCAGGTTGATGGTGCCGCCACGTCCTGTATTGGTGGCAATACCGTTTTTTGTAAAATAGACGGGGGCCGAGTTGAGAAAAGCCAGGAAGTAGGGCACGCCGCGCTCCTTGGCCAATCGCAGGAAATTACGTTGGCCGGGTTGTTTCGTCCAGTCGTAGGTACCTTCCTTGGTCAGGAAACATTCTGTACGTGTGCCGGGCTTTATCTGAGAGGCTTCGCCTTGTTCTGCACTGCCGGCTCCCAGATTAAAGCGCCATACGGATAGACCGATGCCCTTGGGTTGTCCTTTGGTATCATCCTCGACAGAGAAAAGCCAGTCGGCAATCTTTTGTTGTTCTTCTTCATTGTCCCAAAGACCAATGAACTGCATCGACCAGGCGTCAGAGGCTCCAAAATGTTGGATGGTCTGACGCGGTTCGGTTGTCTCAATAACATAGTCGGTAGCCCGACAAACTGTTGTAATGGTTGCAAAAAGTATTATCCAATAGTATCTCATGTTTTTTAGGGGTATTTTATTCATCAAGGTCAAAATCAAAGTCACCGAAGAATTCCGGTACTTCACTTTGGAATTCATCAAGTGAACGTCGGTCTTTCTTGGTGGGGCGACCGGTTCCCTTTGCGCGGTTTATGAAGCCGCTAATCTTGTTCATCTCTAAGATCTCGTATTGTTCGGGGGGTGTAACATTCTCCAGGATTTCCGGAATGAGTTTGGCACCCACGCGTCTCTCTATGGCCTGCAGAACGCGGAAGGAGTAGGTTACTGGCGGCTTGCGCACATCAATAATATCTCCTACCTTAATCATGCGACTTGCCTTTACGGTACTACCCTTAAGGCTAACCTGCCCTTTCTTGCAGGCGGCGGCAGCGATGGTTCGTGTCTTAAAGATGCGGGCTGCCCATAGCCATTTGTCGATGCGAGCCTCGTTGTTCATTTGTTATTGTAGTTACACATGGCGAACTGCATGCCGCTAAGGGCAAAGGCTTTGATGGCGTCGGCACAGATAGGTGCTTTCTTCTCAATGATACTCTCGTCCTCGGGACTGAACTTGCTCAGCACGAAATCAACCTGAGCTCCCTTGGGGAAATCGTTTCCGATGCCGAACTTCAGTCGGTTGTATCCTTCTGTTCCCAGCATCTGAGCTATATGCTTGAGTCCATTGTGACCGCCTGCACTGCCGTTCTGCTTCATTCGGATTGTTCCTACGGGCAGGCTGAGGTCGTCGACGACAACCAGAAGGTTCTGCAATTCAATCTTCTCTTGCTGCATCCAGTAACGGACAGCGTTGCCAGAGAGGTTCATGTATGTACTGGGCTTAAGCAGAATGAGCTGAGCATTCTTGGCACGCATGCGGGCTATGAAGCCGTAGCGCTTGTCTTCCCACTGAGCACCGGCTGATTGTGCCAGTTCATCAACAATACGGAATCCTATGTTGTGACGAGTTCCTACATATTCAGGGCCTATGTTGCCCAGTCCTACAATCAGATATTTCATAACATTGTCCTCTTCTTCTGCCTCTTTTTGTTTCTTTGAGTGGAATAGAAGTGAGAGAATATTCTTAATGAGTTTCATTGTTTTGAAAAATAAAAGGCGGCATAGTGTGCCGCCTTTATAATGCAATGTTAAGGGCTTATTCCTGAGCCTTGGCAGCAGCACTCATGGCGCTACGTGTCATCTTAACCTGGCATACTACAACGCTGGGGCTGGTAACAAGTTCCAGACCTTCGAAGCTCAACTCACCAACCTTGATGGTCTTACCCAGACCGAGGTTGGTAACGTCGATATTCAACTTCTCGGGTATTGCGGTGTAGGGAGCCTTAACTTTGAGCTTACGTACACTGGCTGCCAGCTTACCACCGGCTTTAACACCTTCTGCCAAACCGTTCAATTTGATGGGAACTTCCATTACGATGGGCTTGGTCTCGGTGATCTCGTAGAAATCTACGTGCAGCAGAGCGTCTGTTACGGGGTGGAACTGAAGCTCCTTCATGATAGCCTTGCACTCCTTACCGTCGATGTTGAGGTTTACGCTGTAGATATCGGGAGTGTAAACCAGCTTACGCAACTCTTCCTGAGTAGCGGTGAAGCTTACTGCAACGGGCAGACCGTTCTCACCCTTAGCCTCGCCATAGAGGTTGCAGGGAACAGCACCAGCCTTACGGATCTCACGACTTGCCTTCTTTCCTGTGTTAGGACGGGCAGTACCTTTTACGTCAATACTTTTCATTGTTTTTTGTTTTTGTGTTACTCTAAATTAAGTTTAATATTGCTTAATTCGCCATCACACGGCTTCAAAAGCGGGTGCAAAGGTATAAAATAATTATGGATTATCAATTATGAATATTGAATTATTTTGTACAACAATGCATTTTTATCTTTCGAAATGGAATGTTAGAAGTCTAAATCGATGTTAATTTCACCCTCTTCCTGGCTTCTCTGCTCTGCTGACCCCTGCTGGCTATTGATGTAGTTGATAGCCTCGGTCAGACTTTCCTGAAACTTTTGGAAATCCTCCTTGAAGAGGAAAATCTTATGCTTCTCATAATTATATTGTGGCATTTCCGTTGTGCCGGAAACCAGTTTCTTGCTTTCGGTAATG
Source organism: Prevotellaceae bacterium UBA7028 (assembly GCA_002494215.1). The sequence continues at coordinate 18,577 of DLBF01000014.1, forward strand.
CTGAGGTACATCTCGTCTTTCCTGTTCATCTTTACATCTACATAATAGATGCGCTGTCCGGCTTTGACAGCTTTAGAAAACAGGATATTACTATCGTTCTCGGTTTGCGTTTTTTTGTTTGATTCCATGTCTGCAAATACTTAAATGAGGTTCAAAATTCTTCATATTTTCTTAATCTTCCAAAAAAAATGCCGAAAAATTGCCTATATGGGGCAAAATGAGTACTTTTGTACCCTCATTTTAAGTGTAAAGATATGATAAATCGCGAATTAATTCGACTGAAACTCGTTCAAATAGCCTATTCCTATTATCAGAGTGGAAGCAAGAATCCTGCAGCGGCAGAGAAAGAGTTGCTTATGAGTTTATCCAGAGCTTATGCTCTTTATAATACAATGCTGCTGCTTATGGTGGAGTTGAATCGTATGGCATTGCGTACGTTGGAGATGCGCCAGAGTAGAGCAAAACGTCTTGGTGAGAAGGATGCACTGAGCACAAAGTTTGTTGACAACCGTTTCATGTTGCAGCTGGAATCTAACAAGCAGTTGCTGGAATTCAGAGATAACCAACGCTTCGACTGGGCTGACCAGGAGGAGTTCGTGCGTTCTTTGTACACCAAAATTGAAGAGAGTGAGTTCTATAAGATGTATATGGATTCAAGCAAGAATTCCTATGAAGAGGATAGGGAGGTTTGGCGCTTGATTTACCGCCATCTTATTTGCAATAATGAAGAGTTGGATGCTGTATTGGAGGAGATGGATCTTTATTGGAATGACGATAAGGTGATTGTTGATACCTTTGTTCTTAAGACTATAAACAGATTCACTGTTGACAGTACTGACGACCAGCCATTGATGCCGGAGTATAGAGACTCCTCTGATCAGGAATTTGCTATACGTTTGTTGCAGAAGGCCATTGCCAATAAGGACTACTACTACGATTTGATTGCATCCACTACCCGCAAGTGGGACATCAACCGTGTGGCATTGATGGATCGCATCATCCTGCAGCTGGCCTTGGCCGAGATTATTTCATTCCCAGGTATCCCTGTCAGTGTCAGCATCAACGAGTATG
>DLBF01000124.1 GCA_002494215.1 Prevotellaceae bacterium UBA7028
TCTTGGCAACAGTCCTGACCCCATAGGTCTTATCGAGAAGTACGGAGCCGATGGCGTACGTATGGGTATGCTGCTTGCTGCTCCCGCAGGTAATGACATTCTCTTCAAGGAAGACCTCTGCCAGCAGGGAGCTGCCTTCTGTAATAAGATCTGGAATGCCTTCCGTCTGGTAAAGGGATGGGAGAAGGCAGATATCGCACAGCCCGAGGCAAACAAGAAAGCCATTGCATGGATGCAAGCTACCATTCGAGCCGCCGTTGCAGAAATCAACGATCTCTATAGCAAGTATCGTCTCAACGAGGCATTGATGACAGCCTTTAAGTTGTTCACCGACGAATTCTCTGGCTGGTATCTCGAGATGATTAAACCCGCTTATCAGGCCCCCATCGATGCTGCCACATTGCAAGCTACACTGGATATCTTCGAGCAGTTGATGAAAATTATCCACCCCTTCATGCCTTTCATCACAGAAGAGTTGTATCAGCACATTGCAGAACGCAAGGAAGGCGAAAGTATCATGGTCAGCACATTAGCTCTTGCTGCTCCTTCAGAGGCTGACGCCCAGCTTATTGCTCAGTTCGAGCACGCCAAGCAGGTTATCTCTGGTGTTCGTGCTATCCGTCAGAGCAAGAACATCTCACCCCGCGAACCACTGAAGCTAGAAGCTCCTGTTGGTGCCGACAATACCACATGGGCCGATACCATTCAGAAGTTGGCAGGCCTCTCTGAGATTGCTATCGTAGAGAAGAAGAGCGAGGGTACCCAGTCCTTCCTTATCGGTACAGAAGAATATGCCGTACCTCTGGGCAACCTGATAGATGCTGCGGCGGAGATTGAAAAGGCAGAGACAGAGATTAAGCGTCTGCAAGGCTTTATGATGGGTATTCAGAAGAAGCTTCAAAACGAGCGTTTTGTTCAGAATGCTCCTGCCCAGGTAGTAGAACTGGAACGCAAGAAACTATCAGATGCAGAGAGTAAGATTGCAGCTCTGCAAGAGACCATCAATGCGTTGAAGTAAGCTAAACTCCATAACACAAGAAAGGAGCCGTTTCAAAATAAAGATATACCTTAGGTAAGTATAGTCCGTAAGGGACGGACACCAAGTCCGCACGGGACGAACAAAGAGTTCGCACAGGACGGACAAAAAACTTTCAGGTAATCTCTTTATTTTGAAGCGGCTCCTTTCTTGTTGTTTATTTCTTGATTAAAAGAGACTTGCAGGAATCTTTGCCTTTGCATTCTCGAAGTCCTCTATGGTATCCAACTCACAAGAGAATAATTCCGTAACATCCAAGACCTGATACGTGTGTCCCTGAGGGATAAGACGTTCGAAGGCACGTTCATAGAATACATTTTCCAAATGCTCTTCGTTCATCATAGGCTCCAGTTCCTTGTAGAGAGCCTTTGTGTATTCAACTCCCATCTTCTCAATGCCCAAACTCTCTCCAGCCGCATTAGCAGGGTTACAGGTTTTGCTTATTTCCTTGATGCTACCCCTTTCGTCTGTTACCACCTTCATTTCCTCTTCACCCAACTCGTGTCTGATGAGTGTAAGCACATTAGGCGCATCTGAAGCTAACACACGTGTTACAATCAGAGGATCATAAAGCAGGTCACTATCCAGCAACAACACTTCCTGACCTTCTGCAAAAGGACGAGCCAACCATAGGGAGTAGATATTATTTGTCGTCTCATATACCTTATTATATATGAAGGTAAGCTTTATACTGTCGGCATACTGCTTCCGCACAAAATCCTCTATCATCTCATGCAGATAGCCGGTTACAACACAAAACTCCTTTACGCCATTGGCAATAAGGGCATCCATACTGCGCTGCAAGAGCGAACGCTCGCCCACCTTCAGCAAGCTCTTAGGAGTAGTAAGAGTAAGCGGGCGTAGCCTTGAAGCCATGCCCGCTGCCAATATAATTGCTTTCATTAATATCTTAACTTAATGTTTACTTGTTCAAATAAACTTTTTTGATGGTATCTACGACAACCTGAATCTGCTCTTTTCTACCCAATGTGATACGCAAACAATCTTCCAGTCCCTTATCAGTCATGAACTTGATCTTGTAGTTCTGATCGGCCAAAGCTTTCTGCAACGCCTCTTTAATCTCTACAGGATACTTGATAAGAATAAAGTTTGCCACACTCTTATATACCTTGAAACCTGGCAAATCGCCCAATTCCTTCTTAAAGAGTTGACGATCCCATTCCATCTCATCAGCTACACGACGATAGTGCTCGTCACTCTCCAATGCGGCAAGAGCTACAGCCTCAGAGAAACGGTTGTAACCCAAATATTTATTACAGTATGACAAGAACTGATTATGTCCGGCGCCAATGAAAGCAAAACCTACACGTAAACCAGGAAGACCATAGAACTTAGAGAGAGTACGCGAAATGATAAGGTTGTTGTACTTATTCACCAAAGGAGCGATATAATCAGTATCCGATGTAATAAAGCTTGCATATGCCTCATCAACCAACACCATTGTGTCGGCAGGAATGTTCTCCATAATCCTACCAATCTCTTCGCTAGTCAGGCTGTTACCCGTTGGATTGTTGGGTGAAGCCAGCAACAGCATACGGGGATGTACGCGGTTAGTATACTCTATTACCTCATTCACATTATAAGCAAAGGTATCACCTGTCTCATACAAAGGGTACATCTCAAAGTTACCACCACACTCACCGGCTACACGATTATAATACCACCATGAGAACTCAGGAATCAGGATGGTCTTGTTATTACCCTCCATCAGGAAGTAATGAATGGCATTCTTTAGCATCTCCTCACCACCATACCCCAGCAACACCTGTTCCTCGGGTACATGATAGATTTCGGAAAGTCTTACAGATATTACACTTTTCTTGCCCTGATCGTATATGCGGGTATAAAAACAAAGCGTTTCAGGTTTAAAATTCTTTATGGCTTCAACCACCTTCTCAGACGGCTCGAAGTTAAATTCATTTCTATCCAGATAATTCATATTCTTTGTAGAACTTTTTTTCATATATTAATATTGATGCAAAGGTACATAGAAATCACGGGATAACAAAATACTTTCCCCGAATATTTTGCTCTTTAGTTTTTTTGGCGTAATTTTGCACGCTGTAAAAAACGACATTTGTCACGATATGAAAGAAAAAGTTTTATCTACATTAAAATCTTCCGAAACAGACGATTGGTTGGACATTCGCGTTGTCCGTCCACTGGCATATTATTGCGCACTTGGGTTCGCAAAATTTGACATCCACCCCAATACAGTTACCGTCCTCTCCATGATTATTGGTGCCGCAAGTTGCATCTTCTTTGCTCACGGATGTTATTATTATGAGGGCATGAGCGGCCTCTGGTTCAACCTCCTGGCTATCTTCCTACTCATCTGGGCTGATGTTTACGACTGTACAGACGGACAGTTGGCTCGAATGACGGGGAAGTCGTCGCGCATGGGCCGTATTCTTGACGGACTGGCAGGTCCCACTTGGTTCGTCCCCATCTACATTGCCTTGACCTATCGTTTCTATTGCCATCATAGCTTGGAGTTTAATTTCTTTGGAATTGCTGACACTCCTACCAATGCGCTCATTGCTACAGGCATCCTGTTTGTATTTGTTCTCATCTCTGGTTTTTACAGTATGAGCGGACAGCAGCGCATTGCCGACTATTACATTCAGACACACCTCTTTTTCTTGAAAGGCGAGAAGGGAAGCGAGTTGGTAAATTCCGAGCAGCAACAGCAGGAATATGACGCCACCCCAACCAAGGGGAACCGTCTCTGGAAGATATTCTTGAAATCTTACATTTCATATACCCGCCAGCAGGAAAAGGCAACCCCTCAATTTCAACGCCTTATGCGCGTAATGAAAGAGGAATTCGGCTCTGCAAACAACATGCCAGCCGAGGTGCGCGAAGAGTTACATGCCGAATCCTTAAAGCTTATGAAATGGAACGGAATGCTTACCTTCAACTTCCGCACGGCGTTCTTCATTCTCTTTTGCCTGATTGATTTACCATCCGTTTACTTTATTGTATTCGAGGTTACTTGCATGGAGTTTTTCTGCCGTTGGATCAGACATCGTCACGAAGGTTTCTGCAAACGCGTTGCAGATAGTCTTGAACGATAACAAAAAAAAGAAAAATTTTCACTTTTCATTCTTCACTCTACATTTAAACTATGCAGTGGACTAAGAAACGCATCAACAACCTTCTCTTCCTCGTAGGAGTTGTCTTCTTGGTGGTGATGATATACGACTTAGATGTAAGTTTCTCTGAGTTGTGGCAACATATATGCAAAACCGGCAAATGGATGATACCCATCGTTGGCATCTGGTTTTTCGTTTATGGCATCAATGCACTCTCGTGGCGTCAGGTTATACGTGGCAACTGCAAGGATGCTGACAAAGTCGGCTTTTGGCGCATATTCAAACTTACCATTACAGGTTATGCTCTTAACTACGCCACACCCGTAGGTGGCCTAGGAGGCGAACCTTACCGCATCATGGAATTGTCACGCGATGTAGACAAGCAGGAGGCCACCTCCAGCGTCATCCTCTATGCCATGATGCACATCTTTGCCCACTTCTGGCTTTGGTTTACAAGCATCTTCATCTGGCTGGGCCTTGTTGCATATGGCGACCCCGATGTAAAGCTTAACACCCTATATGGCACACTTCTTGGCATTGCTTTCGTCTTCTGTCTCGTAGCCTTTTATCTGTTCTCACGTGGTTACAAACACGGATTGGTCATCAAGACCCTCCGGTTGATTGGCAGAATACCTGGCCTTAAGGGTTGGAGTCAGCGCTTTCAAGAGAAGCATTCCGAAGCTCTGCAGAACGTAGATCGTCAGATAGCAGCCCTACACCAGCAAGACAAAAAAGCCTTTTACAGTAGTTTCTTTCTAGAATACCTCTCACGCATCGTGCAGAGTCTTGAAATTATGTTCATGCTCCTGAGTGTCGGCGTTAACTGCGGCGGAGGTGTAGAAGGTTATATTCTCACTTTCCTGCATAGCGTACTCATCCTAGCCTTCACCTCCCTCTTTGCCAACCTCATAGGTTTTTTGCCTTTACAGATAGGCGTTCAGGAGGGCGGCTTCACGCTTTCTATCGCAGCATTAGGACTTTCTGCTACCATAGGAATATTTGTCAGCATTATCTGTAGAGTACGTGAGATTATCTGGATTGTCATAGGACTCCTCTTGATGAAAATAGAGAAGTAAGCCCCCTATTTTGCTGAGCAAAAAGGCGATAGTCTATTATTGGCAACAGAAACAACGTCTTTTTGTTATCATTTTGATTAAATTTCGTTTGCAGTTTAATCAAAATGTATTATTTTTGCATTGTTTTTAAACAAAGTGACAAATTAAACTAAGGAAAATAACAAACAATCCATTACTGACATGTGCGGAATAGTAGGTTACATTGGCACTAAACGTGCTTATCCCATTTTAATTAAAGGACTAAAGCGACTGGAATACCGAGGCTATGATAGCGCCGGTGTGGCAATGATTAGCGAAAACGGCGGGCTCAACGTATATAAAGCCAAAGGCAAGGTAGCCGATTTAGAGTCATTCTGCGAAGAAAAGGACACCACTGGATGTGTAGGTATTGCTCATACGCGATGGGCCACTCATGGCGAGCCCAATAGCACAAATGCCCACCCCCACTATTCTGCCTCCGGCCGCTTGGCACTCATACACAACGGTATTATAGAAAACTACCTGACGCTAAAGGAAAAACTCGTCAGCAGAGGCATCACCTTCAAGAGCGCTACTGACTCCGAGGCTTTGGTTCAATTAGTGGAATATATCATGCAGAGCAACGGCATAGAACTTCTGGAGGCCGTCCAGGTTGCCTTGCATCAAGTTATTGGAGCATACGCCATAGCTATCCTCGACTGTGAACACCCCGACACCATCATCTGTGCACGTCAGAGTTCGCCTTTAGTAGTAGGCCTGGGCGAAGACGGAGCTTTCTATCTGGCATCCGATGCCAGCCCCATTGCAGAATATACCGACAAGGTGGTATATTTGAACGATGGCGACATAGCTGTCCTTCAGTTGGGCCAAGAACTGAAGGTGGTAAACATGGACAATGAGACTCAATCACCCAAAATAAAACAGATTGACGTCACACTGGGTCAATTAGAAAAGGGAGGGTACCCATACTTCATGCTCAAGGAAATCTTCGAGCAACCAGGCTGCCTACGCGATTGTATGCGAGGACGTATCAATGTGGATGCAGACCGCATTACGCTCTCAGCTGTCATCGACTATCGCGAGAAACTTGTCAGCGCACGTCGAATCATTATCGTTGCCTGCGGAACAAGCTGGCATGCAGGCCTCATCGGCAAACAACTTTTTGAAAGCCTCTGTCGCATACCAGTTGAAGTGGAATACGCCTCAGAATTCCGTTATCGCGACCCTGTCATATACCCCGACGATGTAGTGATAGCCATTTCTCAGAGTGGTGAGACGGCTGATACACTAGCAGCCATCGAGCTGGCACGCAAAGCCGGCGCTTTTGTTTTCGGTGTCTGCAACGCCATCGGAGCCAGCATACCCCGCCAAACTTCAACAGGCGTATATATTCACGTAGGCCCCGAAATCGGAGTTGCTTCCACCAAAGCATTTACAGGGCAGGTAACAGTACTCTCCATGTTAGCTTTATGTATCGCCAACGAACGTCGCACAATCCCCGGCGAGCAATACAAGGAGATGGTGAAGGAATTGACACTGATTCCCGAGAAGATGGAAGAAGCATTGAAGACCAACGAGCAAATAGAACGTCTTTCACCCATCTTCACCTATGCCAAGAACTGTCTCTATCTGGGGCGAGGATATAACTACCCCGTCGCCCTCGAGGGTGCTCTGAAGCTAAAAGAAATCTCATACATCCACGCCGAGGGTTACCCCGCTGCCGAGATGAAACATGGGCCCATCGCCCTTATCGATTCCGAGATGCCCGTCTTCGTCATCGCCACCCGCGATCGCCTCTACGAGAAGGTAATCAGCAATATACAAGAGGTACGCGCGAGAGGCGGACGAGTTACAGCCCTTGTCACCGAAGGCGATACACAGATAAAGAAATTTGCAGACCATATCATCACACTCCCCGACACAATGGAATGCTTTCAACCTCTCATCGCCAGCATTCCCTTGCAGCTTCTAGCTTATCATATTGCTGTCTGCAAAGGAAAGGACGTAGACCGTCCCCGCAACCTTGCCAAGAGCGTGACTGTAGAGTAACTGATTGGAGAAATCTCTTATTCATACATGAGGACGTTTCATTTTTATGACACGTCCTTTTTTCTTTTTTTTCATTTCTGTTACGACATAATATTCGTGTACTTAACCTTAATACTTTCGTTCGACAATAAAAAGAAAAATGTTTTTTCCTTTTGTGTTATGCTCATTTATTCGTATCTTTGCAACAAAAGAAACAGAAAAGATGGCCCTTAAACTACGCTATAACGCAAAAAAAATAATTCTTCTAGCATTCTTGATGATAACAGCAGGAAACGCTTTTAGCAGCAATGACTTGCAAATAAACGATTTCACATTTTCACATCTTGGGGTGACAGAAGGCCTTGACAACCAACGTATCTTCAGCATATGCCAAACGCCATCTGGAGCTATTTGGTGGGCTTCCAAGAAAGGAGTGAGTAGATACAACGGATGGACAATCAAAAATTATCCGCTGAATGAAGGAATGCCTTATGCCCACCTCGGAGCACGCGTCATTAGGTTGGCTACAGACAATTCACACCTTTACGCCTACGACAGTCGCAGTTACATCTTTACCTTCGACTCCATTCAGGACCGTTTCGTCCCCCTTCTCCCACAGAAATTAAACCATGAAGGACTTAATGATGTTTATCCTGCCGACGGAAATCTATATCTGGCCATGTACGATGGTATTTATCTATTGCAAGACACCATCCTAACCCAAATCATGAAGGGCGCCTTTGTCAACAAAATCATCCCCATTAACAATCACCTACTGTTCTGTGCCCGTGAAGGTGTCTTTGACGAGAAAGGTCATCAATTGCTACCATACAACATAGAAAGCGGTTATTACGATGACGCGACAGGAAAACTTTGGCTGGGCGGTTATGATACAGGATTAATAATTGTAACCATGGGAGCCAACGGAAAGATTGTCGGATACGATATGGCTCCACTGGCTGACGGGGAAACCCAACAGAATCCCATCCGTCAGATATGCCCCTACAATAAGGATATCATGCTTTTTGGTATAGACGGACAAGGTGTTTACCAGATGCCACGTAACGGCAAAGGGCAGCCTGCATTGTTATTCGATGCCAACGAGTCACAACATGGCACATTGCACGGGAACGGCGTATATGGCTTGTTGGTAGACAACTGGAAAAACATCTTCATCGGAACTTATTCTGGCGGTATAGACATTGCCCGCTTCACAGGCAGTACAATTTCTGTTTATACCCATATTGCCAATAACCCGCAAAGCTTGCAGAACAACCATGTTAACGGTGTCCTACAGCTATCCGAATACCTGCTAATGGGTACGGACAATGGAGTAAGCATCCTTAACACCCAAACAGGGACATGGCAGCACTGTATTCAAGGAACCGTAGCACTTAATCTCTGTAAACGCGCAGACGGAAACATTCTGGTAGCAACCTACGGAAAGGGCATTTACGAGATAGACTGCAACGGTAACATTCACCAGCACTACACCGTAGCCAGTGGTTTACTAACCGACGACCACGTTTATGCCGTCTGCCAAGACAACAAAAAGAACCTATGGATAGGAAGCCTGAATGGAGACCTCCTACAAGTAAGTGCTCAAGGCGAACGTCACCACTACCCCATCCACGACGTGATGACCATCATCCAGTTACCTTCCGGGAAGATGGCCATAGGCACCGCCTTCGGTCTTAAGCTGGTGGACCCTGAAAGTGGGGATATTGAGGAACTCGACTATGCACCAGCTGGCATAACCGATGTGAATACCTTCATAACCCATCTTCTTGTCAACGAGCAGGAGTTATGGATCGGCACCGAAGGTGGAGGCGTGTATGTATGGAATCTGAGAAACAAAACAGGACACCAGCTTATTCGACAGAATGGGCTCCCATCTAACTATGTGAGCAGTCTGGCGAAGGGAGAGAATGGTTGCGTATGGATAGCAACAGAGGAAGGACTAGCATTCATCTCCCCCCAAGATCCCAAGAAAGCCGTAGGAGTTGACTATTGCTTCGGTTTCGACCGCGAATACGTACGAGGGGCTGTTTGGCATCTTCAGAACGACGACATTCTGTTCGGCTCCACAACAGGTGCAGTGATTATCCATCCGAAAAATGTTCAGGCTATCAGCCACACCGCAAAACTACGTCTTACTGGCGTAAGTTGCAAGGTAGCTGATGTTGAGCAGTTCAACAAGGATGTTTTCGATATGCTTGCAGACCGAAGACTGCATTTTTCCTATAGCCAGCGAACATTCGATCTAAACTTTGAAAGCGTGAATATGCGCAATCATTTCGATATTGCCTACCGCTACAGAATAGACAACGGAGAATGGAGCCACCCCACCACCCAGCAGTTCATTCGATTTGTCAGCATGGAACCTGGTAAGCACGTACTTACGCTACAATGCGTAAGTCGAACCAGCGGAATAACCATCGACCAGCTGTCCCTTACCATCACCATCTGTCAACCATGGTGGAACAGTTGGTGGATGTGGTGCATCTATGTTTTCCTTGTACTGCTAGCTTTCTATGGCGCATGGCGCGTTTACGAGCTACACGAGAAATACATGCGACTAGCCATCGTGCATCTCCGAACTGCGGAGGACAAACCGCAGACTTCCCTTGAGGTGGAGCACAACAGCCCATCCCTACAGCCAGAAATATCAGAAGAGGCCACAAATGATTTTGTCGATAAAGCCACCAGTCTTATTCTGGAGCACTTAAGCGAGTCAGACTTCACCATCGACAGCCTCTGCCGAGAGATGGCTATGAGCCGTACACTCTTTTACGTTAAGCTCAAGTCATACACGGGAAAGTCACCCCAAGATTTTATGCGAATCATCCGTTTGGAACGTGCTGCTGCCATGTTACGTAACGGTCGAAATGTAACAGATGCAGCTACACTGACAGGATTTGACAATCCCAAGTATTTCAGC
>DLBF01000076.1 GCA_002494215.1 Prevotellaceae bacterium UBA7028
TTGGCAAACGTGGGGCCGAACATGGGGTGGGTGCTGACATATCGGAAACCTGTACCATCATAATACTCCTTAAAGCCTGTCTTGACGCTGCTGATATCGCTGATGATACAGTCTTTGGGCAAGTGGGGTAGTACTTGGTCAAAGACGGTTAGTGTGTACTTCAGCGTTACGGCATTGATGACTAGTTCGGGCTGGAACTCCTCTATCTCCTGCATAGTGGTGAAGCGCTGTGTGTTGTATAGAAAACGCATGCGCTTGGCATCTATCTCGTAAACGGCGCATTCATGCTCGAAGCTCAATACGTCTGTAAAGAAGCTTCCCATCTTTCCAGCGCCAAGAATTAGTATTCTCATAGATAATAATATTCGGTCCTCTCCAACCCCTAACCCCTCCTCCCCCAAATGGGAGGTGGGGAACTTTAAAGCCCCTCCCATTTGGAGGAGGGGGTGGGGAGAGGGGCGGTTTTTATTTATTTATAATCTCCATCTGTTGACGAACACTCTCTTCGTGAATGTGCTCGAAGATGTTCTTTATACACTCAGTATCAATGCCAAGCAGAGAACCCTGTGCGCCACGCTTGTCCAGAATCTCACTGTAACGACGGGTCTGAACAATGGTCATGCCGTTCTCTTTCTTGTACTGGCCAATGCTGCGACAGATCTTCATGCGTTTGGCCAACAGGTCTATGAGGTCGTTGTCGATTTCGTCAATTTCCTTACGCAAGTCTTTCAAGGTGTCTGTATGCTCGTTGGTGTCGCGGAAGATAAGGCGTGAGATGATGAAGTCCAGTACCTCGGGTGTTACCTGCTGAGAAGCATCGCTCCAAGCCTTGTCAGGATTGCAGTGGCTCTCTATGATAAGACCGTCGAGTCCCAAGTCCATTGCTTGCTGGCAGAGGGGCGCAATAAGGTCGCGGCGACCGCTGATGTGGCTGGGGTCGCAAACCAAGGGCAGTTGGGGCAAGCGGCGCTTCAGCTCGATGGGTATCTGCCACATGGGCTCGTTGCGGTACAGCTTCTTCTCGTAGCTGCTGAAGCCGCGATGGATGGCTCCCAACTTTTGGATGCCAGCTCCGTTTATTCGCTGCAGGGCTCCAATCCAGAGTTCCAAATCGGGATTCACGGGGTTCTTGACCAATACCGTGGCATCTGTTCCCTGAAGAGCATCTGCCAATGCTTGAACAGCAAAGGGGTTAGCAGTGGTGCGTGCACCAATCCAGAGAATATCTACGCCGTACTTCAGCGCCAGTTCCACATGCTCGGGTGTTGCCACCTCGGTAGATATGAGCATGCCGGTCTCTTTCTTGACGTCAGACAGCCATGCCAGAGCAGGCTCTCCGTGGCCCTCAAAACCTCCGGGCTTGGTACGTGGTTTCCAGACGCCTGCACGAAAGATGTGGCATCCTTTACCTGCCAACTGTTTGGCGGTGGTCATTACTTGTTCTTCTGTCTCAGCGCTACAAGGACCGGCGATGATGAAAGCACGCTCCTGGTCGCTTGGCAAATTTAGGGGTTGTAAGTCTAATTCCATACTTATTTTAATTCATAATTTATAATTCATAATTGAGGCTAACCACGGTTTTGTGTCTCTTAGTTCTTAATTCGCAATTTAGTGTTCAATCCATAAGTCTTTAATTATGAATTATGAATTGTGAATTACGAATTCTGTTGAGTGCTTCCTGTAGTTTCTCTTCCTTGGCACAAAGACTGATGCGGATATAACGCTTGCCGTTGGAACCAAAGATAAAGCCAGGGGTGATAAAGACGCGGGCCTCGTGCAGGATGCGTTCTGTTAGTTCTTCGACATCGTTGTAAGAATCGGGTATGCGTCCCCAGAGGAACATGCCTACCTGATTGGGGTCGAAAGTGCAGCCCAGGGTCTTCATAATCTCCTCGGCTACGGCACGACGTTTGGCATAGACATCCCGATTGAAGGTGGCGTGCCATTCCTCGGAGTTGTGCAATGCCTCGGCAGCTGCCAACTGGAGGGGACGGAACATACCGCTATCCACGTTGCTCTTCACTTTTAGAATCCATTGTATGAACTGAGCATTGGTGGAGATCCATCCTACACGCCATCCAGGCATGTTCTGGCTCTTGCTCATGGAGTTAAATTCTATGCAGCACTCCTTGGCACCAGGCACCTGCAGGATGCTGAGAGGATGCTCGTTGAGGATGAGACTGTAGGGGTTGTCGTTCACAACTACTATATTATGACGACGGGCAAAGTTGACCAGTTTCTCGTACAGCTCGATTGATGCGCTGGCTCCTGTGGGCATGTTGGGATAATTGGTCCACATGAGCTTCACATCGCTGAGGTCCATCTTTTCTAAAGCTTCGAAGTCGGGCTGCCACAGGTTCTCCTCCAAGAGGTCGTAGTTAATGATTTGGGCACCCAACAGTTTGCTCAGAGATGTGTAAGTAGGGTAGCCGGGGTTGGGAACTAGCACCTTGTCGCCAGGATTGATGAAAGCCAGCGTTACGTGCAGGATGCCTTCCTTACTGCCGATGAGAGGCTGAATTTCTGTGTTGGGATCCAGCTCTACGTTGTACCAGCGCTTGTAGAAATCAGCCATTCCCTGACGCATCTCGGGTATTCCCACGTATGGCTGATAGCCGTGAACGGTGGGTTTAAGTGCCTCTTTGCAGAGTGTCTCAATAGTCTGCTGTGAGGGTGGCATGTCTGGACTGCCTATGCCAAGGGATATAACATCCAGTCCCTGAGCATTCATCTGCGCGACTTCCTTCAGCTTGCGACTGAAATAGTATTCTTGTACGCTTGCCAATCTTTCGGCCGGCTGTATATCAAATTGTTTCTTTTCCATCTCTGTATTCTCCTAATAGTTTGAGTTCTTTGGTAAGTGGGGTAATGGCGTTAATAGCCTGCTTGTATCGTGTGTAATCGTTGTATGAAAGATCGATGTAGAACATATACTGCCACTCCTGACCTATGATGGGAAGCGACTGTATTTTGGTAAGATTGAGTTTGTAGAATGATAGTACGCTCAAGATGGCAGAAAGGCTGCCCTCCTCGTGAGGCAGAGTAAAGACAAGGCTGGCCTTGTTCAGTTCCTCGAACTTACGTAGGGTGTGGGCTTTCTCTGGGTTGCTAACCACCAGGAAACGGGTGAAGTTATGCTTATTGGTCTCGATACCTTCCTGTAGTACTTTCATGCCGTATATTTGAGCTGCATCTTTATGGCAGATGGCTGCATGACCGTGCAGTTGCTTCTTGCTGATGTTGGCAGCAGCTCCAGCCGTGTCTGTAACTTCCACAATCTTCATATCGTCGTGCTGAGATAGGAAGTTGCGGCATTGCATCAAGGCTACAGGGTGTGAGTTGATCTCCGTGATGTCCGTCCAGTCATCGTCAGGCAGACACATAATGCTGTGGCTGATGCGCAACTTGTGTTCACCCACAATGGTCATGCCACTGTCGCGAAGCAGCTCGTAGTTGTGAAGCAGGCTTCCTGCTATGGTATTCTCGATGGCTACCAAGCCTATGATGTCCTTTTCCTCCTTCATGTGCTGGAAGACCTGTTCGAAGGTGTCGCAGCAGATCAGTTCCAAGTCCTCACCCTCGAAGTAGCGGTGCGAGGCTATATCGTGGAAGCTTCCCTTAATACCTTGTATTGCAATACGTCTCATCTTTTACCTTAAAAAAAATCCCGCTCTGTTGTAGAGCGGGACCTTATTGTTATTTCTGTTTGCTTTGTTCTTTTGTTCTGTTTTCTGGCACATATAACGACCCGCTCTACTTCAGTTTGCTAAAGTAAAAGTAAAAATAAAAGCCGTTAAAATAGTTACCAATATTTGCCATAAATAGCCTTTTTCTTATCATTTGCGATGCAAAGGTATGCAACTTCTTTCATTTTGCCAAAAGAATGCACGTGTTTTTTGCAATAAATCTTAAAGAAATGTGTGTTTTATCTACATTTCTATTTCAAATCCTATGCTTTCTACGGCTTTTCTGATGTCATCTGTACTGAATTCGCCTTCCACATAGGCTGTTTTTTCCTCGAGAGATACGGTAGCCTTTGTAACACCCTCCACGGAAGCAATGGATTTCTGGACATTGGCTGCACAGTGGTGGCAGGTCATTCCTTTTATTCTGCAGTTAAGAGTTAAGAGTTGAGAGTTGTGAATTGGTGCTTCGCATTGAGAATTCTCCTCTTCGCAGTCGTGGCAATGGCAATGGTGGTGATGTCCACCTAAGAGTTTCTTGGGGCTGAGGGCGTTCACGAGCAGCAAAATCATCAGGATGGTGCAGAGGATGCTGTACCATCCGGGTTGCTCGGCACAACATTCCTGCATGTAGCTAAGTGGGGCGGTAAACCAGTCGGCGGGCAGCAGATAGTCGATACCCAGGGCAAAGGCAATGGCTCCGGCGATGATGGAGAATAAGTAGATTGCCATTGTCTTACGCCCTAATACCTTATTTATTATAAGGATGCTGGCAACGTTGCTGGCTGGGCCTGCCATTAGTAGGACCAAAGCGGCGCCAGGGGTAAGTCCTTTCATCATCAGCGCCAAAGCTATGGGGATACTACCCGTGGCACACAGGTACATGGGAATGCTGAAGAGCAGGACGAAGAGTATGCTGTACAATGTATTGCCCTGGAATGCCATGAACCATTCGTCTGGAACGGCAGCTGTGATGATGCCGGCAATGACAAGTCCTATTACTAGCCACTTGCCGATATCCTCCATCATTTCGACAAAGGCATAAGTAAGCAAAGAGCATACCTTCTCCCCGCTCCCCCTTGAGGGGGAGGGCTTTTCTTTGGATGAACAACAGTTCCCCTCCATTACGGGATGGGTTAGGGGTGGGTCTGTTTGTCTTTCTGTCTTGTTTACCAATGTTCCACCCAATATGGCGGTCAAGAAAGCTGCTATGGGACGGATGATGGCAAAGGGAAGACCCATAAGACTGTAGGTTGCAATGATGCTGTCAACTCCCGTCTGAGGTGTGGCTATCAGAAAGGAGACGGTAGCGCCCTTGCTTGCTCCTTCTCTGCGTATGCCCATTGCAGTTGGGATAACACCACAGGAACAGAGGGGTAGGGGAACACCGAAAAGAGCGGCCAAGAAGACCGATTTGAAGTTGTTCTTACCTAAATGGTTCGTGTACAAGGTGCTGGGGAGAAACTCGTGCATGATTCCCGCCAGGAGGAAACCTAGCAGCAGGTATGGGGACATCTCGTTTGTCAGTACCCAAACTTCTTTCAGAATGTCTAATAGTACGTTCATCTTTTTATCTGTTTTAGTCTTTCTGGCTGCAAAAGTACTTCATATCTGTTGCAAATGAGTTGCAAATGTTTGTCCGCACAGAAAAAAAGATGTACTTTTGTATGTTAAAAATAAAGAATAATGGGAAAAACGATAGGTGTACTAACTGCCATGGGCGTTGAATTCAAGCAGATTGCTTCTATTCTGACAGATACTAAAACCGAGAAGATTGGTCCTCATGAGTTTCTGGTGGGTAAGCTTGGCGATAAGAATATCATACTTTTGCAGTGTGGCATTGGCAAGGTTAACGCTTCTTCGGGTGTGACCAACTTGATTCTCAATTTCAAGCCCGACAGCGTTGTCAGCACTGGTGTTGCAGGAGGCATAGATACATGCCTGCGGATAATGGATGTCGTAGTAAGCACACAGACTTGTTACCACGATGTAATATGCGGCGAGGGTGTTGATCCGGGACAAGTACAAGGATTGCCTCGTTTCTTTGAATGCGATAAGAAGATGGCAGAGGTGGCAGAGAAACTGAAGTCGGATGTTCGCATTGTGTCCGGAATGATTTGCACGGGCGATCAGTTCATTACCAATCGTGATCAGCTTAATATGATAAAGGCAGAGTACCCGGAGGGGTTGGCTGTGGATATGGAGTCCGCAGCTATTTCTCAGGTATGTCATATATTTGAAGTTCCCTTTGTCAGTTTCCGTATCATCAGTGATACCCCTGGTGCTGAGGAACATTTCGAGGAGTATCTCAACTTCTGGCAGACAATGGCAGACAAGAGTTTCTCCGTTACCCGTCTTTTCCTAAACAGTCTTTAATTGGAGACAGTTTAGAATCTGAGTGAAAATTTCATATTACCTAATAAAAATTTTAATCTCGTGTCAGGAGAATTCATATCCCTTGTAGTGGCCCTTATGTGGACCTTTACAGCCATCTTTGCAGAGATCGCTAGTAAGAGGATGGGCACACTTGTTTTGAATGTATGGCGAATGATAATCACCATAGTGTTGTTGGGTGCTTTGCTATGGGTGTTCTGTGGACAGCCTTTTCCACGTTATACCACTCCACAAGTATGGGGCTGGTTTCTTGCCAGCGGTTTTATGGGGTTCGTATTCGGAGACTATTGCCTGTTTAATGCCTATGTGGCAATGGGCAGCAAATATACGCAGTTGTTCATGACCTTGGCCAGTCCATTTGCCGCCATTACAGCATGGGTGTTGATGGGGGAGAGAATGTCTTGGTTGGCTTTGTTAGGCATGATTATCACTCTGACGGGAATATGCATTTCCATTTTGGGTAAGTCGGAAACAGGGAAGAGACGGATTAAACTGCCTCTCCGTGGTGTGCTGCTGGCGGTGGGAGCTGGCATGGGGCAAGGAACAGGACTGGTGCTGAGTAAGTTGGGTATGCAGGCTTATACGGCAGTCGTTCCCATCTCTGAGACTTCGGCTATTGAATTGATGCCATTCAGCGGCACAATGATTCGTGCTATGATGGGTCTGCTAGGCTTTGGCCTTGTTCTTATATCTTCTAGGAAAGTGTCGGCTATGTCTGTGGCATGGAAAGACGGTAAGGCTTCCGCTGCAGCTATGGGTGCCATCCTGTTAGGTCCTTTCTTTGGCGTTAGTCTCAGCCTGATGGCTGTTAACCTAACCCATGCAGGTGTTGCACAGACAATAATGTCCCTGACTCCGGTTCTTATTCTTTGGCCTTCTTATTTCATCTTCGGTACAAAGGTGACACTACAGGAGTTTCTAGGAGCCGCTATTGCCGTTTTTGGCGCGAGTCTGTTCTTTATATAGGCGATAAAGAGTCATTTTTTCTGTTGTATTTCTTTGCGGTTTTCCGTAAAAGCTGTAATTTTGTGGTCGCGTTTGGATAAGGAGAGATGCCAGAGTGGTCGAATGGACCGCACTCGAAATGCGGCGTACTCTTACGGGTACCCAGGGTTCGAATCCCTGTCTCTCCGCTAAGCATAAAATAAGGAAAGGAGGATGCTGTAATGCGTTCTCTTTTTCTTTTTTCTCTTGATTATTTTGCCGGTCTGCATAATTATGACTACCTTTGCACCCGCAAAAAGAATTCTACTTGCTAGGACAAGTAGAGAATATTATTAACATAAAGAGTGCTTGGTAACCTCTTTTAAAACAAAACAAGAAAAATGATACAAAACAAAACCGTATCAGCATCCTTCATGTATATGGGGATACTGTTCTGTACTTGCCTTATTGCAAGTAACCTGTTAGAATCAAAGATTTTACAGTTCGGAAGTTTCACCATGACGGCTGGTGTATTGTGCTTTCCTATCTCTTACATTTTGAACGACTGTATCTCGGAGGTGTGGGGCTATCGTAAAGCCAGATTTGTTATTTGGATGGCTTTCCTAATGAATTTCCTGGTGGTTGCCTTGGGACAATTGGCTGTGATTTTGCCTGCTGCCGACTATTGGGCAGAGCATGAGGAACACTTTAATTTCGTCTTTGGGCTTACCCCTAGAATTACTATCGCCTCTTTTACGGCTTTCCTGTTAGGCAGTCTCGTAAACGCTTATGTGATGAGCAAAATGAAGCTGACTAGCGACGGAAGACATTTCTCGAAACGTGCCGTTGTCAGTACCCTTTGGGGTGAGGGCGTAGATAGCCTGATATTCTTCCCCTTTGCCTTTGGCGGTATGATTTCTGTTCCTGAGTTGATAAAGCTGATGATTCTGCAGGTTATTACCAAGACGCTGTACGAGATCATCGCATTGCCTCTGACCATTCGAGTAGTAAAGTGGGTGAAGCGTCGTGAAGGAACTGATGTTTATGACGAGGATATTTCGTATAACCCATTAAATTTATTCCAGTTATGATAGATGATTCTGCATTGGTCGTCTTCTCGGGCGGACAGGATAGCACTACCTGTCTGTACTGGGCTAAACAGAACTTCAAACGTGTTGTGGCATTGAGTTTTATCTATGGTCAGAAACACGTAAAGGAGGTGGATTTGGCAAGGGAACTGGCAAAGGAAGCCGGTGTGGAATGGGACTGTATGGATGTTACTTTTATATCCAAACTTAGTACGGGATGTAGTCTTACCGATACCTCATTACAGATAGAAGAGGAGAAGCCTGCCGATAGCCTTCCCTCGACCTTCGTGCCAGGCCGTAACATGTTCTTCCTCTCAATAGCTGCCGTATATGCTCGTGAACATGGTATTCATGATTTGGTGACGGGCGTTAGCCAGACGGACTTCAGCGGTTATCCCGATTGTAGGGATAGTTTCATCAAGAGTCTGAACGTGACGCTTAATTTGGCTATGGACGAACAGTTCCGTATTCATACACCTCTGATGTGGTTGGATAAGGCACAGACGTGGCAGTTGTCCGACGAGTTGGGCGTGAAGGATATTATAAGGTATAAGACTCTTACGTGTTACAATGGTATTCAGGGCGACGGATGTGGACATTGTCCCGCTTGCCTATTAAGAAGAAAAGGATTAGAGAAATATGAGCAACAGAGAAAATGAAGGGCTGACGGCTTTAGGTCGTAAGACGGAATATAAGAATGACTATGCCCCCGAGGTTTTGGAGGCGTTCCAGAACAAGCATCCCGAGAATGACTATTGGGTAAGGTTTAACTGTCCTGAGTTTACGAGTCTCTGTCCTATTACAGGTCAGCCAGACTTCGCCGAAATACGCATCAACTATCTGCCTGATAAGATGATGGTAGAGAGTAAGAGTCTGAAGCTGTACCTTTTCAGTTTCCGTAATCACGGAGACTTTCACGAGGACTGTGTGAACAAGATCATGAAGGATCTTATCAAATTGATGGACCCCAAATACATAGAGGTAACGGGTATATTCACTCCAAGAGGGGGAATAAGCATTTATCCGTATGCCAACTACGGACGTCCAGGGACCAAATACGCAGAGATGGCAGAGTATCGTCTGCTACACCACGACCTTTAGTCGAATTCCAATTCCAATTCCTTAATTAGGCTGGTAAGTGTGGGATTCATCTTCTCCATCTGGAGGAGGTGCTCTTGCTTGTTATATGTATGCTGTATGTTTTCCTCCTCGGTAAGATGAAAAGTGAGATTAAGCTCGCTGTTCCTTAGATCCTGACGGAGGAAAGACTCTATGTCTGCCTTTAAGTCGTTCAACTCGTTAATAATCTGAGGGTTGTTGACTTTTATCTCGATTGCAGAAGGACCAATGATTGTTGGTTGTAGCATTCGTATACGTTGTGCTATGGCCATCTGCTCGCGTGGAAGGCTATTCAGAAATTTATGCCAGCTCTCCATCATTGAAATATCCTCGAGTGGCTTGTTCTGTTCGATTTCTTCTGCGAGATTCGCCTGGTTGGATTCTTCAGCCTTCTCTGTGGTGTTATTGCCGAAATGCTTGAAACTAACCTTGCGAAGGAAAACCTTGTTGTCGGCTGTGTCTGCCTTCGGAGTGGAAGAAACTGATGGGGTAGCAGGAGCGGGTGCAACTGTGGGAGCTGCAGAAGTAGATACAGAAGTGGATGCTGCCGTCTTAGGTGCAGCATCAGGAGTAGAGGCCGCTGTCTGAGACTTTGCAGCCTGCTTGGTGAAAATGGGTTTTAGTATCTTGGCAGGGCAATGCCCCGCACCAGGCACATCTTCTTCTGCTAGTTGGGCCGCCTGGATGAGGCATATCTCAACCTGTAGGCGTTTGTTCCTGCTGGTGCGGTAGCTTTGGTCGCATTCGTTACAGAGCTTAATAGCCTGATAGAGGAACTTGGGCTTGCACTTCTTGGCCTGTTCCTGATACTTGTTGCGCATCTTATCGCTCATTTCTAGCAAAGGGAGCGTCACGGCATCCTGGCTTACCAATAGGTTGCGAAGGTGAGAGGCCAGTCCGTTAATGAAATTGCCACCATCGAAGCCTTTGTTGAGGACTTCGTTCAGCAGCAGAAGGCTGGATTGTACGTTGCCTGCCAAGAAGTGGTCAACCAATTGGAAATAGTATTCTGTGCTAAGCACATTCAGGTTTTTGGCAACCTGCTCGTATGTTATATTTCCGCCTGTGAAGCTTACCATCTGGTCGAATATGCTCAAGGCATCACGCATACCACCGTCAGCTTTCTCTGCTATCAGACTAAGGGCTTCGGGCTCTGCGGTATATCCTTCTTTCTGTGCCACATACATAAGGTGGTCAACAGTCAGTTGCGTTGTCATTCGCTGGAAGTCATAAACCTGACAACGGCTCAGAATGGTGGGCAGAATCTTGTGCTTCTCCGTTGTGGCAAGAATAAAGATTACGTACGAAGGCGGCTCTTCCAAGGTCTTAAGGAAAGCGTTGAAGGCAGAGGCGCTAAGCATGTGCACCTCGTCGATAATGAATACCTTGTATTTTCCGATTTGTGGCGGAATCTGCACTTGCTTTGTCAACTCACGTATATCTTCGACCGAGTTGTTACTGGCTGCATCCAACTCGTGTATGTTCATGGAACGCTGCTGGTCGAAAGCAACACAACTTTCGCATGTGCCGCATGCATCGCCTCCATCCTTGGGTGAAAGGCAGTTGATGGCCTTGGCAAAGATGCGTGCACAGGTGGTCTTGCCAACTCCTCTGGGACCGCAGAACAAATAAGCGTGTGCCAACTTCCCTGATGCGATGGCATTCTTGAGTGTTGTGGTGAGCGCACGTTGTCCAACTACTGCATCGAAATTCAGAGGTCTGTATTTTCGTGCAGATACAATATATTCTTCCATTCTGTTTATAGTTTTGTGCAAAAATAATAAAAAAATGTGGCTTCTTGTAATAAGTGACCATATTTTTTTCTACCTTTGCTCAAAATTAGCACCAAGACATTATGAGCCGATTAAATTCCGTCTTTCTATACATATGCCGTCATAAATATATGGTGGTTGTGTTCTTTATTGTTCTCATTGTAGGGTTTATAGACGACAACAGTTTCATGCATCGTTTTGACCGCCGTAGTAGAATGAGTCAGTTGAGTAACGAGATAGAGGCATATAAGGCTCAGTACGAGGAGGCAGACCGTTGTCTGCGTGAGATGGACGAGAATCCCAAAGCGATAGAGAAGATGGCCCGTGAGAGATATTTTATGAAACGCCCAGGCGAAGATATCTTTGTGATAAGAGACGCTGAGGACAATGATAACACAGAGTCGACCGTTGCCGGCTCCATAAAAGAATAAGCCTCATGATACGCGAACTTTCTTCTTGGGAGAATGTGCTTTTCCGCATGGGTGCCATCTTGATGCTTATTGGTGTAACCGTTCATATTTTCAATGCTGAGATTTCCTTATTTATATATGGTATAGGTGCCATGCTGTTTTGCTTGATGCAGTTACGTGCTGTATATGAGGGGAACGACCTGAATGTAATAAGACTGCGTCGTCAGCAACTGTTTGCTTGCTTGATGTTTATTGGCACGGCAATGTGCATGAGTATGCAGGTCTATCAGTATGGATTTGCCCGTAGGAATGAATGGGTTGTTGCCTTGGCAATAGGGTGTGTGCTTGAGTTATATACGGCATGGCGTATCCCTAATGCATTACAAAAGGCAAAAAAGTCTTAATAAGTACTAAAAGTTCGCCGTATTTCATGTTTTTTGCCTAACTTTGTGTTAATGATTGAATGGCATAATATGAAAAAGTTTATTTCCTCTATAATCCTAGGGGCTGCTATGTTAGCCTCATGCTCGGACCAGTATCTTGTTTCCGGCACATCCAATGTGGAAGGATTGGAGGGTAGGATGCTGTATCTTAGGGTGTTTAAGGATAGCGATATGTGTGCCATTGACTCTTCAAGGGTGGTTCATGGTAGGTTCAAATTCCGCGGAATCATGGATTCTGTGATGATGGCAAGCGTCTTCCTTGAAGAAAGCGGAGTAATGCCTGTGGTCTTGGAAAGTGGCAATGTTAACATACGTATAGACGAGAACATCCAGAGTGCTACTGGAACCCCGTTGAATGACAGTCTCTCTAATTTCATTATGAAGAAGTCGCAGATAGATGCCCGTATGGCCGAGCTTCCACGTGAGAAGGCGCGGATGATTATGAACGGCATTGATGAGGAGATGATCGACGTGGAATTGAACGAACAGGCTCGCGAACTGGAGATTGAGAATGATAAGTTGATAACACGCTTCATCCGTTCTAATTATAATAATGTGTTAGGGCCGGGTGTTTTTATGATAATGACGAATAGTTTTCCGTATCCGATCTTGAACCCTCAGATTGAGGAGATTATTTCTCAGGCTCCTCCTTATTTCAAGAATAATCCTTACGTAAAGGAGTATATTAGGGCTGCTGAAAGTAATATGGAGAAGTTACGTCAGTATTAAAATAGGATATAAAGAGATTCCCTGATATGAAATACTTGTATTGGATTTACCAATTATTTATAGCTGCTCCTATCCTTCTGATTGCAACCGTTCTTTGCGCAGTAACAGTTATCCTGTTCAGTCCCATATGTCCCGCATGGGTTGGTTATTATCCTCCCATGGTGTGGAGTCGTCTGATGTGCTGGGTATGTCTGCTTCCTGTCAAGGTGGAGGGTAGAGAACATCTGAGCAAACATCAGTCCTACGTCTTTGTGTGCAACCATCAGGGAGCATATGACATCTTCTTGGTATATGGATTCTTAGGAAGGAATTTCAGATGGATGATGAAGAAGGCTCTGCGTAAGATTCCCTTGATAGGAAAAGCGTGTGAGAGAGCTGGACACGTTATGGTTGATAAGAGTGGCCCAAAAGCTATAAATGCCACATGCGAGCAGGGACGTAAGGTTCTGCGTGGCGGTATTAGCCTTATGGTCTTTCCTGAAGGTGCCCGCACTTTTACGGGTCACATGGGCAAGTTCCGCAGGGGAGCCTTCCAGTTGGCTCATCAGTTGCAATTGCCTGTTGTGCCTATAACTATTGATGGTTCGTTTGATGTTTTGCCTCGCCAGAGAGGTTTCAACTTTGTTACTTGGCATCCTTTGCGACTCGTCATTCATGAGCCAATCCTTCCCAATCCGGAGGATGAGAACGAAATTAAGGATGTTCTGGAGCAGAGCTATCAGGCCATTATGACTTCTCTGCCACAGAAATATCAAGGCTTTGTCGAAAACCCTGATCAATGATTTATACTCGTCATTATACCATTCACGAGGCAGCCAGTTACATCAACTGGCTTTATTTCTTTCACGCCTGGGGATTCCCTGCTCGCTATAGCAGTATAGCGAGTGTGCATGGTTGTGTGGCTTGTAGACAGAATTGGTTGCAGGCTTTCCCTGAGGAAGAGAGGCAGCGAGCTGAGCAGGCCATGAAACTTTTTGATGAGGCCCAGCTGATTCTGCGTCAATGGGATGAGGCTGGTTATTATACTGTTTTCAGCTTCCGACTTTTGGAAGCTAACTCCGAGGACGAGGATATTGTTATTGCTGACTCAGGCCAACGTATTCCATTCCTTCGTCAACAGCATCCTGATGAAGGAAAACCTTGCCTTTGTCTTGCTGACTTTGTCCGACCTCTGTCATCTGGTATTCCTGACAAGATTGGTGTTTTTGCCAGTACAGTCTCTTCTGCTGTTCCTACAGATAGGTTGGAAGAGGCCTTGATTGCTGATCGTCTTGCCGAGGCAACGGCTGAGTTGGGACATCTGCAGACAAGACGTGAATGGTGGGGATATGCTCCAGACGAACATCTTACTGTGGAAGAACTCTTTGCTGAGAAATATCAAGGTAAGCGCCCAGCCATAGGCTACCCGTCGTTACCAGACCAGAGCGTTTGCTTCATTCTTTCCGACTTGCTGGATTTTCCCTCTTTGGGCATAAAGTTAACAGAAAACGGGGCGATGATTCCTCATGCCAGTACCTGTGGCTTTATGTTCTCGCATCCTGCAACTTGCCATTTCTCTGTAGGTAAGGTAGGAGAGGACCAGCTACAGGATTATGCCAAGCGCAGAGGGGTGTCTGCCGACTCCCTGCAAAAGTTCTTCAGGCTATAGCAGAAATTCTTCTTGTCTTAGTAGTAAAAGTTTTAATTCTACGTGATAAAACTATTTTCAAGCTTTGAAAATATATAATCAAAGTTTGAAAATAAATTATCAAGTCATGAAAATATATTTTCAAAGCTTGAAAATAATTTTTGTAAGCCATATTAGAATGTTTTATTCCATAGAAAATCCCTTTTTCCTATAGTAGTGCTTGCTTTTTATGATGCTATCATCTGTTAACTATGATAGTTTCGAAAGCCTATATAGAGAAAAGGGATTATATGATAAATTAATGTTGTGTCAGCCTATGAATTGAATCTTGCAGCTTGTCCCAGAATACTCGGGTTAATCTGCTTGCCATCCCAGACAAGCCGACCGTTGACGTATGTCTGGCAGACTTTCCAGTTGAAGGTCTTTCCTTCTAATGGACTCCAGCCGCAACGGCTCTGTATAACACCCTTGTTTACTTGCCAAGGACTATTGGCACGAACCAATGTAAGGTCGGCATGGTATCCCTCCCTGATGAAGCCACGCTTTTCTATTCCAAAGAGTTGGGCAGGATTGTGGCACATGAGTTCTACCATACGCTCAATGGTTAGGACTCCTTCGTCCACTAGGCTTAGCATAGCAGGCAAACTGAACTGCACCATGGGCATACCACTCATGGCCTTGCAGCATCCGCCTTCTTTCTCGCTCAGAAGATGGGGTGCATGGTCTGTTCCTACAACGGCGATTCTGCCATCGGAGAGTGCCTGTCGGAGTGCCTGCCTGTCTTCTGAACTCTTGATGGCAGGATTACATTTGATGCGTGCGCCTAGATGTTGGTAATCCTGATTGCAGAAGAGAAGATGAGCTACGCAGGCCTCGGCTGTTATCTGTTTGTCGTTAGGCGTGAACAGATTCAGTTCACATGCTGTCGTCAAGTGGGCTACATGCAGTCGAGCTCCAGTCTCCTTTGCAAGGCGGACGGCCAACTCTGTACTTTGGTAGCAAGCCTTGGCATCGCGTATTTCAGGGTGATGGATAACAGCAGGATCATCGCCATACATCGATTTAAACTCTGTCATGCGTTGGTTGATACGGTTCGTATCCTCGCAATGCGTCATTAATAATGTGGGGCAATGTTGGAAGATGTCTCTGAGGGCTTCTTCCTTGTCAACCAGCATATTGCCAGTACTGCTTCCCATGAAGAGTTTGACACCTGGAACACGGTGCGGGTCAACGTTGCGGATTTCCTGAATATTGTTGTTCGTTGCACCTAAGAAAAAGCCGTAATTGACGTGACACTTCTCAGCTGCCATCTTGTATCGTTCTTCCAGAAGGGGCAGGGTGGTTGTCTGGGGTGACACGTTGGGCATGTCAAGTACGGTTGTAACACCTCCGGCAGCTGCTGCTCGAGTTTCTGTGTCCATGTCGGCTTTATGCGTAAGACCTGGGTCACGCATATGCACATGGTCATCGATTACGCCAGGAAGAAGGTATAGCCTTTCGCTTTCTGCCTCCTCATCTATGGGATAAGAAGATTTTGTGATTTTAGTTATAATGCCGTCCTCAACAAAGACAGAGCCAAGAAACTGCTCCCCTTCGTTGACAACGACAACATCTTTGATTTCGAAATTCATTTAAGCCTTCTTTCTGACTTTTCCCAATCTTAGTTTCATGACTCCAAAGAGGGCTTCGCCAAATATGCCGCCACTCATCTTGCTTGTTCCCAATTCGCGGTTTACGAATATAACGGGGACCTCCTTAACCTTGAATCCCAAACGGACGGCAGTATACTTCATTTCAATCTGGAATGCATATCCCTTGAAACGGATATTGTCGAGGTCAATGGCTTCGAGCACTTGACGTTTGTAGCATACAAAACCTGCTGTTGTGTCTCGCAGAGAGATTCCTAAGACTGTTCGAACGTATGCCGAGGCATAGTAGCTCATCAGTACACGTCCTATAGGCCAGTTAACGACGTTAACACCTGTAACGTAACGGCTTCCTACGGAAACATCGGCTCCCTCATCGTGGCATGCAGCATAGAGACGTGGAAGGTCTGCGGGATTGTGACTGAAGTCGGCGTCCATCTCGATGATGTAGTCGTATTTCTCTTCAATAGCCCATTTGAAACCTCTGATATAAGCGGTTCCTAGGCCAAGCTTTCCACTACGTTCTATAAGAAAAAGACGGTCTTGGAATTCGGAACTCATCAGATCTTTGACAATCTGAGCTGTTCCGTCAGGACTCCCGTCGTCTATGATAAGTACATCGAACCCCTTCTCGAGGCTTGTGACAGCCCTGATGATGGCTTCTATGTTTTCCTTCTCGTTATATGTTGGAATGATTACAATAGTGTCGTTTTTGTGTTTTGAATCCATACTTAAATTTATTTCGTTATATATTTCGCAAAAATACTTATTTTTGTGGAGTAAAACTACAATTAGTCAGAAAAGTTGTTTGTTTTTCGAAAAAAAACATGTTTTTTAACAATGTTTAGAATCTTTGTCGTACCTTTGCAAAGGTGAATAATAAAGAAATTAAGCCGCATATGCAGCAACAAAAGATTATAATCCTTGATTTTGGCTCACAGACAACACAGCTTATAGCAAGAAGACTTCGTGAATTAGATACGTTCTGTGAGATTCTCCCTTACAACAAATTTCCAGTTGGCGACCCAGATGTGATAGGCGTTATCCTCTCTGGCAGTCCCTTTAGTGTTTATGACCCAGAGGCCTTTAAGGTTGATTTAAGCCAGTTTATGGGAAAACTCCCGGTTCTGGGAATCTGCTATGGCGCTCAATACATTTCCTATAATAATGGTGGAAATGTCGAACCTGCAGGTAGTCGCGAATACGGTCGTCAGAACCTGACAACAATTAATAAGGAATGCGCTCTGTTCCGTGGCTTCGATGATAATAGCCAGGTATGGATGTCTCATGGAGACACCATAACAGCTATTCCTACAGGTGCTCAGATAGCTGCCAGCACTCCTCAGGTGAAGAATGCAGCCTATTTCATTCCATCATTTAATGGTGGCAAGCCTGTATTTGGTGTTCAGTTCCATCCTGAAGTGTTCCATAGTGTACAGGGAACGCTGTTGCTGAAGAACTTTGTTGTGGATGTCTGTGGCGGCAGACAGGACTGGTCAGCTGCCAATTATATTGAAACAACTGTACGCGAGTTGCGTGAACAAATAGGAACAGACCGTGTTATCCTGGGACTCTCAGGCGGTGTTGACAGTAGCGTTTGTGCTGTTCTGTTGAACAGAGCAATCGGAAGTCAGTTGACTTGTATCTTTGTGGATCATGGTATGCTCCGTAAGAACGAGTTTACTGATGTAATGCGCGATTACGAGTGCTTGGGACTGAATGTTATTGGCGTAGATGCCAGTGAGAAGTTCCTTTCTGACCTTGATGGTGTTACAGAGCCTGAGAAGAAGCGTAAGATTATCGGCCGCGATTTCATCGAGGTCTTCAACGAGCAGGCAAGAAAGATTACCGATGCCAAATGGCTGGCACAGGGAACTATTTATCCTGACCGAATCGAAAGTTTGAACATCACAGGTAAGGTTATTAAGAGTCACCACAATGTGGGTGGTTTGCCAGAGGAAATGCATCTTTCTCTTTGCGAACCCTTGAAGTGGTTGTTCAAGGACGAGGTTCGTCGAGTAGGACGTGAATTGGGAATGCCCGAGCATCTGATTACTCGTCATCCCTTCCCCGGCCCAGGATTGGCTGTTCGTATTCTTGGTGCTATCACTCGCGAAAAGGTACGTATCTTGCAGGATGCAGATGATATCTATATCCGTGGCCTTCGTGATTACAAGGTTAAGCTGAGTGGCGAGGAAGCACGCAGAGTCTTGGCAGCAGGTGTTCCTGCAGACATGAAGAACGGAGAGATTGAGGTTAGCCTGTATGACCAGATCTGGCAGGCAGGTACAATCCTACTTTCAGACGTTCGCAGCGTAGGTGTGATGGGTGATGAGCGTACATACGAGAATCCCGTTGCTCTGCGTGCTGTAACCAGTACAGATGCCATGACAGCAGACTGGGCACATCTCCCATATGACTTTATGGCAAAAGTAAGTACAGAAATAATCAATAAGGTTAAGGGCGTAAATAGAGTTTGTTACGACATCTCTTCTAAGCCACCCTCGACAATTGAATGGGAATAAATATACCTTTCCTTCTTCCCCTCCGCATTTTGCGGGGGGGGAACGCCTTAAAAATCAATATTATAGACTAAGTTAATGCGCAAATAAGATGAAATGGTTATCTTCCCTAACTAATTGGTACTTCTCCAAGAAGGCGTTGCCTTATTGGGGGTTGTTACTATTGGATTGTTTTATAGTCCTATTTTCAGGATATGTAGTATATTTCCTGCATCTTGACAGTTTAGCATTCCTTGAGGAAATGTGGCCTATGACATATAGGCTTCTATTCCTGATACCTTTCTTCATCGTTTTCTTTAGGCTTTTCCATACTTATTCCGGTATTGTCAGATATTCGTCATTTATAGACCTTCAGCACTTGGTCTCTGCCAATCTATGTGCAACAATCATATCATATCTGGCATGTTATCTTATTGATGAAACCGATATAAGTAACATCGAACCCTTCACTATATCAGAGTGTATAGGTCTATTTATTGTGGTAACAATGTTCATGGCTGCTGTACGCGTCTGCGTGAAGATCATGTATGATTTCTTCAGGATGGATTCATATACAAAACGTGTATTCATCTATGGTGTTCATGCTGGTGGAGTAGGCTTGGCAAAGAGTATCCAGAACCAAAATCCTATGCAATATAAGGTGGTTGGTTTTGTCACTCCCGATGAATACAAGTATTCAGAGTATCTGATGGGCGCTCTTGTACATCATGATAGTCCTCGCCTGATTAATCACATGAAGGAGAAAGGGGCTGAGATTCTGATTGTCAGTCCCTTGGAAGTTGAACATTTCCGTACTCGTGAGGAGTTAATCAATGAATTGATTGCTAACGAAATCAAGATAATGATGATTCCTCAGGCTGAGGAATGGAATGGCCAGACAGATTTGCAGCATCAGCATCTGCAGGAGGTTGATATAGAGGATTTGCTGCCTCGAAACAAAATTGAGGTTAACATGGATGCCATAGGACAGCTACTTACAGGAAAGGTAATCTTGATTACAGGTGCGGCAGGATCTATAGGAAGTGAGATGGTAAAACAAATTGCTATCTATAACCCGTCTGAGATGGTGCTGATAGATCAAGCAGAAACGCCCATGCATGAGGTTCGTTTGACAATGGAGCGTGAGTTCCCCAATATCAAGTCCTTTACCATTGTTACGAGTATAACAGATAAGAAACATATGGAGAAGATATTCTCCGATCATCGTCCTGATTATGTTTTCCACGCAGCTGCATACAAACATGTGCCTATGATGGAAGATAATCCTGGACAAGCTGTACGCAATAATATATATGGTACGCATGTAATAGCCGACCTGGCTGTTAAGTATGGCACCAAGAAGTTTGTGATGATTTCTACGGATAAGGCTGTGAACCCCACCAACGTTATGGGATGTTCTAAGCGTATCTGTGAGATATATTGTCAGTCTCTGAACAAGACTATTGCTGAGGACACCTGTCCGATTGCTGTGGCAGAAGATGTGGAGAAGCCTATCACTCAGTTCGTGACAACACGTTTTGGTAATGTCCTTGGTTCTAATGGTTCCGTTATTCCCATTTTCAAGGAGCAGATAAAGATGGGTGGTCCCGTAACGGTTACTCATCCTGATATTATCCGTTACTTCATGCTTATTCCAGAAGCATGTAAGCTTGTTCTTGAAGCTGGTACAATGGGTAAGGGAGGCGAGATATTTGTCTTCGATATGGGTAAGCCTGTACGTATTGCAGACCTGGCAATGCGTATGATTAAACTATCTGGTGCCAAGAATGTCGACATCAAGTTCACAGGTCTTAGAGATGGTGAGAAGCTTTACGAAGAGGTGTTGTCGGATATGGAAAGCACAAAGCCTACCATACATCCCAAGATTATGATAGCCTCTGTTCGCGAATACGACTACAGTGCTGTATGTGCCGACGAGGATCGTCTGATTAAGGCTGCAGGGGACTTTGACGATATGAATATCGTTAAGATTATGAAGGAGATCGTTCCTGAGTATAAAAGCAACAGTTCGAAGTATTGTGTGCTGGACAAGTAAATTTTATTTCATTATAATAATGAAAGGGCTGGAATTTTCCAGCCCTTTCATGTTATGTTGTTCTAATCTCTAATCCGTATTCCCTAATCCATTAACATGGAATCTTGTCAACGCGTTTCTGGTGACGTCCTCCTTCAAAGGGTGTTGCGAAGAACTCGTCCATAATCGCATCGGCTTCGTCATTGTTGATGAATCGTCCGGGCATAACCAAGACATTGGCATCGTTATGCTGACGGATAAGATGTGCAATCTCAGGAATCCAACATAATCCGGCTCTTACAGATTTATGTTTGTTGAGCGTCATGCTAATGCCTTCTCCGCTTCCGCAAATAGCTATACCGGGATATACTGTTCCTGCATCGATAGCAGAACCTAATGCGTGTCCGAAATCGGGATAGTCGCAACTTTCCTCGCTATATGTGCCGAAATCCTCAAACTCCATACCTTTGGATGTCAGGTATTCTTTCACATGCTCTTTAAGAGCGAATCCAGCGTGGTCGCTGGCAAGTCCTATTTTCATATTCGATTATGCCTGAAGTAATTCTTTTACCTGATTGTAGACGTTCTCTGCATTGAATCCAAGTTTCTGGTCAAGAACCTTGTAGGGAGCAGAGAAACCAAAGCTCTCGAGGCCCCATATACGGCTACTGGGGTGAGCGCCAATTAAGAAGCCCTGTAAGTTGACGGGCAATCCAGCTGTAAGACCGAATACCTTGCTTCCTGCGGGGATTATCTCATTCTGATATTCCGGAGTCTGCTCGCGGAAGAGTCCTTCGCTTGGAGCGCTTACGATTCGTACCTTTATTCCGTCTTTGCGAAGTAGGCGTGCGCCTGCAACAAGAGTACTTACCTCTGAACCGTTACCAACCAGAACCACATCGAATGTATCGTCGCTTTCTGCTGTAATGTATGCGCCGAACTTTGCGTTCTCATATGGTGTTCCTTCGGGAAGATTTTCTATAGTCTGACGGCTGAGAATAAGAGCAGAGGGAGTCTTTGTATTCTCCATAGCCAGTTTCCAGCATACTGTAGTAGCATTTGTATCTGCAGGACGAAGGACAAGCATAGAGTTACGACCGCTATGA
Organism: Prevotellaceae bacterium UBA7028; assembly: GCA_002494215.1. Next base: position 21,478 of record DLBF01000076.1, read on the forward strand.
TTCTTCAGTTTCTCCATGAGACGAATCTGTGCCTCTTGTTCTACGGGTTCGTGAGTAGGTCCGTCTTCGCCTACGCGGAATGCATCGTGAGTCCAGATGAACTTGACTGGCAGTTCCATAAGTGCAGCCATACGGATGGCGGGCTTCATGTAATCGCTGAATACAAAGAATGTTCCGCATGCAGCAATTACTCCGCCATGAAGGGCCATACCAATACAGCAGCATGCCATTGTCAGTTCGGCTACACCAGCCTGCAGGAAACCACCTCCGTAGTTTTCTTTTGTGATGTCGCTGGCACCTCCCTTGATGAATCCGTCAGTCTTGTCTGAATTGCAGAGGTCTGCAGATGAAACAATCATATTGGGTACCTGCTTAGCCAACAGACTCAGACAGGCGCTGGATGCGTTACGTGTAGCATCGTTGGGCTTTTGCTGGATGCTGTCCCAGTCGATAGCGGGAATCTTATTGGCAAACCAGTCCTTCAGTTGATTAGCCTTCTCGATATTCTTCTCTGCCCAGTTAGCTTCCTCCTGGTGACGTTTAGCAACAATACCTTCCAGTTCCTTCATACGGGCATTGTATATCTCCTGTACTTCAGGCCATATTACGAATGGATCGTCTGGGTCTCCTCCCAGATTCTTGATGGTGTTACGGTAAGCATCGCCGCCTAAAGGTGCACCGTGAGTACTGCAATTGTGCTCGTAGCTTGTTCCGTCTGCCTTCTTGGCACCCTTGCCCATTACGCATTTACCAATAATGAGGGTAGGCTTGTCTTTTACATTCTTTGCCTTCTCTATGGCAGAACGTATTTGCTCTACGTTGTTTCCGTCGATTTCGATAACCTCCCAATGCAATGCACGATATTTGGCTGCGGTGTCCTCGTTCATTACTACGTTTGTCTCTGTTGACAGTTGAATGTCATTTGAGTCGTAGAACATGATAAGGTTATCAAGTGCCAGGGTGCCTGCAATTCGTGCAGCTCCCATGCTAATCTCCTCCTGAATGCCACCGTCGCTGATATATGCATAGATAGTTTCTTTCTCGAAGGTTGGGTTCCCTGTCTTTGCTGCCAGGAACTTTGCTGCTATTGCAGCGCCAACGGCATAGGTGTGTCCTTGTCCCAGAGGACCAGAACTGTTTTCGATACCACGCTCATAGCAAACTTCGGGATGTCCGGGAGTAGGGGAGCCCCATTGACGTAGTTGCATCACCTCCTCCATTGTGTATTTGCCAATAAGTGTCAGTTCAGCATAAAGCATGGGTGACATGTGTCCGGGATCCAGGAAGAAACGGTCGCGTCCCATCCAAGTGGGGTTCTTAGGGTCGAACTGCAGATATTCGCTGTATAATACGTTGATGAAGTCTGCACCGCCCATTGCACCACCGGGGTGTCCGCTCTTTGCTTTTTCCACCATCGCAGCAGCCAGGATACGTATGTTGTCGGCTGCACGATTCATTGTTTGAATACTATTCATTGTGATATCTTTTATTTATCTGTTTTTTCTGTCTGCAAAATTATGAAATTCTGTGCAGATTTTCAACTATCTTCAATGCTTTATTTGATAATACTTTCAAATATTATTTCAGCCCTCTGTTTGGGATAGCTACCGTATCATTATTGGTCGCAAATTCGATGATATAATAAATCCCCGCTGTGGAGCAAGTGTCCGCAGCGGGGATTCCTTATTTTGTTAATTAGAGAGATTAGCAGAGCTTACGTGAGCCGTCACCAATAACAACGTCGATGACGATAGGCTTCTTGCCATACTTCTTCTCGAACTTCTCAACAACTGCTTTCTTGAAGTTGGGAGCAAGTTCATCAGCCACTAGGTTAATGGTACAGCCGCCGAAACCGCCGCCCATGA
>DLBF01000179.1 GCA_002494215.1 Prevotellaceae bacterium UBA7028
ATAATCTTCTCCTTCGAGAGGTCGAAGATGTCGCTCTCGCGGCTCACATACAGCGTACTGGTCTCGGTGGGAGATACACCGTGTATGGTGAAGTTCATCTGCTGGTTGGGAAGAACTGAATACTGACCGCTGGTGATAAGTGTACCAATCTGTACTTTACCTTCAGAAACACCGCCGCCGGCACCGGTTATCTCTGAACTTGATATAGGTGTTACCGTTCCGCTGTAGCTTTCGCGGCAGTAATAGTAAGTCTTGTCCTTATGACTGTCGTCGATCACTAACTGGGTGACGTATCCCTTTTCCGTTGTCGGCAATCCGTTGTAAGTCTCGCTGCTGATGGTCTCTCCTACAGTATAAGGTGTGCTGCCAATCTGGAAGTCTGTCTTCACTACATAATAGGTGCCGGCTGTAGGAGCAGCAACAGGTGCATAGTGACGCTGCTCGTTGGGCAGAGCCTCGTACTGCTCGCGGGTGAGCTCATCACCGGCATAGACCTTTCCACCGGAGACAATGGCAGTCGGAACCGTCATGTATTTCTTGTCTTTATTATCGCCTTCTGTCTCCTCTTTCGGGTCGTCATCCTTTCCGTTGTACGTTGCCGTATAGTCCACGCTCTGTGTGATAGAGTACCCGGCCTTGTTGCCTGTTCCGTCAGCCTTGATCTGGTCCTCAGTAGTGTAGCCGGGACCATCGTACTGGAACTTGTGTCCTTCTGAGTAAGCTCCGGTATTAGTCGTTGTATAGGTGGAATCAATGAGCAGGTCAAATGCATCGTAGTTGAAGAGGAAATTGCCACGGTCACTTGCCGTCATGGAACTCCAGGCTTCCATACCACGGTAGTTCATGTTCTTCTTATAGTAATTACCACCGTATTTACCATCAGACAAACAGTAATAGGCAGGAACGAGGTTGGCATTCAGCTCTTCTCTTAGGTTGGCAAGTTGTACCAGTTCCTTCTTCTTCTCGGATGTGAATGTTCCTGCAGGCTCCAATGCCTTGATTTCTTCTATCGTCATCGCATTGGCTCCGCTGTACAGGGTATTCATACTCGTATTCACGGTTGTAACATAACCTTGTGCCTCGCTCTTAGTCATCTTAGAGTCCTTGTAGATAACTTCGTCCTTGCTCAGCTGTACGGAGTTGAGGCAGATGTAGGCCTCATCCACGCTGCCGCTATGTGCAGTTGCAAAGGTCTTGGATACTGTCGTGCCGGGGTTATAATGACGCTCGCTGTCGTCTTCGGTAACGGTAATCTTACTGGTGACGATGTATGCCTTCTCGAAAGTAGCCTGTTTCTTGTCTTCATCATAGCCGGCATCTCCCTCATGCAGGCCGTAGTTTGGAATGGAACTTCTTAAGGCCTCATCATCCAGGATGGCTTTATAAGTGTCGTACACTGATTCAGAGATGAGGTTGCCCATCTTGTAGTCGCGCTGGCCAAGGAGAATACCGTTCGCGCTTCCAAGTTTTGTCGGGTCGAGACGATAGGTAGGACCGTCCTCGTAGTTTGCCTTGGTGGCAGCATTCATAGCTTCGTACTCCTGAAGATTCTTCTTGGCTGTATAGTTGTCGCTCTTGGGCGTGTACCAGTTATCCCAGATGCTGGGGTTGGTTACCTCATAGGTCAGGATGTAACCTCTGTTGTGGCTCAGGTTATTAGACGAACGGAAGATATAGTCGAAGTCGACATCCTCTTGTCTTCCTGTATGGTAAACGGAAACCTTGTTCTCCGTTCCGGCATTGTGAGCTGTACGTAGGGCTGTATATTCGTCGGGAAGCAGCACGGTGCCGGCAGGGTAGGTGCCTGCGGGGAACTTGCCTGTACCAACCTTTGTCGTACATTCTGCGGTGGTGACATAGGTTTCCGGGACAAACAGTTCCTTCTCTGCGGGACTCAGCAGATACCAATCCCAGTAGCTGATGGGATCGTTCTTGTAATATGACTTGTCGTTGATGATGATGCGCTTGCCGTCTCCCATCTCAATACCAGCCGATGCATAGTAGGCATAGCGGTTGGGCATTACATTCAGCAGCTTCATCTTACCGTGTGAGGCGGCAGCGATGTTCAGCGGGATGTTCACAGCCTCGCTATAGGCATTGGGAACACCGGTGTATGCCGAGATGTACTGGTCATAGACATAGACAGAACCCTTGATGTACCAGTAGTGGGCGGGAACCTTGTTTGCGCCCATGTATCGGTTGCTGACGTTGTAACAGTCGTCGATGATAGTCTGGGTACTGTGCACGAAGTTACCAGAGGTCTCAAATGCCATCTGGTGGTCATCATCCTCTGTTGTCTCATAGTTAAAGTCCCACTTGGTAACGGCATTCTCATTCAACTTTGTCAGTGTAGTATTCTTGTGTCCGGAGGGGGTACGTTTGCCGTGCTCATTCTTGGCATAGACGAAACCGCCGCCGATACCCGTTGAGACGTTAATCAGGTCGAGCTCAACAACACCGGTGATGGGCCCCCATACCTTTTCGTTCAGACCGGTACCCGTACTCTCCTCGGTGGTCAGTTCCAGATAGACACCGCTGGCCAGTGCCACCTTGTTGTGGCTGTTACCGTTGTTACGTTTGCGGTCTGTGGGGAATTGCTTCTTCCAGTCGTAGAAAGAAGCCGTTCCGTATGCCTGGTTATTGGCATCACATTGGTATTTGGTAACATCAGTGGCGTCGGTGGTACGTGCATCGGGACGGTTTGTGTCGTCACCGAAATCAACGTCACTGGTCAGTGCACCCAGGTAGTTTACGATATTGTAGATGCCGAAGTAGTTACCATGGTCTGTGCCGCCCTCCGTCTTCTTGTTCAGCGAAACCTCGCGTACACGGTTGATGGTATAGTTGGTATAGTCAGCCTCTTCGGGCACGCGGTCCTGGGCACCCTGCATTACCATACGGCTGCCGAAGACACCGCAGAAGTCGGCACGCTGGATACTGTTCATCAGTCGGCCGGCATAGACGGGCAGTACACCGCTCTCTACCCAATAAGGTTTGGCTATGTCGGTGTTGGGAACCCATTCGCCCTTTTCCGTGTCATATTTAAGGATGGGTGTAGTACCGTCCATGACAGATACCTTGTTCCCGTCTTTGTCTGTTGTTACAAACAGGGTCTGCATCTCGTCGGCAGTAATGGTAGAGGCCTTGCTGATAACGTTGCCGCCTTCATCTTTGACTTCTGCCTTGTATCGGGTATCTTCCTTGTCCTGGCAATCTTTGTTACAGGTATATTTCAGCTCATAGTAATCAGCCTCGCGGTCGGGCAGGGCATGATAAGCATCAATACCGATTTCCTTGGCAATGCTGTAGTAGTCCGTACCGTAGTTGGTGATGTTCAGCTCGCGGTATCCGTCCACCAGTGTCAGGTTACCGTCGCCGTACAGACCACCCGTATGGCGGGTACCCAGCGTAATCATGTCGCGGTGGAAGATATCGTTGATGGAGGCGGTTGCATTACCGAATACCGTGGTGGTATTGGCACTTGTGGTTGTTGAGCCTGAAGGCATGTTTCCACCGGCAAATACGGCATTGTGAATGATAATACCAGTCTCGTCCAGACAGCTCCATTTGTCAGCACTGGCCTCCTTGTTTCCTAATGTGTTCAGTGTATCAATAGGTACATACTGGCCTGCAACATAGTCATGTCCGGCGATGGTAACAGGTGACTTGACCTTCATGTGAGGTTCCACCAGCACCTTGCAGTCCTCGGTGAACTGGCGTTCGGTTCCGTTCTCAACTTGTACCGTGACATAGTCGCCGTTCTCATACTGGTAGTAGTAGCCCTGATATAACGGGTCGTAACGAACACCGTCCTTCTTGCCCCTTCCGAAGGTGCCGTCAGCCTTCTCGTATGCACTATAAACAAAGCCTTCGTCACCACCGCCAAAGACGTTGCCGTTACCGTCGGCCAGGCCGGATACCGTACCTATCTCGCCGCCGTGGATGTGAACCTCAGTCTGTCCGAATACATAGCCGTCGCAGTTAAGTGATCCGTGTTTACCTAAATTGTCAACGCCTCGGCCGCCACCATAGACATTGCGGTGTACCTGGCCGCCGAACATCTCTATATGGGTCTTGCCGGGTCGGTAGATGCCGTCCAGTGTGTATGTGGTCTTACCGTCGACAGTTGACTGACTGATGCTACCACGGCCGATAGCAGCCACCTCACCTCCACCGAAGGCACTGCCGCGAACATGACCGCCATAGATGGTTATCTCGGTCTTGTCCACACTGCTGTTGTCGATATATCCGCCACCGAACAGACAGCCGGCATCGGTAAGCAGGGTATTAGGCATGGGCTGGGTGTTGTCTTCGGTCTTCTCTTCGTAGTGTTCGTCGATACCCTTTGTTTTCGGGTCGTCGCTACCGCTTTCGTTATACTGATAACCCACATAGCCATTGTACATCTTCAGGTGGGCAGTACCGAAGACGGCACCACCCTCACCGCCGCCGTAGGCATTACGCTGGACAGTGGGGATTCCGTTGGTGAAGCTGCTGCCGTCTTCGGCACCAATCACCACATGAGTCTCGCCGGGGATATCACCTTCGGTAGTAGCGCTGAGGGCACCGTCGTGATGACCTACATTACCCAGCCATCCGCCGCCATAGACGTTACGGCAGGTTCCGCCATAGATATAGGCGTTGGTACTGGCAGTGAAGCCGGTGGGATTAGTGGTGGCATTGTATGGACCTACGCCAAAGACATCGTTCACGGCTCCGGCTGTACCGGCGGCATAGATATCCTTGGTAACCGTACCGCCCAACAGGGCTATGTAGGTGTTTCCATAGACATCACCGCTAAGGCTAACGTTGGAATCGCCGTATCCGCCGCCATAGGCGTAGTTCACAACGGTGGCTCCTTCGTTAATGATAACGTTGGCGTTGTATTTCCTGTATCTCTTGGCCTTCTCCTCTTCTGTATAGCCAGAGTAGTCGCGGTCGTCCATCTCGGCCGTTCTTATCAGACCGGGCTGCGGGTTATTAAGGTTGGTACTTACATTTTCTATGTAGTTGTCGTATGCCGCATTAGGCGTGTAGTAGTCGCCCAATGTCCAGGCATCCTCCCAGTCGGCAGCCCATCGGTCGGCATAGTCGGAGTTAAGCACTTGGTTTCCTTCTCCGTCCGTTTCCCAAAGGGTATTGGCATCATTCAGGGCCTTCCAGAAAGGATCCTGTGTCGAGATCTGGGGTGATGGACCATCCTTGTAGCGCTCCATGTACTTCTGCACACTCTCGGCATTGAGCACATGCCCCATGTTGCCGCCGCCATAGACTTCATAGACCTTAGCACCGCTTTCCAGGTTTACTTCGGTATATTCCGACCATGTGTCGATGTTGTAACCTGCGCCATATACCTTGGCCAGATAGCCTTTACTCTTGTCTGACCATACGGGCGAGGATATGTTCACATGGGCGTATAGCGTACGGCGCTCGTTGTTGTTACCGCCATAGATGGCGCCAGTGACGCGGGCATTCTCGCTGGTGTTTCTGTAGTTCACATACGACTCATAGACATCGCAGGGCGGTAGAATCTCTGTTCCGTATGCACCACCGAAGATGTTACCGATATTGATGGTGGAAGCGGCGGGTACGTTAATCATGGTGCGGCGTGTGACACCCTCGTGGTAACTGCCGCCATAGGCATTGGCTATACTGCCGTTTATCAGGTCGATAACGGCCGTGGCCTGGTCGGCGGTCGCAGCTGTTGAAGCTACTTCTTTCTCTACGTGCATACCTATACCATTGAAGCTACCGGCACCGAAGACCTCTGTAGTCTTCAGTTCTTTGGCACTCTCGGGAATGTCTATCAGCATATAGCTGCGGTCTTGCGACTTGTCCCCATTACGGTCGCCTGGGAAACCGGTGCCGCCGCCAAAGATACAGGTGACATGGTTGTTTTCGTTGGTGTTCGGACGTATGTTCACAAAGGCACTTTCCTGATAGGGAGCGCTGTTCCCTTCGCCGTAAGTTTCTACGTCTGTGTAGTTATAATAGCCGTAACCGCCTCCGAAGATGGTGTCGACACGTCCTTGGTAGTACTCTATATAAGAGGACGATTGCAGTACATCGGGAATGGGCTTGGAGCTGGGGTTGTGAATCTTTGTCAGCAAATCGTTGCTGCGCAGGCGGCCTGTAAAGTCGTAGCCTTCTTCGTACTTACCCCAGATGGTTCCACTGAAGTCGTTACCGCCATAGACTACATCACGTATCCAGGGGAAACCGTCCTTGTAACCGCCGGTACCATTTGGCTGACGTCCTATGTAAACCTCGGTATGGCCCAGAACATCTGCGGCACTGCAGCCTCCGAAGGCATCGTAGATACGTCCGTTGCCCAGATTGACGTATGTGTTTCCGCAAATGTTGCCTTCTTTACCACCGGCATATAGGTATTCCGATTCGGGTATGTCAGGATCTGTTCCTTCAGACGAATAGATAGTCTTACTTCCCTGCAGGTTGATGGTAGCGCTATAGGCAGGATCAAACTTGTAGTCCCGATAGAACTCTTCCACATCGTTGCCGGCATTGTCTTTTACTATCCTGGACTTGATGGTACCCTTACCTACGACACCGCGCTCTCCACCTCCGAAGACCTGGAAGGCGTACCCCTTGTTCAGGTTTACCGTGGTGCTGCCCCATATTTCGGATTGTTCACCATAGCCAGCACCGAACACGGTCATGGCAATGGTTTCCACATCATCACGCTGGCTATGGAAATCAACGTTTGAGTTACCACTACCGGTCTGGAATATATCGTTCTTCTTGATAATGTCCTGGTTAATGTTGATGGCTACGTTTCCGTTTACGTGTCCGCTCTTGTAGCAGCCACCGAATATGTTGCCTTCCAGCAGACGTGCGTCCTTATCGACAGTACCGGTCGGGGTGAATTTCACGTAGTCGTCTTCGTTATTGTCCCACTTCACGGTGTTCCACACCAGATTCTTTCCTATGGTGGTCAGTTCATAGTAGGTGTTCGTAGCATCGCCCGCCACTTCCGTACCGTCGGCAACGAAGGCGCTGGAGCTAAGGTCGGTGGCGTAATATGTCTTTCCTGCCGTAAGGGTGGTTCCTGGTGTCACCTTGGTATAGGTACTGTTCAGTCGTTTGGGTTCTATCCTCACTCCGTTCAGTGTTATCTCCAGTCGGTCCTTGATTTTTCCGCTTTCATCCTTGAATCCGTCTTCAGCCTGCTCAGCCTTGGTGCCTAAGATACCGCCATCGTAGAAGGCGTTATAGGCAGATTCCTTGACCGATGCATTGTTACAGCCGCCCACCACCTTGTTATACACCACGATAGGAGCATCGAACATCATGGAGTTCTTGCCTTCGTAGGTCATGCTACCCACGTTTCCGCCGCAGAAGAAGGAACCTATGTGCGAGGTGTAGGGCTCGTAGGTGGTACGGTCGCCCTTTGTGGCATCCTCGAATACTAACTTTGGTATGATGTCCATGGCGGCTCCTTCCATATAGGTGTTGAAGGTTCCCGCGTCTGTCAAATCCATGGTGCTGAAATACTGGTCCTCGCCGCCTTCAATCTCAATGTCATTGTGATACAGTTTCAAGACATCTTCTTTCACCATGCCGGTTCCGTTATTGCCCAGGAATACATTGTCGGCAACAACGTGCGAACCTATCTTCAGCTCTACCATCGGGTAGTCTTTGAAACCCACGTGGGAAGGTTCTGTCTCCAAAGTCGCACAGTTACCACCGCAGTAGATAGAGCCACCGATGACGGTGGGTTTCTCTTCCGTACCTCTAACCATAATGGATACCTGCTCGGCATCGGGACGGGTACCGTTCAGCGCATCAACAGAGGAGTTGTAGCCTTCTAATGAATAGTAGAAGTCGCCATAGACGGGGTCATCCTTGAAGAACGGATTGTCTGTATAGGCATAGGCACCGTTACCTCCTCCGTAAATATCACCCCGAATGCTGGTGGTTACGCCCACGGCATTGCCGAAGTACACCTTGCCTCGGATATCGTTACCGCCATATACATTGCCGATGTCTCCGCCTTGCACAAGCGTACGGGCTGCCAAGTTACGCGGGAAGTAATATCCTGTGATGTTATCCACATAATCGGCATCTGTGCCATCGGGCTTCAGCGGTCTTACATCAGCCATACGGCAACCGCCATAGACATTTCCGATTACAAGAGGCTTCGGATTTGTTTCCTCGGGTTTTATATTAAGGAACAGTCCGTTCTCGTATGTCATTCTACCTTGGTTTCCGCCACTATAGAGGTCGCGGATCTTTCCTGCCTGCAGGTTCCATGTGGGTTGGATAGCCATGTCCGCCTTGTTGTTACCGCCAAAGACACGGGCAAAGTTAAAATGCCAGTCGGAGTAATTGCCCTGGAAGGTAGAGAGGTTGACCTTCCCCAGAAGATAGGCAATGACATCCTGTGGGGTCATCTTGTATGGTGTTCCCTCGGTATCTCTTGCATAGGCCTCGGCTTGGGTCTCGGCATCATCGCTTTGGTTGTTGATGCTGATGGTGGTGTTCTCCGTTATCGTAGCGTTGTTACCACCGCCATAGAGATGAGCGATATTGCCACCCATAATCTCTAGGTAAGTCTTGGATACCTCGGGTAATTGGAAACCGACCTCGCCTTCGGGCGTGATTTTCTGTGCAATATATGCGCTTCTGTCTCCTCTGTTATAGATTCGGTGTGTGACATTTCCTTCTCCGTCGGGTTCAGACTGCTCGTAATCGAAGTCGCCATTGCCACCGCCAAACATCTTTCCTATGAAAATGGCATTCTTCTCTGTGCCGTCGTTCTTTGCAGAGCGACTACTGCGGACGAAGGTCTTCCATGAGTTGTCTATGGCATTCTTGAGGGGGTGAGTCTCTTTTGTCTCAGAGCCTGTCAGCACCTCGGTCAGGCCGCAGTCATCTTTGACATCACCTGCATTCTTGAATCCGGGATCGGACTCTGTCAGGCTGTTTGCTGTATTATAGGCAGCGGCCTCTTCTGCTGTATAATAGGTTCTGAGGGGTACGGTTGTCTCTTCGCCGGACGCTCCGATGGTTCCTGCGATATCGTTACCGCCGTAAACCTCGAAGATAAAGATATCGCCGGTAGCTTTTTCGCCATAAATATTCACAAAGGTTCTGCCGCCCACATCGGCCATACGGGCACCACCGAACACCTTCTGTATGTCGCCGGCCTTAACGACAACTGTGGTATTGCCGTCCACATTACCCTGGTTACCGCCACCATACACATAACCGCCAATGACAATCCTTCCCTCCTGGGCGTAAACATTGGAAGTGAAGAGTGAAGAGTGAAGAGTGAATAGTAAGACCATAAGCCCAGCATGCCTATTAAGCCCATTAAGCTTAATAAACCGCATAAACTGCATTATGGTCTGTATCTTCTTCATTTCTTTTTTATGTTCTAGTTTTTCTAGCCTATCTAGCCCGGCTAGCCTATCTAGTATTCTTCACTTTTCTCTTTTAATTTTTCTCTTTTATCTAATCAAGGTCCACGCTTGGGTTATTCAGATCCGGCTCAGACAGCATGTATAGGTAGGTAGGCATGACTGTCAGTCGTAGTGTATATTTATGTCCGCGGTTGAACTGCTTGATATTGAAGCGCTCTTGCGGAATAATGGCATTCTCTGCCACGCAACCCTTACGTATCAGGTTGTTTTGCTTGTCATATACATCGTAGGTACTGCGCAGAATATACATCACTTTTCCTGCCCCGCTCAGGTTGAAGTAGGGCACATAACCTGTTTCCGTAGTGTAGCTGTCGGACGGTAAGGTCTTCTCTCCTTCGAAGAGGAGCACAGGGTCCATATTGCCCGAGCTGACGTCCGGAGAGAAGTATATGGTACTTTCGACTGGTGATTCGCCGGTGTCGTTGGCTGCCAGATTAACGGTGATGTTACCTTTCTTCTTCATTATCGTAGCGTCAGACAAGTTGTCGAGTGTATAGGTGTAACTCGTAAGTTCCAGTTTGCGCAGTTTGATGGTTCGCAGCGAAGCATATTTATAGGGCTCGCTGTCATCCACGCGGAAGGTGAACTCCAACTTGGCGTACAGGTGGTCGCAGAGCAGGAACAGGTGGTTCGGGGCGCCCGGTCCGCCTGCCTTCATGTTAAGGTCAAACTTACCCGTTTGCAGGCTTGATGGTGTATTTTCGTCCGTGCCGTTCGAAGCAGCCACAATCACGCAGATATCCTTTTTCGATATGCTGCTCATGTCATTGAAGGTCAGGCTGGCGCCTTCGGTATAGTCGCTGTTCTTGGGCGTTATTGCCACCTCTGCCGAGTTATAGGGGAGGTAGCCATACAGGTAGAAGTCGCCCGTAGGTACAGACTTACCGCTGATATACCATTTTTTATCGGTATCGTGCCACCAGATACGTCGCACGTCACAACTGGTTGATTGTGTAAAGAACGCACCAATGGAGTTCACATCCGTAAGGGAGGTATAGCCCTCAGGCATCCATGCAGGCTCTGCGCGGGTTCCGCCTTCGCTATCCTCAAAGGGTGTCAGATAGCCAGCTATGTTAATTGGTATCCCTTTCTCCTCACTGTCAGGACCATCCAACTCTGAGTTGCATGAAGTGAAGAGACTGACCAATAGGCAGACCATAAACCCAGCATGCCTATTAAGCCCATTAAGCCCAATAAACCGCATAAACTGTATTATGGTCTGTATTCTTCTCATTCTCTATTTTTTTTCTTTTTTTTCTTTGCCGGACCGCTTACGCTATTCTGGACCGCTTCGCTATTCTGGACCGCTTCGCTCCTCCGGTTTCTAACTAAGATTCTTCACTCTTCATTCTTCATTCTTCACTTCAAAACCGCTGGCGGTTTTGACGGTTACCAATTATACAGATTATAATCCACAGGCGTTACGCTTGTCCATGTGGTTACACCCATTTTCACGGTTTCCAGTACTACGCCGCCCTCGTCGTTCACCTTGAAGACATAGGTGTAGCGATAGCCTGGACTCCAGTTCGTATAGCTGTCAGGCACGATGCAATCCTTGTCTGCACCGTTCACTGTTACTGTCAGTCTGTATGCTCCTTGGTTCTTGATGGGGAACACCTCGTAGGGTGTGTCTTTCGTTGTGAAAGCCGTCAGGAACTTACTGTACTCGGGCGTTGATTCCCAAGTTTCCTGTGTTGCTGCCCCTGTGACGGGGAAAGTTATCTCCACCTCTCCCATTAAGGCAATACGCTGCCCTTCTGTTAGTGGTCGGAAGTCAGCCTCCTCTATCACAGGCAGGGGAGTGGCATCGGGGTCGGCATAAGTGAATTTGAACACCACCTCGGCAAAGGGCTTTATGAACTCCAGTGTCACCAGTTGTCCGAACTGTCGGGTAGGGTATTCCGCCACTTTGCCGTTGCTGAACCACAGATGCGTATAGAAAGGGGCGTCCCCGGCACTGGTTGCATCGGGCGTGCAGGTATATCTGTAACACTCCGTGCCCTCTGTTATATGCTCCCATGTGCCAGGTGTGGCACTCATCTCAGCAGAGCCAAAGAAGCGGTAAGCCTTGGCAGACCAGTCCCAGTATTTGGGTTGTTGGTCGGGATGCTCATCCAGGATGTACTCCCAGCCGTCGGAGTTGGTGGTACTGGTGGCGGCAGAGTTGTTTATCCATCTCACCGTGAACCCAGGGAACACTATCTGCGTGTTGCCATATACTCCGGCAGTCTCGCTCATATTCTTATAGGCCCATACTCTGAAAGAGGTTGTGTAGTCCTCCAGTGGAGTAGTGGCGCGAGTCACTTCTTCTTCCTTCAGACTTCCATTGAAAGCAATTGCCGTAGGCTTCTGCTCTTCAGGGTCAGGTAATACCTGCTCCTGAGAGCAGGAAGTGAAGAGTGAAGAGTGAAGAGTGAAGAATAAGACCCACCCTAACCCTCCCGTGAGGGAGGGGAGCAGTACGCTTCTCAGTATGGTGGTTATCTTCTTCATTTCTTTTTATGTTCTAGTTTTTCTAGTTTTTCTAGCCTATCTAGCCCGGCTAGTCTGGCTAGCCCTGCTAGTATTCTTCACTCTTCACTTTTAATTCTTAACTTTAATAACCTTCACCCCGAATACCTTTAGCCTTTGATAGTAGGTGTTTGCTACGAATGTGTCGTCGGCAGCTGTGGTACACTCCTCGTCTGAATAATAATTGGTTGGCCAGTCGGATGGTTTCGAGCTGAGTATTACGGTGCTGACAGGATAGTAGGCGCCAGTGTCATAGACATAAGCGTATGTTCCTGCTGCACTGGGTGTCAGCTTTGCGGCTTCGCCTGCATTAACGTTAATATCGCCGTTCGTCCCGGGGATAACGGTGACAGTATTGTCTATGGTGCTGGGAGTCAGCGTTATGCCATTGACTCCGACAATTGTCTCAGCCTCTTTGGATGTGCGTAGGTTCAGGGCATCCATTACCTCAGCCTCCGTGGCAGTTGCTTTGCTGACGCTGTAGAACTTGCTCTTTCCTGCGACGTTCAGGTCAGTCTTGAGGTTCCCTGATGCAACATCCACCACCTGTGCGTATATATCGTCATCGTCGGTCGTGCTGGCAGAGGGTAGCGTGTATTCTTCTGAGATATTGTATATATGTCCCTTCTGGTAGGTGGTGATGCTGGGCGAGGCCACCGTAGTAATGGTAGTCTGCTGACCAGTATCGCCATCTGTGAGCGAAACGGCATCGAAGGTGATGGGAAAGAGACCCTGTGGGGTAGCTATGTTAGGTGCTGTCCATCCGTTTTGGTTGTCGCTAATCTTAAATATGTACGTGTAGGCGCAGTTAGGCTTCCACTTAGCGAATACAGAAGGAATATATGCATGAGCACCATACACCGTTATGGTCTCGCCCGTGATGTCGGTAGATACCAGCGTATAGTTCACGCGCAGTTCCAAAGTCTGGGTTTGTTCCTCGAAGGGCAGCATCTTTGTGTAGTAGTCGTCCTCTGCATTTCCTGCAAAGGTGGCAGTGGCGGATGAACGTCCCAGGTAGTAGTTGCCCTCGGGCTCTAAGCGTTCCCTGCCAGAGTAGTTCAGCGTGCCGAATGTCTGACTGTTAACGGCCCCTTGAGCACCTTCATGTCCTGCGTGTGCCTTGTTGTAATCGGGATTGCCGACGTTGGCACTGCCCACTACGGGGAAGTAGATCTTGTAAGTGCCGTTATCTATGAAACCTCCGGTTCCGAATAAGGTTGCCGAGGTTACTGCACCTGTCTGTTCAACGTCTAAGGATGTTCCTGTACTGTCGTAGAACCTGACATCCTTCACAGAGAAGCCTGGAATGGTCTCGTAGAAGGCCACACGCACCTTGGCTGCCAATGAACGGAATCTCAGTTCTACCACATTACCGAAGTTGGCCTGTGGAACCGTCATCATGTCCGTGATGTAGCATTCGAGCAGATCCTCTTTACTGCCACGCAAGAAGTAGGGATACCCCGTTACATGTTCATATCTAAATGGCGTTACAAAGACGGTATTGGCAGCAGGGGCATCGCCATCTGTTACACCGTCGTTTGTCGAATTCTCGTCCTTTTTCACTTCTATCGTGTTACTGCCCACGGAGTAAGCGGCAAAGTTGTAATAGTCCTGTTCGAAGTCCCAGTACTTGATGGTCTGCTCGGTGGTAGGGGAGATGAAGGCATTGTTTATGCCTGTATATTCCCAGTTGGAAGTGTTAGTCGGTGTTGTTCCGGCACTGTTTGCTGTCCAGTTGACGGTGTAGTCCGGGAATACATCCTGCCTTATGTCAGCGTTGGGGGCGTTGCTTTTAGCCTTTATGCCTTTTATGATAAACCGATTGCCCAACTGGGTGGCTGCGTCGGCGCCCACTTTGTCAGCCCTCGTCACAGCCTTGAAGCCGCCCTCAAACGCAATCGCTCTGTTTGAGCCTTTGGCAGCCTCCTGGTCTCCCAGATAGGTGTTGTCAGCGCAACCGGCAAATAACATTATTGCCGTTGCCACTAATAACATATATGTCTTTACCTGTGTCATACACAAAATTAAGAACTTTTTTCGGTTTATCCAAATTATTTTCCCTAAAAGTTTTCTTTAAAAACTCTCGCGCGCATGCGCGTTTGGGGTGTGTTAATATTTTTTTCTTTAATTTATCTCTTTGTTTCTTTATTTCTTTTGCTTCTTTTCTTTTTTCTTTATTCTCTTTTTTTCTTTTTGTAAAGTAGTAAATTGTAAACAGTCAACTAACTCTACCTTTCTCTCATAGCGATACGCCGTTTCTCTGTTTGAGGTTTTAGCTCCCTCTTTTTGTGGGGTCGGGGGTGGGTCTGCCGCCCTAGCTACGCCCTAGCTATCCCCTTGCTATAGCGATATAACATTTTTTCCTTTAGGGGGCTTTAGTTACCAAGTGGGGAGTCGAACCCCACTTGGCTATTTAGAGAGAATTAGGGAGCTGTTACAATCTTAATGACCTTGTACTGGTATACACCAGGTGTGGTCACCTTATAGTATGTAGTTGAGCCATCAGCAACAGCTGTATCATCACAGCGTGTATATGTCTCTGAAGATTTCGTGTAATATCCCTTAAGACTTGTATCAGCGGCCAACTCAGTTCCGCTATCAAACGTGGGTTTAGTAACTTGATACTGGAATACATAAGTCTTACCTGCTGCTGGGTTGAACTTGGCGCCATTGACGGTAATAGCAATACCTGTGGGTGAATCGGTGGCAGCAATCTCTGTGATGGCAGAGAGGCTAACAGCACTTACTTTCACAACAAGGTCTTTACTGTTTGCATCAGTTACAGTATATTTATGATTTGTTGCATCATATACACCATTAGCAATCGCATTGTCAACAGACATTTCTGTAATACCTTGTGCAGCACCATTCTCCACTGTGGCCTCATAGAGCCAAGCGTTTGCGCTTGCATCTGTAACACCAATAGTTCCAACAGTCAGAGTCTGTACTGTGCCGGCGTTATCAACTACAACATAAATGTCCTTGCCAGTCAGATATTCATCGTTGGTCGTAACAACTTTACCATTAGCGTAAGTTGTGATGCTAGGATTGTCAACAGTTGTAATGGTCTCTTGGTTGCCTGCCTCGTCTTCAACCACAACAGCATCGAAGGTAATGGGGTAGAGGCCATTGTTGTCACTAATCTTGAACAGGTAGGTATATGCGTAGTTAGACTGCCATTTTGCATATGCAGCAGGAACTTTGGCGGTGGCATCTGTAATGTCGATTGTTTCGCCAGAACCATCGGTAGATGTTAATTGATAGCTGATGGTCAGAGTGAGGTCGGTAGTGTTCGAAGGATTGGGCAGAATCTTAGTGTAGTTGCCGCCATTCTCAAATACTGCATCGTTGGAAGTTACGCCAAGCGTTGTTCCAAAGAAACTTGTGGCTGTTGTTGAGAGATAGTCTTGGGTGTTTGAACCTCCTACAGCCACTTTTGCTTTATTTCGATTGGCAGCATTTACCGAACCGTCATCATAAGTCACAGTAAAGGAAGTTGAGGCTCCGGGAACAAGGACTGCTCCTGTACAGTCAACACCGAAATTGCCTGCTCCGTTTGTGGTGTGAGATGTGCTATTGTATTTTACATCGGTGATAGCGACACTATAACCAGGGATGGTCTCGTAGAATCCGAATCGAACTTGCGAAACGAGGTTGCGGAAGTTGAGGGTTACGGGATTGGATCTTGTTGATTCACCAGCCTCCACCAAAGTGCGGTCTGCAAAGTAAATTTTGTCAGCACTAGCACCTTCTTTTACCGTTACCGTATAACCTTTGTCAAAAACAGTGGAACCAGAAACATTCTTTGTTACAGTTACCTTATCACCAGAGATATCTGCAGGCAGAGCCGAGATGGCAGTAAACGTGTAGTACTTATTGGTAAAGTCCCAATACTTGATGGTTTGCTCTGTAACATGTGTCGGTGCTGCAGATGCAACAACCTTTGTATTTGCATACGGAGTCTGAGCCACATATTCCCAGTCGGAAGAATTTGACTCTGTAGTTCGGGCACTGGAGGCTACGTAATTCACCACATAGTTGATGAACACGGGAGTTCCTGCGGTGGCTGCTTCAGTAGCATTACTTTTTTCTCCCCACACAATGAATTGGTTGTTAAGTGTGGCAGCAGAAGTAGCGTGGTCTTGTGCACGGCTCAAAGTTGAAGCATTCATGTTAAAGCTTATCGCTCCAGTGCCTGCTCCACCTTCCAAATCACCCATATAGGTATTGTCAGAGCATCCAGCTAATGCTATGATAGCTGCTGCTAAAAATAGATGGTTCTTTTTCATAATGTTGTTCATGTTATTGTTAATACTTTTGTTTAGTTCTTGTTTGTTGTTTAGTTCTTTTGCTCTTTTTCTTTCTTCTTGTTTTTGTTTAGTTTAGCTCCCTTTTTAGGGAAGGAGCGGATTGGTTTTCTTTCTGAGGATTGAGGAACCGTCCTCGTTCCTCGTTTATCTTGTTCTTCTATTATGTAGCCATTCCTGTTTTCTTTCCTCCATCACGGCGGGGGCTTTTCTCCTCCTAGCCTCCTCCTAGCCTCCTCCTAGGCTCCTCCTAGCCTCCTTCACGAGTATGGCTAGAGTATGGCTGCAATAAGGCTAGAGTATGACTGCAGTATGGCTAGGGTATGGCTGCAGTATCCGAACATCGTTTTTTCTTGGTCACCAAGTGGAGAGTCGAACTCCACTTGGTGTATAGAGGGTTAGGGAGCAGGTGCTACCACCTTGATAATCTTTACGTCATAGACACCGGGGGTGCCGGCATTTTCTGGGTCAATGATATACAGCTTTGCCTTGTGTTCGTCGAAAGCAGCTGCTGTAGGCACTGAGACGGCATAGTACACATCATTTGCTGTCTTCATGTAGTAGGTCTTGCTAGAATTGTAAGTACCAGCAGACTGGTTGAGATAAGAGGGAGCTGTATAGGCTGTTGTCGTATATACGTAAGCATAAGTTCCTTCTACTGAAGGAGTAAAGTTTACATTACTGATAGCAGGAGTTGTGCCATCAGACAAAGGAACTGTCGATCCTATTGTTGGCGTTTGAGTGGTAAACGTGATGCCCATAGGCGAACCTGTCAATTGACCTAATACCTCAGCTTCTGTGGCAGCTTTATTCAATTTGTATACATCTGCTTTACCCGCAGTGTTACCAATGTCTGAAGGTGTTATAACAGCATGTGTACTATTGTTGGTTATAACCGTATAAATGGTCTGCCCAGTTGCGTACTCATTCGTGATAGCACCTTCTGCATAAGTGGTGATGCTGTTGGTTGAAACAGAAGTGATAGTCTGCTGAAGTTCCTCGGTTACATCAACTACGATAGCATCGAAGGTGATAGGCTTCAATCCTTCGGGATCCTCGGGATCACCATGGGAATCTACTCCACCCGTAGTACCATTTGTCTTATCAGAAATCTTGAAGATGTAGGTGTAAGCAAAATTAGGTTTCCACTTTACATACTCTGCTGGAACAATAGCGCGAGCACCACGTACCTTAATTACATCACCACTACCATCTGTAGCTGTCATTGTAAAGTCTAGCTTGACCAGCATGGGATTAGTATTGCCTTCAAACGGAAATACTGGAGTGTAATGATTGTCTGTTGCATCGCTGGTGTCCCAAGTAGGAGAGCCGGCGTTGTCTGACAAGTCATTTCCTATGAGATTGTTGCCAAGCTTCAAAGAATAGTAATAGCCTGCATCTGGGTTTGTAATTTGCGGACGATTCTTTTCTGTGCCTGAGCTATAATAGGTAACATCCAGTTCTTGGTCTACATCACTCTTTACATTCTGAAGAGCTGCATAAAAACCATCTGTTTTGGCATTCTCCATTGCTGCGAAACTGGTAACAGCAGAACTGGCATCGTTGTCGATATAAAAATTATCAATTTTGACACTATATCCAGGAATAGTCTCATAAAAACCTACACGTACTTTTGCACCGATGTTGCGGAATGTAAGGCTCACAGTCTTATCGTAATTGGTTTTAGGAACCTCGACACGGTCAGAAAAATACAAGTTGTTGAGATTGGCGCCATCCTTGACGGTAACTTGATAACCCTTGTTATAGAGAGTAGTTCCGTCTGTAGTTACTTTTGTCACGGAAACCAAGTCGCTTCCATTAGCAGGATAGCTGATATTTGAACTTGAGAATGCGTAGAAGGTATAACCTTGAGCTGCGCTATAGTCCCAATACTTGATACCCTGAGAAGATGGTGTGGCATCATAGGCTTGCAAACCTACATATTCCCAGTCACTGGAATTGGAAGCGGTGGTTCCTGCAGTAGAGGCTGTATAAGCCACTTGGAAGTTGTTAAATACTACTGCATCATTGGTAGCTGTGTTGTCTTCTGCAGCTGTATGCTTTGTACCATACACTACGAATTTGTTACCCAGTTTAGTAGCTGCATCACCTCCATAAAGGTCTGCACGTGTCATGGCAGGAGCAAGGCCACCGAAGGCAATGACTCCGTTTGTGGTTGGCTTATCAACTCCAGGTCCTTGGCCTACGATTTCGTCATTCGTACAGCTGGCGAGCGCTATGCTGGCAGCAGCTGTGAGGATAAAATAAAACTTTTTCATGATCATAAATTGGTTTTTGTAATTTTGTTATTTTTGTTATTTTCTCTTTGTTTGTTTAGCTTAGCTTTCATCCATGTTATAGAATTTAAGGTCTAGCTTTTGATTTTTGATCTCTCTTCTGTTTCTTAGTCTTAGTTTGTTTTTAATTGTTTATACTCTTTTTTATTTATTGTTGTTATTGTTGTTATTGTTGTTGTCTCGTTTAGTTTTGTTCTGGGACCGCTTCGCTGTTTCAGTTATTTTCTCCCTCCCATTTGGGGGAGGGATGGGGAGAGGGGCCATTTTTCACTCTTCATTCTTCACTTTTAAACCGCTCCGCGGTTACATCTCAAACTCCCATGTTCCACCATCCTCTGTTTCTTTGACCACAGCATTGAAGCCGCTGCCACCGCTGCGCTTGGGGATGGGGACGTCGTCGACGTTCAGCTCGACCGTAATTACACCACCTTTATAACGCTCACGCACTTGGTCCGTCACATCAAAGACGAAGGTACTGTCCATACCGTTGTTGAACTGCATGGTCACGTCCAGGTAGTGATTATACTTGTCTGTAAGCTCTGAGGCCCTGGATACTCGGTTTCCGGCCTGATTGCAGAGTCCAAAGCTGAGCAGACGTCCGCCTATTATATCTACACGCTCTATCGAGGGATCGGCATGGGCTCCCGGGTCCTCTGCCGTTTCGGAATCGTAGGGTATCAGGGGTACATCCTTCTTCATACGGGTGTTGAAGTAGATGGTAATGGCATCCTCGCCTGCCACTCCTGTGTTCAGGGTGGTGGTACGTGCCATGCCCGATAGGTTGGCATTACCATCGACGGAGGTGATGCGCCCCTTGTTGTTATGCAGGATGACCTGCGTAAGGTATATATAGGTAATGGGTTGTAGTGTCATGTTCAGTTTCTTGATATAGATATCGCGTTCCTTGTCGTACTCGAAGCCGTCCAGGTTCTTGTTAATCTCAATACCTCGTTCGTAGGCAGCGAACAGAGGCTCGGGAGCCCAGAACGAGTTGGTGAACTTGGGGGCGTTGTAACGTGTGGGGTGCATAGAGGGGTTGGTGTAAGCCACAACGGTATCCAGTGAGCTGGTCTCGTCGAAGTGAAGGCTCTGCACACCATCCAACGTATGTACCTCGTTCCAGATAAGGATGTCCCAGTATCCCCATTCGAAGTCGCCGTGAAAGTGAGGCTCGTAGAGCATCTGGGCAAGCACCTGGGTATGTGGGACGCGGGGTGTTTCGCCAGTATAGTAACGGCGCAGGTTAAAGACCTTAGGCTCTGTGTAACCGATGTCGCCAAAGATTTCCTTGTCCTGGGTGTCCCAGCCATAGTGCCACTCAGTTTTCCAATCGTATGTGATGTTGTATCCAATCTCGTAGTCCCAGATAACCTCCAAGTCCAAATCCACAATAGGTATGTCAAAGTCCGTCTCGGCAGAATCATACAGATGCAACTCCGGCAGGCGAACGCAGGAAGTGAAGAAGAATAGGCAGACCAAAGCCTCTCCCCCCGCCCTCTCCAATAGAGAGGGGGCTAAAAAGCTTCTCAGTATGGTCTGTATTCTTCTCATCTTCTAGTTATTCTAGTTTTTCTAGCCCGGCTAGCCCATCTAGCCCGGCTAGTATTCTTTACTCTTCACTTTTATCTCACTTTTCTCTTTTATCTTTTCATTTTTATCTCACTTCGCCATCTCCGATGGCTTCAAGCTCACTCCTTTCTTCTTCCACCTCAGGTAGAGGAGGTCGTAGCTCAGGGTGATGCCCACGCGGGTAGGGCCCAGCCAGCTGAAGCGGTACTGACGACGCTTGAAGTCGGCAGGCTTGCCCGTCCACTTATAGTAGTAGAGGTGATCCTGATAGTTGGGGTTCACAGGATTCTCGAACTGGAAGGGGTCGTAGCCACCGTACATAAATCCTGCCTGCAGGCTGAACTCCAGTCGCCAGTGGCTCTTCTTGCCGAGAGGCAGTACGTAACCTGCTCCTAAGCCGGCACCGAGAGCCTCTCCCTTCCAACCACGGTCCTTGTCGAAACAGATACAGAACATGGCGGCATGGGCATAGCCCTGTACGTACCAGCCACGGAAGGCAATGCCTTCGCCAGGCTCACGCAGCCGGACATCGCCAGAGCGGAAGTAGTAGCGAGCTTCGAGCTGGTAGTTGCGTACCTCGAAGTATTTGTGTCCCCAGTAATTTCTCCACCACGGGAAGTCGATAGAGGCGCCATAGGTAAAGTGCCCGTGCAAGGGGAATACCTCGACGGCCACATTGGGGATGGGGCACCACTTGTCGTATCCACTGGGCATATACACGCCGTAGAGCAACATGTTGGTCTTAACGGCCAATACCTCACGGCGGGGGACTCTGATAGTTGACAGTTGATAGTTGACAGTCGATAGTTGGTCGCTGTCTTCCGGTTCTTCCGGGGTTTCCGGACTCTCCGGAGTTTCCAGAATTACCGGAATCTCTGGCTTGTCAAACACTAGCACCACGCGGGCTGCACGGAGCTCGGGGAAGTATTCCTTAAAAAGATGACGCCAGAGGATGCCGCCCTGCAACTGCTGTAGCTTGCGCTTCAGGATGGTGTATTCATAACGGGGAAGGTGTCGGTCGCAGAGGCTGCGGACGATACCTAACGCGGGATCGTTAGCACGCTGCATCATTATCAACAATAGGCGGTAGTCTTCGGATACTACCTCGGTGGTGAAACTCTGCTCCTCAACGGGTACGCTCAGGTGCGCGCGTAAAAAAGAAGTCAGCGTCTCCGTACGACGACGACTCAACATACGATTATTGGGCACAGCGCCTTCGGGGGAGGCTGCTCCGCGCACGATAAGACGACGCAGACGCAGGGAGTCCTTGTTGATGCGGGGGATGATTTCCTTTTCCAAGAGCTGCAAAAGCGAGTCGTTGGTAAAGGTGTCGTATGTGTTGACTTTGAATACGACCTTCCCTGCCTTGTCCAGAAACTCCTCATCGGAGAGACGTACCAGACTGGCATCTTCTTGCGTATCAATAAAGCGTAGGAAGGGGTAGTGGCCGTAGAAAGTACTGTCGATAGCTAAGGTTGCAAGGCGCGGAGGTGCTGACGGAGCTGAAAGCGGATGAGCTGGAAGCTGTTGCGCTAAGAGCAGGCACAAAACGACTATGAACCCCGCCAGCATGAATCGGGATCCATCGGTATGGCGGTGCTTCCTAATATAAATGTATAGCTTTGCGCTTGTCATATCTCGCTTAGTTTAGTCAACGCCAAAATTATTTTCGGCTCTTTTGTTATTTGTTCTCCAGCACGGTTTAGTTTGGTTTAGTCTAGGTCGGTTGGAGGTTTAGTTTTGGTTTCTGCTGCAAAGATAAGTTAAAATATTTAAATATAATGTACGTGCGAGGAAAAAATATACAAAAAATGTATTTTTTATTGATGTACATCAATTTAGGGGGGGGGTTGTGCTTTTTTTTCTTTTCTCGACGGGGGTGGGGGCGGATTTGAGGTAAAAAAGGCGTTTCGTGCGGATGTTCTTTTTTTTTGGTTATTGTTTCTGATAGTTTGAAGCCTGAATTCGAGGGGGATTCAGGCTCCAAACCCTTCGAATTCAGGCTCCAAACTTATGGGAGTTTTTGCGTCAGCTGTCTCCCGTTCAGCAAACTCAAAGGACGTCCATTTCACCGAAGAATTCGGGACAATGGAAGTCGGGTGCGGGCGTGCCAATAGGACTCCAGCTAACGAAGTGGGGTGCGGGCAGGTTGTCGCCACACTTATAGACATTTCCTCTGAGTGTGCAGCCATCCAAGGAAGTGATGTTGTGGTGAAAGAAGACGGTGTAGGGGATGCGTAGCGCCAGTTCCCATGCCGTAGGCTGTTCCTTGGTTTCGAAGGGTGTGCGGCCCAGAGTGGTCCAACGGTCTATCTGTTTTGTAACCTCAGGCGCTGCCAGTACACGGTTGTTGCGACCCTCGCCAACACCCAACAGGAGTGTGCCGGCGCAGTTACATTCGATGTTGTAGTATAGACCGTCGCCTGCAGGGCTGATGAAGAACTCGGCACAAGAGTCCTCCCATACGTGGTCGTTATCTTTCTGCGCCACGGCTCTGATGCTCTGCTCCTCTACACGGTAATGTATCAGGAAGGCATCGTTGGTATGTGCAATGGCGAACTCCATCTTGGGGCGGTAAGGGAACTCCTTGGGCCAATTGACGTTCTCTACCTTGTTGTAAACAATTTTGTTCTCTTTGAACAGCGCTGGAATCTCCTGCGCAGTAACATCAGCACCGCTGATCTTAGTAATAATAATTTTGCTCATAATATTGTGATAGTTGCTATTGTTCTGGCCGGACTGCTCCGCTATTCCGGACCGCTCCGCTATTCTGGACCGCTAACGCTGTTCCGGATCGCTAACGCTGTTCCGAAAACTTTTATCTCAAAAACTCACTTTTGACCTGCGGTCGAGCCTGCTCACGCTCGGCAATGCTTAAGCAAGCTTATCTTTGCTCTCGCTCAATCGCAGCCTTATCTTTTAATTTTTCTCTTTTATCTTAATATAAATTTTTTCGAGATTTCCTGCGAGTCTCCTCCGTAGAAGTCGATGGTGACGTGCTTCTTGCTGACATTGAGCTTGTAGCATCCCTGCGAGGTGGAATTGGTGTGCTGGCGTATGCCGGGACGGTACTCGTCGAAGAGTGCCCTTTCGTCCTTCATGTCTTCCCCGTTCTGTCTCCTTTTTTCACGCAACATGCCGTAATCGGCGGCACCTTCGGAGCGGACAGCGTATGTCGCTTGCTTCTCGGAAGTCCAGACACTGCTCGTGGTCATCTGCGTGATGCGTCCCCCATCTCCGTACCAGTCGAGGAAATCTGTCTGGTGGATGTGCCCGCACAGCACTATGGCGTTACGCTTTGCAAAGGCCTGGCGGAAATGACGACGTGCCTCGGTTTCAGCCTCGGAAGCGCCGCCATGGAATATCCAGCGGCAACTTGTGATGTCGGCAGGGAAGACGGGGCCGTGTGTCATGACAAAGGTGTGACGTGCCCCTTTTGCCTCGTCTAACAGTCGCTCTATTTCTGCGTCATCTGGGTTGTTGAAATCTATAACGATATAAGCATCGTCGCTAATGTTGAATCCAAAGGTGGTCTTTGTAATTCTTCTTCCGAGTTCCTCCGACATACGGGTGGGCATGTACTGGTGGTAGGTCTCCTTGGCATCAACGCCGCGTATGTCGTGGTTGCCCACAACGGTAACAAAAGGCAGGCCTCCAAACTCGCCCTTCATGCGGTCCAGCGCATCTGCGAGCATCTTCCTGTGTGTCCCTGCATTGCCGCAGTCGCCCTGAATGAGGTCGCCCATCTGCAGTACCATCTTGGTGTTGTCGTCTGCTAGTTGGGCTGCCCGCTTCAACAGTCGGGGGCAGCGGTCCTTCCACATCTCGCCATTACGGATGAACTCACCTACACGAGCCTTGCTGATGTTCTCGGTATCTTTCAGGTATTCGGCATGATACACGGTGGATGGCTCGATATCAAAATGCGTGTCGCCCAAAAGGATGACAGAATACTCTTTCTCTCCTTTTCCTCTTGCCAAAGCTGGCAGAGGGAAGGAACTGAGGCCAAGGCCCACAATTCCCGTTGCTGAGAGTGCTAGAAAGTCTCGTCTGTTCATGTTCTTATAGTATTTCAAAGCCCAAAGTTAAGTATTTTGTGCGAAACAACAAACATTCTGGCTAATAATTTGCTTGGGTGAGGAAATTCTCGTATTTTTGTCAGCCGGTTTGCCCGTGTTAACGAAATCGGCTGATAAATACAGATATGAAACAACTATTTACTTTATTATTGTTTTCTTTAGCCCTGACCTCCCAGGCAGGAAGAATTAAAACCGACACCATAGAGAGTAAGGTGCTGGGTGAGAAGGTGGTCTATAACATCTATCTGCCCAATGGGTTTGAGCGCAGTACTAAACAGTATCCCGTGGTTTATCTTTTGCACGGTCTGACCGACGACTACCGTGCCTGGCGCGACAGAGGCCGCATGCAGGATGTGGCAGATGAATTGATAGAGTCTGGTGATGCCTGCGAGATGATTATTGTTATGCCCAATGCTGGTGGTCCGGATACCCATAACACCTGGAATGGCTATTTCAACATGCCGGGTTGGAACTACGAAGACTTCTTCTTCCAGGAATTCATTCCTCAGGTAGAAAAGAAATACCGTGGAGTAGGGGATAAGGGGCATCGTGCCGTTATGGGTCTTTCTATGGGCGGTGGTGGTAGTACCGTATATTGCCAGCGTCATCCTGATATGTTCAGCAGTTGCTATGCCATGAGCGCATGGCTGGATAACCAAGACGACAATGTGGGGCCTGGTAAGGAAAAAGATAAACGCTATTACGTTTGTGAAGCTGTAAAGCAGCATTCTGCCTTGCGTTTCATAGAGCAGGCTAATGAAGAGACAAAGAAGCAGTTGCGCACGGTGAAGTGGTTCTTCGACTGTGGCGATGATGACTTCCTCTTTGATCTGACTGTCCGTCTGCATCAGTTAATGCGCGATGCCCGCATCAAGGATGAATTGCGTGTTCGCAATGGAGTTCATAACTGGGAGTACTGGCACGAATCGCTAAGAATGGCATTGCCCTTCGCCTCAAGAAACTTTGGAAAATAGCCTACCTCCCCCGGTAGAATGTAGAGTGAAGAATACTAGATGGGCTAGCCAAACTAGCTGGGCTAGATAGGCTAGAAAAACTAGAACATAAAAAATGATGAAGAAAACCATACTAAGAAGCGTACTGCTTCCCTCCCTTACAGGAGGGTTAGGGTGGGTCTTCCTCCTCTCCTGCACCGGCAGACCAACACTATCAGACGTGGCAGAGGAAGATTCCCTGTTCATAGATACCGTTGCAACATTGGATGAGGAGCTGGCTCCCGACACGCTATCCCAGGATTCCCTGGTATTAGACTCCTTGTAACTGATTCTTGGATTTTAAATCTTGAATTGTTTTTGCACTTTTTGTTTGATTTGTGCAAAAATAAATGCTAAAGATTGTTAAAGCCTGATGTTTTACAACATTTTTCGGGCTTTTTGTGTCGCGTGTGAGTGTAATATAAAATATTCTTTATATCTTTGCACCCCGATTGGCACAAAGTGTCTGGTCTATACAAAATTTTGACAATAATACATAATATATAATATAAAAACAAAAACAAAATGCCTACAATTCAACAATTGGTAAGAAAAGGCCGCGTGGTATTGGAGGACAAGAGCAAGAGCCCCGCTTTGGACAGCTGTCCTCAGCGTCGTGGTGTGTGTGTTCGTGTCTACACCACTACCCCTAAGAAGCCTAATTCAGCGATGCGTAAGGTCGCTCGTGTTCGTTTGACCAACTCTAACGAGGTCAACAGTTACATTCCCGGAGCGGGTCACAACCTGCAGGAGCACTCCATCGTGCTCGTTCGCGGTGGTCGTGTGAAGGACCTCCCCGG
>DLBF01000042.1 GCA_002494215.1 Prevotellaceae bacterium UBA7028
GCCTCGTTCGATGAAGCTAATTCACAGTGGATTACAGAGGCTGGCAACTACACCTTCCGCATTGGTTCTTCATCGCGTGACATCCATGCTACCGTGGGTGCTAAACTGACGGAATATACTGAGAAAGTACATAACGTCATGGCACCCAAACAAGCATTAAACCTACTGAAACAATAAACCAATTATAAAAATGAAAAGACTAGCCATAATACTACTGACCATTGTTACAACCTTGACCGCAAGTGCTGACAACTTAGGTTTCTCTAAGTATCGGCCCGTGGTGATTGCTCTCGACCTTGATTACGCTCCACTGGAATATGTGGACCAGGAAGGATTGCCGAAAGGTCTCGACGTGGAGCTGACCCAGACATTGATGCAACGGCTTGATGTGCCTTATACCTATCGTCCAAATACTTGGGAGGCCATTACAGGTGATGTCCTGAATGGACGTGTCGACTTGGCCATGATGGTTTATTCGCCCTATCGCCAGTCTATTACCAACTACTCACGCGCTGTCTTCAAGCTCTACTATCAGGTGGTTTTCCGCAACGACCGTAAGGATGCTGATGAGTTTAACATGCGTCAGATAAAAGGTAAGAAGATAGCCTATATGTCCAGTCGTCCCATTACAGACACACTGACCAAGGCTGGCGCCGTACTCAACGTAGTGCGCGACCTGCCCAAAGCCCTGCAAGACTTGTCTGCAGGTGAGTACGATGCTGTTATCTGCTTCCGTTATCAAGCGAAATACCATATCCACAAACTGCATCTGACCAACCTTTCGACAGAGGACTTGACGCTGACCCCTCGTGAATATTGCTACGTTAGTAATAACCGCAAACTGATAGATGCCATTGACCGCGAGCTGATAAAGATGGACAAAGAAGGTGTCATTGATGACATCTATGGCGACTATATCTCCCAATTGGACAGTTTCCATTTGCCACAATGGGTCTGGTGGCTGATAGGAAGTGTTATCTGTTTTGCCCTACTGCTCTTGATATATATGCAGCATCGCCATAACAAACGGTTGCATTTAGAGATGCGACGTGCGCAGAAGTCGGAGCAATTGAAGACCGTCTTTCTGGCTAATGTCAGTCACGCCCTGCGCACCCCACTGAATGCTATTATCGGTTTCAGCGATATGCTTAGGGTGGATGACAAGGATGAGATTCCTGTTGAAGACCGCAAGCAAATGCTTGCTCAAATCAACACCAATGGTCATCAACTGCTCTATTTCATCAATGAATTACTGGAACTCTCAAACATCGAAGGTGGTGGACTACAGTTTACGCGTGTCACTACAGATCTCAGAGAAGTGATGGAGAACTACAAAGAGGAAGTAGAGAGTAAACTGCAAGAGGGTGTGGTGCTGAATATCGAGAGTCCTCATCAGAAATGTATTGCCGAAATAGACACTGGCATGCTTCGCCACGTCATGATGCATCTGCTGACCAATGCCATTCGTCACACATTACAAGGCAGCATCACAATACAATACAAACAACAGGACTATGGTCTCTACTTCGCTGTCATCGATACGGGTGAAGGTATACCAGAAGACCTGAAGAACAACATCTTTGCACTTTTAAACGATAAAAATACTTTTGTTCAACAAGAAACCCCAGGACTGGGACTCTCTATCTGCAAGTCTATCATTGATGCCGTTCACGGACATATCGGTATGACTACTGAGCAAGGAAAGGGTTCGACATTCTGGTTCTGGGCACCCTGTAAAATTTTAAGTATACAATGAAAAGAATACTATTATCACTATTTATCCTCTTCAGCCTGCACAGTGTTGCTGAAGATGGTCATCAGTTGTGGCTACGTTACAAACCCGTTAACAAGGCAAAGGTTACTTGTGACCTGCAATCGCCTACTATCGACATTGTCCGTCAGGAACTCCAGACCTATTACAAAGGTGCTGACATTGCCCTACGCATTGATGCTTCGATGCCTGATGATGATGGTTACCGCTTTGACGGAAAGACACTCTCTGCCCGTCGTGAAGCAGGATTGCTTTATGGTGCTTATGCACTGCTTCGTGGAGAAAAGGAAGAGTCGCATCCTGTCTTTAACCTGCGCCTGCTAAACCATTGGGACAACTTGGATGGTAGCATTGAACGAGGCTATGCTGGTGAGAGCATCTTCGAATGGTTCCATCTGGACGAACAACTGATTCGTGACTATGCTCGCGCCAATGCCTCCTTAGGTATTAATGGTTCAGTGCTAAACAATGTCAATGCTTCGCCCAAAATGCTGACAACTCCTTATCTAAAGGAGGTAAAGAAGATTGCCGATATCCTGCGCCCCTATCATATTAAGGTATATCTCAGCATCAACTTCGCCACACCTATGGCACTGAAGGAAACGAAAACTGCAGACCCATTGGATAAGAGTGTGGCTAAGTGGTGGAAGAAAAAGGCCAAGGAAATCTATAAGCTGATTCCAGACTTTGGTGGTTTATTGGTGAAAGCCAATAGCGAGGGACAACCTGGTCCTGGCGACTTCGGTCGAACACATGCCGATGGTGCCAATATGCTGGCAGATGCCCTGAAACCATTTAACGGCATCGTGATGTGGCGCTGTTTCGTTTATGGTGCTAACCATAAGGGAGAGGATCGCGTGAAACAAGCTGTCTCTGAGTTCAAGCCTCTGGATGGTAAGTTCCGCGACAATGTGATTCTGCAGACCAAGAATGGTCCGTTGGACTTCCAGCCTCGTGAACCTTACAGTCCCGTGTTTGACCAGATTAAACAGACACCCAACATGGTGGAACTTCAGATTACGCAAGAGTATCTGGGACAAAGCCGTCATCTTGTCTATCTGGCCCCCATGTGGAAAGAGTTCTTCGACTACGTATCGCCTTCTCAACTGAAAGGTATTGCAGGTGTAGCCAACATCGGCAAAGACAAGAACTGGTGTGGTCATCACTTCTCACAGGCTAACTGGTATGCCTTTGGACGCTTGGCATGGAACCCCTATCTTTCATCCAAAAAGATAGCCAAAGAATGGCTTAAGCAGACTTTCACTAAAGATAAGGAGTTTGTTTCAACCATGTCGAAAGTGATGGAAGAAAGTCGTGAGGCTTGTGTCAACTATATGATGCCTCTGGGTCTGCACCACATCTTCAAGTTTGATCATCACTACGGTCCAGAGCCCGATGGTTTCATAGCCAGCTATCCTTTGGAGTGGTGCCCCGTTTACTATCACAAAGCCAACAACGACAGTATCGGTTTTGATCGCTCCAGTACAGGAACGGATGCCACCAGCCAATATCGTGAGGACATCGCGCGTACCTATAATAATATAGAGACCTGTCCTGAGAACCTGTTGCTGTGGTTCCATCGTGTACCTTGGACTTATCGCATGAAAGACGGTTCCACTTTGTGGGAATCACTGCAATATCATTATAATCTGGGTGTCATTACCGTTGAGTCACATCATAACATCTGGCACACCAAGATGCGTCATTTCATTGACGAGCAACGTTGGCGCGAGGTGGATGAGAGACTGGAAGACCAATTGCAGAACGCACGCGAATGGCGTGACGTCTGCCTAAAGTACTTTGGTCAATTCGCAGAAAAGAAATAATTAAAGCGCAAACTGCTTCTCCAGCGTACCGTTATAAGTGCGGATAGAAAGTCGCACACTGTCAGGACGGTCCTGGGGAAGCAGTATGCTTACATAGCGGCGATTGGTGTAATATTCAGGAGCATCACCCTGACTATGCAACAAACGATAGTAAGCTGTTCGTGTCTGGTCAGGATTCACTAACACTGTATCACGACAAAGAGCCATGGCATGAACGCCCTCCGAATCTTCCACACGTCCATTCTTCAACAGCAATCCCATATTGATATACTTCCCATTTCTAGTCAACCATACGCTTTCCACACCCAGAGGGTCTTGGGGCTGTTCCTTAAAGCGCCAATGTTCAACAGGACGCAACACACCCATCTGTCCCATCGCTACAGCCTCAGCCATTCCACTTGTTAACTTATTGAAATAGACGATAGCACGATAAACCGTGTCAGGACGTTGTATCCATGATGAGGTGGCAGGAGTTGTCAAGGTGTATTCCTCTCCCTCGTCAGTCAAGAAACTGACACCTTGCTTCTGACTATTAACGGTCAGCTCAGCAAAGTCGCCCTGCATCTGTGAATACTGTCCCTCGCCTTTCTCATAGCTGTCTGTTTCGCAGGAGAAAAGCAGGAAGGCAAAAAGTGAAAAGGCAAACAACTTCTTCATTGGGCAGCAAGATAATTGCGAACAGGATTGGCATACATGGTCAGCAAGCGCTCACGAAGGAAAGCCTCATCCTTGTTGGGGATGTTTATTTTGGCTATCTGACCCTGCAGATACTTCTCGAAACGCTGAACGTCAGCGGAGGTATAATGACTGGAATCACTTGAAACACCAGAATGCTCTAGAATATCCAGAGCGATATAGTTGCAAGGATACAGACGGTAGTTACGATGCAGTTCGTGATCAATGCGCTGACTAAGTGCTGTGAAGAAATCGTTTTTAGGCATATCAGCCAACTCATCTATCCAGGTATTAATAGGCTGGGCACACTGGTAATGTACACGTCCCTTATAACCAAAGATGCCCGTCTTCATGTTGTCCAAATCGTCCTGCTTACTCTTTTTAAAGTTAGGATTGTCGCGTTTCTGTTGGAACTCTTGCGCCTTCAGGTAGTCGCAAGGATCAAACTCGTAGCTGATTGTCAAGGGCACGATATTCAAGTCACGGAGCTTATCAGCAAAACTACCTTCCCCTCCCATAGCCAGCATCTTCAGTACAGAGTCCTGCGTATGGTCACTGGAATCCTTGGCACGTCCCTCACGCTGGGCAATCCAGATATTCTCATGCTTTTGTGTAACAGCATAATGGATATAACTGCTCATCAGCTGACTGGAACGCATCATCTCGTGAGCTGTCAATCCACGACGAACGGTAAAAGCTTTGTTCATACGGACAAGACGCTTAATCCAAGGATAAATGAGCAGGTTGTCACCAATACCAATCTCCACAGTAGTAGGATAGCCATGGTCTACCAGCATCACATCCAGAAAAGCAGAGTCGAGTACGATATCACGATGATTGGAAAGGAACGTGTAACGGTTCGTCTTATCAACGGGCAGAGCTTGATCCTCAAAGGTACAGCCATCGGTATGTTTACGAATAATATGTCGCACGACAGGTTTCATGAAACGCTTTTGGAAGTCGAGCGGTGTCTTGACACCCGTAAAGGCCAGTCGAAGCACGCCATTACGGATAACCTTCGGCAACCACGGGGTAAAACCTTTCAGCATCCTTGAGAACTGACGGTCATTAATTAGATCCTCGAAAGCCTGTTTCATTTCACCCTCTTCATAAGGGCGAATCTCATCGTACTCATTACTCATATTTCTTACCTCTTAGAACTGGTTTTCAACAATATCAGTCAGCACATCCTTCATCTCCAAACCTGCAGCACGCACTTGCTGAGGAATGAAGCTGGTAGGTGTCATACCTGGTGTTGTATTTACCTCAAGCATCCATATCTTTCCTTCCTTCGAAATGATATAGTCGATACGGATAATACCATTGCAGTGCAAGATGTCATAGATATGACTGGTTATCTCACGAACACGACGGGTAACATCCTCAGAGAGGCGGGCAGGAGTAATCTCCTGGACCTGTCCATTGTATTTGGCATCATAATCGAAGAACTCGTTATTGGTAACCACCTCTGTA
The DNA here is from genome assembly GCA_002494215.1 of Prevotellaceae bacterium UBA7028. Next base: position 5,746 of record DLBF01000042.1, read on the forward strand.
GCTGGTAGCACCACTGACTTCTCCCTGGTCTTATACACACCAATGGAAATCTCTGTACCCTCCAGATACTGTTCAACCATAATCTCATCGCTCTCCAACATAGCCTTACGAATGGCAGGAGCCAACTGGTCCTTGTTCTTTACCTTAGAAACACCGAATGATGAACCATCAGCAGCAGGCTTTACAAAGCAAGGCATACCGATGCGCTGTTCTATCTCATCGTCGCTTACCAATTGCTCATATCCTTGACGGATCAGCAGGGAGTCTGCCACAGCAACACCATAGCCACGCAGATACTGGTTAAGCACAAACTTATCGAACGTCATAGCCTCAACCAAAACGCCACTGGTAGAATAAGGTATATCTACCAAATCCAGATAACCCTGCAGGATACCATTCTCACCAGGGGTACCATGTATGGTAATATAAGCATAGTCAAACAGTTTTGCTTTTCCGTCTTCAATAAACGAAAAGTCGTTACGGTCTATCTTGGCAGTAATACCACCAGGAAGCTCAACATGCCAATCTTGACCTTTGATGTCGACGATATAGACATTGTAACGCTCCTTGTCGAAGAACGAATAAAGACCTTGTGCAGAGCGCAACGATACGTCGTGCTCGGAAGAGTCGCCACCACAGATGATGGCAATGTTACGTTTTAATTGTTTCATTGTGTATTATTACTTTTTATATATTTTCTCCATTTTTCTATCAGTTCACTCATATCATCAGCCAACTCACTGGTAAAGTCCATCTGTTCATGAGTAACAGGATGAACAAAGCCTAACGTCTTGGCATGCAGAGCCTGTCGATTGCAGAGCTTCAGACAATTCTGAATGTAAGCTTTATAAGAAGCAGTACGCTCTCCTCTCAGGATTTCCATTCCTCCATAACGCTCGTCAGCAAACAGAGGATGACCGATATGCTTCATGTGAGCACGTATCTGATGGGTACGTCCTGTTTCCAGTCTGCACTCCACCAATGTGGTATAACCAAAGCGCTCCAACACACGATAGTGG
>DLBF01000020.1 GCA_002494215.1 Prevotellaceae bacterium UBA7028
GAGTTCTGGATGATGGACCCCTTCATCTACACAGCAGGTGAGGCTAACAGAGGCGGTGACTTCTACATCAACCTGGGTGAGGTAAGCGAGGATATCCTGAAGGATGGAAAGAAGTTCTTCGAGAGCGGAATGCCCGTTGATGGTAATAGCCAGTACTGGACGGAAGGTCTGTGGGGCCGCATTCCCAACACCACCAGCGTCAACTACTCCTTCAACAACGAGGGTGGTTCACGCGGACGACAGGATGTGGGTCTGAATGGTTTGAACGACGACGAGGAGCAGCAGTACGACACCTACAGGAACTACCTGCAGCAGATTCAGAACATTGTACGCCCCGAGGTGTACGACAGCATCTTCGCCGACCCTGCCAACGATAACTATCACTACTACCGCGGAACGGACTTCGACCAACTAAAGACCTCTATCCTGGACCGTTACAAGCGCATCAACATGCCTCAGGGCAACAGCGCCGACAACGACACCAGACCCGAGAACTACGAGACATCATGGAAGAGTACCCCCGACCTGGAGGACATCAACCAAGACTATACACTGAACGAATACGAGAAATACTATCAGTACCACATCAGTATCCGACCCGAGGATATGGTGGTGGGACGTAACCACATCGCTGATATGCGTACAGCCAGCGTAAAGCTGCGCAACGGCAACACGGAGGAATGTAAGTGGTACCTGTTCCGCGTACCCCTGTCGGACTACGAGGGCAAGGAGGGTAACATCAACGACTTTACCAGCATCCGCTTCATGCGTCTGTTCCTGACAAACTTCCAGAAAGATATTATCCTGCGTCTTGCTACGCTCGACATGGTTCAGGGCAACTGGCGTCCCTACGAGCAGCCACTCTATACTGGTCAGGCTCCTACCAGCAGCGGTACCTTGGAGGTGAGCAACGTCAGCATAGAAGAGAACTCCGACAAGACTCCCGTAAACTACGTGCTGCCTCCCGGCATCAGCCGTATCACAGACCCCGACCAGTCTCAGTTGGTTGAGAACAACGAGCAGTCTCTGTGTCTGATTACACGTAACCTGGCTCCTGGCGACGCACGCGCGGTATATAAGAACTGTACGTATAACATGCGACAGTACAAGCACCTGCAGCTCTTCCTGCATGCCAACGCACTGGCAGAGAACATAACGGAGACCAGCAACGGAGAGTGCAGCGTATTCCTGCGACTGGGTTCGGACTACAAGAGCAACTACTACGAGTACGAGGTTCCCATGCAGCTGACACCCGAGGGTAACTACGACCCCTACAGCGCACTTGCCAGCACGTCTGTATGGCCCGAAGAGAATATGATGGACATTAACCTGGAACTGTTCACAGACCTGAAGAAGCGCCGTAACGCTCAGGTCAGCGCCAACGTCACCACCATCAACCAGCTCTTCTCGGACTACGACAAGGACCACCCCAGCAACCGCATCTCTATTATAGGTAACCCCACACTGGGCGAGGTGAAGACCATCATGATTGGTATCCGTAACAACGGACGTACCGTTAAGAGCATAGAGGTATGGGCCAACGAGCTCCGACTGCAGGAATTCTCGAACAGCGGCGGATGGGCAGCACAGGGTAACCTGAACGTACAGCTGAGCGACCTCGGTTCGGTTAACGTGACAGCCAAATACGTGAAGGCTGGATTCGGCGGCATCGAACAGACCGTAGCACAGCGTACAGACGAGGACAACCTGGACTACTCTATCACCACTAACGTGGAGTTGGGTCGTCTGTTGCCCGAGAAAGCCAAGGTGACCATCCCCATGTACTATTCCTACAGCAAGGAGACCATAAAGCCCAAGTACAACCCATTTGACACGGATATGCTGCTCTCCGATGCTTTGGAGGCTATGGCCACAGAGAAAGAGCGCGATTCGCTGAGCAACCTGACCAACCATGTGGAGGTGAGCAAGAACATCAGCTTCAGCGGTGTTAAGGTGAACATTGCCACACGCAAGCATCCTATGCCCTACGACCCTGCCAACTTCACCTTCAACTATAGCCACTCATCGCAAAACACCTTCGGACAGACCATTGTCTATGAACATGAGTACAACTGGAAGGGAGGTATGAACTACACCTGGAGTCCGAACTGGAAGCCATGGGAGCCCTTCAAGAAAATAAAGGGTAAGAGCAAATGGCTGGATATCGTCAAGGCACAGAATCTGGCTTTCGTACCACAGAACATTACATTCAACACGGATATCAACCGTACCTACTACGAGTTGCAGGAGCGCGACCTGGAGAACTTGGGTAACACCTCTTCTATCCCTGCCAGCTGGAGCCAGAGCTTCCTCTGGAACCGTAGCTTCCAGCTCAGATGGGATATCTTCAAGGCACTGCACTTTAGCTTCAACAGCTCTACGAAGGCCGAGATTGAGGAGCCCTACATGCAGGTGAACAAAGACCTCTACCCCGACCAGTATCAGGCTTGGAAGGACTCTATCAAGCATAGCCTGCTGCACTTTGGCCGTCCGCTGGACTACAACCAGAGTGTACAGATCAGCTACAAGATACCCTTCGAGAAGATTCCCGTTACGGACTGGCTCAGTGCCGATATTGCCTACAACAGCAACTATTCTTGGCGCAGAGGAAGCACACTGGAGGATGGAAGCAGCTTGGGCAATACCATCAACACTCAGCGTAACATCAATGTCAACAGTAAGATTGACCTGGAGAAGATATATAATCACAGTAACTTCCTGAAGGAGGTCAACAAGCGCTTCTCTGCTTCGAACGCTAAGTCGGAGGCCAGCAAGAAGAAACAGCAGAAACAGAAAGAGAAGGATGCCAAGAAGAAGGAGAAGGACAAACAGCTGGATGCACGAATACAAGCCGAGAATGAGGCTATGAAGACAGGCGAACCCGTAGATTCTATCCTTGCCCGACAGAAAGCTGGTCAGCCCAACCGTCAGACCAACAAGAACGGCATCAGCCCCAGTAAGGCTCCCGAAAAGAAAGGCTTCGCACAGGAGGTGACCTTGCTGCCTGACAGCAACATCGTCATCAACCACGGACAGAAGAGCAAGCGTCTGCGCATCACAGCCCTCGATACAGCAGGACACGCCTTCAAGATATATTATAAGAAGAAGGACGACAACACCATCGTGCTGCGTAAGACTCCCGTTGACACCACCAAGATTCGTCTGAACGTGGTGGCTCTGCCCGCCCTCTCCGAGAACAAATGGTACGACTGGGCTCAGGCTGGCGCTCGCTTCCTGATGTCTATGCGTAACATCAGTATATCCTACCGCAACACCTACAATCTGGCTCTGCCTGGCTTCCGTCCCGAGGTTGGCGACATTCTGGGTCAGGGTAAGAGCAACGGATTCCTGGCTCCGGGCATCGGCTTCGGTCTGGGCTTCGTCAACGATAGCTACATAGACACCGCACAGGAACGCGGCTGGCTGATGGGTGCATCGGACGGTGTATCATCGCCCGCCACCTCTGCCACCACAGAAGACGTGCAGGTGAAGATGTCGCTGGAGCCCATCACAGACCTGAAGGTTGACCTGAACATGAGCCGCACGCACAACCGCAACAAGAGCATCCAGTATATGTACCGCGATGCCGACGGCTTCATCCCAACAACCAGCAGCGGTTCGTTCAACATCACCACCATCTCCATCAAGACTGCCTTTGCCAGCGGCGGTTCGGCCAGCAACGGATACTATAGTGCTCCCTTCCAGAAGTTCCGCGAGAATCTGGATCACTACCAGCAACTTGTGACCGAACGATATGCCGGCATCCAGTATCCTGCACGTACAGGCAGGGGCGGCGTTTACAATCCCGAGACAGATGCACCCGTCAACAAATACGGTCCTGATGTGATGATACCTGCCTTCCTGAATGCCTATACAGGTTCCAGCTCGATGGAAATCTTCCCATCACTGATGCGTATGCTTCCCAACTGGAGCATGACCTATAAGGGACTCAGCAACCTGCCTTGGGTACGCGACCACTTCAAGAGCGTTACACTGACACATGCTTACAAGAGCATCTATGCCGTAGGTTCATACAACTCGTACAGCTCGTGGGTAGAGTGCATGGGAGCAGGCAACGGATTAGGCTTTGCCCAGAACACGACAACAGGCGACTATCAGCCCTCCTCAATGTACGACATCAGCTCTGTCAGCATCAACGAGAGCTTTGCACCCCTCATGGGACTGAACATGACGTTCAACAATAACATGACCCTGAAGATGGAGTACCGCACCACCCGCGTGCTGAACCTCAGCCTCACCAGCGCACAGCTGAACGAGACGGGTTCAAAGGACTTTGTCATTGGATGGGGCTACAAGATTAACGACTTCAAGCTGTCCAGCCTCTTCCACTCTAAGAAGGCCAGCGCACGCCAGGAGGCAAGGAACAGAGCCAACAGCAAGAACGGTAATAACAAGAACGGACAGCAAGGCAACCAGAACAATACTAACAATAATAATAGCAGCCGTAGTGGCAAGAACAACTTTGCACATAGCCTGTCCATGCGCTTCGACTTCAGCATCCGCAGCCAGAGCGCTATCAAGCGCGACATCCAGACGAACCTCTGCGAGGCAACCAGCGGACAGAAGGCCTTCAAGACCAGCGCTCAGTTGGATTACTCTATGAGCCGTATGGCAACCCTGAGCATCTACTACGACCGCCAGCGTTCACAGCCTCTGCTCTCCAGCAGCAGCTACCCCACCGTCACCCAAGACTTCGGTTTCAGCATGAAATTCTCGCTGACGAGATAACATGTTTATGAGGTTTTGAGGTTTTAGGGTTATAACCTCAAAACCTCACAAATACTTTTCAAGAAAAAAATGGAACATAGCGTAAAAAAACGGCAGGTCTGAAGTGTCTTATAGGTAGAAGTGCCCCAGAACGGGATGCACAAGAACAAGAACTGATATGCTTGAACAGAGAATACTTGAGGAACTTTTCCGCCAGAACTACAGCAAGATGATTCATCTGGCCAGCGTATTGCTGGGCGATGGCGGCGAAGCAGAGGATGTGGTGCAGGACATCTTTCTGAAATTGGCTGACAGCGACATCCTTCCCCAAAACGACAGCTATCTGATGGCTGCCGTCAGAAATGCCTGCCTGAACAGAATCCGGCAGATGCAAGTGCACCAGAGGGTGAGGAACCTGCTGCCTATCGAGACAGAAACCGACCAGCTGCCCGCCAACCTGGAACAACTGGACGATATTTCAGCCTATGTGGATGAGCAACTGGAAGAGCCGCACCACAGTATCTTCCGCCTTCGCTTCGACGAGGACCTGACCGTCGCGGAGATTGCCCGCAGGCTTAATCTGAATCCGAACACCACCTACAAGTATCTCATACAGAGCATTCAGAAAATTAAGAACCACTTCAAACACGAAAACTATGAAAGAGGAGAAATCTATCCGGCAGCTTCTGGAAATGCTCGATAATCCTGATGCTTATACCGAGCAGGAAATCCGCGATATCATCAATCGTAACGAAGATACCCGCGAGGCCTATCGCCTGATGGTGGAAACTAAGCGCAGCATCCGTCATTCCCATGCCAATAACCTTACCAACGTTGATGCAGCCTGGAAGCGGTTCAACAGAAAACGCAAGGCTCAGAAGCAACGCTTTAACTGGATGAAATTTGCAGCCTCGCTCATCATCGTGTTGCTCATTACCGGCGTTTCCTTAGCTGCGTATCGTGCAGTAACGACACCCAAGCAAACCAAAGAGACAAAGGTTGATGAGGAATATGCGGACAAGAAGATGTTGCGCGCTTGGTTTGTGCCTGAGGATTGTAAGCATCCTATTATAAAGGAACGTGGCAGTGCTATCTTGGTATCGTGGTGCAAAGGGACATGGATTGTGAATGGCGACGATTCCTTTGTAGAGGAACATCCCTTCTGCGTTTGGAGCTACTCATTTCATGTAAAGAACACGACTATCAGGCTTGACGGCAAAGTCTTGGACATTAGCAATCTGCCAGACCTTCCTGCTTCAGCGCTGAAGAAGATGGACATCCACTACAATGAGGATGGTCACGGAACAGTCTATCTTAGCACCAAACCAGTTCAGGTTCCAGTCAACGTGAAGGGCAACATTAACCCGGAACTGACCATTTTGCTGACTGGCACAGTGCCCAAGGGAGCCTATCAGCCCGTAACCATTTGGAAGAGCGAGGGCATCAAGGAGAGCTATGACTGCCACGACTATATTTACACCCAGTGGACAGGCAAATGGGAGAACATACATCAGCACCTCAAAGAAGTAGCCATTCGCAAGGACCATCATGTTCGCGTCAACATCTGCAAGGGCACTCCTCAGAAACACATTGATCGCCTCAAGAACATCATGAACGAATGCGGTGTGACCAACTACGAACTGGTAAAGCAATAACACACAACTAATTCAATAAAATCATGAAACATCTCATTTCTTGGATGAGGGCCGCAACCCTCATCCTGCTACTGCTGTGCTCCATCTGTCAAGGCAAAGCACAATCAGAGAACCTTCTATGGCCTGTCAAGGGACAAAAGGCTGGTACAAACATTCTGCTTCGTCCGCAAGACCCGCTGGACCATGAGGTGAACTATTGCAACCTTATCATCGGAGCTAAGGAAGGCACGGAAGTTATTGCTCCGGCTGACGGCGTGGTTACGAGGCAGATGCTTACTTATCGTTCCGGCCTGTACCAATGCAGAACTTATAGCTATGACGATGCCAGGACCTTTGATGCCATGCGTAAGAAAATGGAGGAAGAATCTGATGTCCGTGACCCTAAGAAGTATATCAATGGCGACATTGGGCTGAAACTTGCTGATGGCAGGGAAATCAATTTCTGCGGACTTCGCGGTAATGCGGCATTCAAATCAGGCCAAAGCATAAAGGCTGGAACAGTACTGGGTACGGTTAGCTACGTGTTCGAGAAAATTGGTGAGCCGCACATTTTCATCTCTGTAAGCAAAGGCGGAAAACCCCTCGACCCCATGACGCCTTTCGGATTGCAGACAACGTTCAAGGAGGGTGAGGCGTTCACACCACCAGAGAAGCTTACCCGAGAGCAGGCCAACGAGGACTTCGATTTCTTTATGGAGAGCCTTCGCGAATGTATTCCTTCCTATCGTGACATCATCACACCAGAGCTTGAAGCAGAGTTCGTACGCAATTGTAAGGCAAAACTAGATGCCGATTCGGTCAGCTTTACTACACTTTACGACATAGTGGGCGATGCCTTTACGGCCCGTTTCTTTCATGATTCCCACGCCTGGAGGCAATCTTCCAACCCATTCCCTAATCCCAGCAGCAACTTTCAGTACCCAGCCATCATGCTCTGTACATTAGGTGACCGCATGTTTGTGCGTCAGGTACAGCCGGGTTATGAGGAATATATCGGCAAGGAGGTAGCTACCGTCAATGGCATCACTGCTAAGGAGCAGGCGGCTCATGTCCGTCAGAAAACTGAACATTATGATGCTAAGGTAGAATCCACGGTTGCCATACAGATGCTGGCAAACTGGTGGGGGCAATACGACGACACATTCACTGGTACAGGAGCACACCTTACCTTTACCGACGGCACCAGTGTGGATGCGCCTTATCTGAAGCGCGACCAAGTAAAACGCTACACGCCACAACCAACTGGCCCCATCGCCTATTATGTACATAAGAATCAGAACAGAAAGGAGGAGTGGAGCTTTAAGATGCTGAATGATAAAACGGCTCTTTTGACGTTGGCTCACTTCCACTTAAATGAAGTACAGCTGGACAATATAGCAGACAGCCTAAAGGCTCACGCAAAAGTACCTAACCTTATTATTGATGTACGTGATAACTATGGGGGAGATGCCGATTGCGAGGGACGGCTCCTGAATATGTTCCTGTTTGAGAAGCCTGTGACTTTCAACTGTCAAATGGTAAACAGCAACAGCACCTACCGCAGCTTTAATCATTGCTTCAACTGGACCCAAGACATGAAGCCATTCGAAGACTTCGTGAAGATAGAGGGCAAAGAGGGATTTTATAACAGAGATGCATTTTCTGAGATAAAGACTTCTGCAAAGCCTACGAAGAATGATGCTATTTACAAAGGAAAACTTTACGTTCTAATCAACGAGGGCTCTGTTAGTGCCGCAACTGACTTCCCTGCCCATCTGGTACGTGCCAAGCGTGCCGTAAGTATCGGACGCGAAACTGCTACGGCCTATCATTATATGACTGCCTTGAAGTTTGCCCGTCTGTTCCTACCCAACACGGGGATAGAATATCACCTGCCTCTTGTTAAGGCCATTACAGCAACCGAGGTTTCAGAGCGCTTCCCCTATGGCAGAGGCTTATTGCCCGATATTGAAGTTCCCCTGACCCAAGAAGAGGTTTTCTTCTCTACAGAGGATGTAATATTGAACAAGGCATTAGATGTTATAAAACAAGGAACTGCCGCAGAGTAATTAGGGATCAGGCTCCTCTGACCCGCTGACAGAAAAAACCGTCTCCTCGGAATGAAGAGACGGCTTTTTGTTTTGGAAGAGAGGGCTATATCATATAGCCCTCTCCTCGGGGAAAAGTAAAAAACCTATTAACTAATTAAACTATCTGTTCTTTTTATAAGAGATTAGGGGTTAGCGTAACTACATTCTTACCGTATAGGTTCCGGCGGCGTATTCCTTGGATGTGGATTCACCGGGCAGCGTAACGGTAGCAGTAGTGCCGGCAGGGATGGTAAACTTCCAAATCCACTTGTTGCCCTTATACTTCCATTCACTCTTGATAACACCTGAGGCACTCTTGTATTCTGCCTTCAGGAATCCCAAGCGCTTGTCGGGAACAGGACGCATGATGATATGCTTGAAGCCAGGTTGCTTAGGATCTGCAGCAATACCCGCAGCCGTCTCCCAAATCCATTCACAAACACAGCCATAGGCATAATGGTTGAAGCTGTTCATGCCGCGTGGACCCATTCCCTTATCCTTCATGTAGCTGTTCCAACGCTCCCAGATGGTAGTGGCACCATTGTCAACCGAATACAGCCAACTGGGGTTCTTACGCTGGAAGAGCAGTTCGTAGGCGATATCACTCATACCGTTCTCGGTGAGCGTCTGCATCAGGATGCTGGTACCCAGGAATCCGGTCTGCAGGCAGTTGCCGTGCTCGCTGAAATTACGGCGCAGGCGGGCTATCATCGACTCCTTGGCAGCACCGCTTACCAACTGAAGCTTCAGCGCGAAGAGGGCGGGTGTCTGCATGGTGTTCAATATCTCCGTCTTGAAGGTTCCGTCAGGATTCAGGAACTGTGTCTGCAGGTAGTTCTGGGCCTCACGCACCATTATCTCGTACTTCTGCACGTTACGTCCGGTAGCGGCAGCCATGTCACGCATCATACCGGCATCCATCATCCAGTAGCTGGCACACAGGTAGTTCCAGTAGCTGACAGCATCTGGCAACGGTCCGTCTGCATTGAAGGCGCCACGGCCGCAACTCTCCAGCGCCTCATAGCTCAGCCAGTCAGCCCACTGGTAGTTGCCGTTCTCGTCCTTCAGGGCATTATGGTCGTACTTGGTCTCATTCACATGGTTCATGAACTTCTCCATCGACTCCCAGCACTCATCTACGATCTTAGTGTCGCCAAACTGCTTCCATACCGTCCAGGGTACGATAACACCGGCATCGGCCCACCCCACACGCATCATATCATGGGGATGTGCGCCATACTGCGCAAAGGGAGCCACACCGGGATAGCCGCCCTTGTCGTTCTGGGTGTCACGCATATCATGCAGCCATTTATGGAAGAAGGCATCTGTATTGGCAAAGAAAGTACCCGTCTCAGTAAATACCTGTGTATCGGCCGTCCAGCCCAGACGCTCGTTGCGCTGCGGGCAGTCAGTGGATACACTCAGGTAGTTGGAGCGCTGGCCCCACAGGGTATTGGAAATCAGTTTGTTCACCAGATCGTTGCCTGTTGTCACCTTTCCGATCTCCATCTCCTTGGTGATGGATGTCACAGGTACACTCCTGATACTCTTGAAGGTGACATCATTATCCACGGTCACAGAGATAAGCCTGTAGCCGAAGAAGGTATTGCGTGGACGGAAGCTGACGGGTTTCTGGGCACCGCTGAAGGTGTATTCCAACTGCATTCCGGTATCAGGGATACGCAGGTTCAGACGGTGCACACTTCCCTCCGGGCCGTCCATTCCCCTCGTCTTAGAACCGTTGCCATCGTTCAGCAACTCAGAGGGCAGACACATCATCTTAGTACCCTCAGCCGCCTCGAAGACAAAGTCTGGAACTGCGGCGCAGTTCTGACCGAAGTCCACCACCAGCGTCTCGCCCTTATGCAAGGTAATAGCCTCGCCGGCCTTATATTCCCTCTTGATTCTGACAGTTCCGTATTCTTCCTCGGTAACACCGTCAACACCTTCCCACGTGTATGCGCGCACAGGTAATAGAATAAGGTCGTCACGCATGTATATCTCAGCACCGTTGGTAGGGAATATCTGTCCGCGGAACTCACGGTTCTCCTCGGGAACCTTCATTTCAGAAACCGTCTCATAGCCCTGGGGGATACGGGCATCATACACCTCACCGTCGAAGATGGCCGCATGCTTCACCGGACCCGCAATACCTGCCTTCCAGGTCTTGGTATCCGTTCCGAAGGTCTCCTTTGTGCCGTCGGCATAGGTCAGCTCCAGCACACCACGGAAGGCGCACTTGGTACCGTACATACCCTGATTGCCGCCAGGTGTCACAATCTTGTCACCCCACCATCCAGGTGTTACCTGTACGGCCAGTTGGTTCTCGGCTCCCGCCTTTTTAGCCACCATTCCGGTTACGTCATAAGTATAGGAACGCTTGGTCTTCAGAGGATGGGTAAAACCGGGCTTCAGTACCTCGGCCCCGACAGGCTGGCCGTTAATGTACAAGTCATAGACACCCAGTCCTACGGTCATCCACCTGGCTTCCTTGACCTTCTTGCCATTCCTGACAGTAGTAACAAACCAGCTGGCACCGTCAGCAGCTCGTGTACCGTCGTTCACTACGCCCGTTACAACGGGAGCATCCACGGCAGACAACCATACCGAACAATCCCATGCCTTATCAGGTAAAGCCGCAGTAAGTTTTCCATAATCATACCCTGCCATCACATTCTGCGCAAGTAGCAAAACGGCAACACATGTAGAAGTCAATCTTTTTTTCATATTTCCGTCATTTTAATCTTACATTTTATTTCTTTTAAGGGCAAAATTACAACAAAATACACATTTTTGGACTTAAAAAAATGACATAAAAGCATTGAATATTATGATTATATCAAGAAATAATACAAAACGGATGATTTTTTTTCTTAAAAATAACATTATCTAATTATTATTTGTACCTTTGCGACTCCAAAGGGGTAAAAAGGAAAGAAAAAACTACTTTAATATATGAAAAAACTATTTTTCCTCATTGTACTTGTGTGCAGTATGGTTGGCAGTTTTACCTTCAGCGGGTGTAAGAATAAACCCGATGATGAACTCACCATAATGGACACTGCTACCATTGTCATTGACCTGGACTCCATTGTTCTTATGCCATTCCTTCCCTGGGATGCAATGGTAGAAGATTTGGAGCTTCACATGCAGACCAACTGTAGCGATTGGGGCATAGAGAACCCCGATTCGTTAGAGTATGACGCAGGAACCGGACGTTGGAAGCGAACATTCACCAAAGGCAACCTCAAAAACACCTATTACTTCGAGGATGCCAAGGGTAACTACTTGAAGTACGTTACCTTCATTTATTATGGTAACATGCCCTTTGACCCCATCAAGGAAGAGGTGGAACGTAATGGATTTGTTCTGCAAGGCGAGATGGATTACCCCGGTAACGATAGCGAGATCTGCTATATGTACCTCTCCCCTTCCGGTGCCCTGGAAGTTCAGCTGGCAGGATGGAAAGACGGCAGCTGGGTATTATCCTTCCAGCCTTTGGATGAGGAAGACCTCAAATATTTAGTCAAGAAAAAGAATAAGAAATAAAAGAAAGAGGCAAGCATTGAAACTTGCCTCTTTTTCTTTATCACTTTTTGTACTTCTGAATTGCGGCCTGAAACAAATCCTGCATATCGGAGGCCAACCACTGAGGCTGGATAACCTGCAGCCATTCACCCCTTGAAAGCAAATGAGCCTTGAAATCCGATGTGGGACGCAGAAACAACTCATAGTCAGCATATCCATCCGTTTCATCCACCTCACGTTGTGAAGAATGCAAGGGCAAATCCCTCAGGTAGAACTTCTCCATCCCATACGCACGCAACACTACCTTCTCTGGCTTAACGTTGCTATCCACCATTATACCGAAACTCTGGGCAAAATACGATTCTACATCAAAATCAGCATCCAACGTAAACTTATCCTGATGCAACTGAATATCCACCATGCGATCCAAAGAGAATACTGCCATAGAGGATTCCACCTGTCCCGGAGCACCATTCTTTACCGGCCGGTCCACCTTAGTCAGCACATACCAGCGCCGTTTAAACAACTTCACACAGTAAGGAGCTGCCAAATAAGTCTTGGACGTTGCCGAGCTGTACTTCTGGTACGTCATCAACATCTTACGTCCCTGACGCATAGCCTTGATGATACGCCTTAGGTGGATGCCACCAGAAGGAATGCTCTCCAACAGGATGCGTCCCTGAAGCCCTACATTCTCGTCCAGCATATTACCCACACTGAGTGTACTGAACAGCCAGTTGGCAACACTGTTGTTACTCAGTACCTCTTTATTGTATATGTAATAGTAGTAGTAACCTTTTTGGCGTTTGCAATCTATGATTACGCCAAACATATCCAAGACAGCATCCCTGTGACGATTGAAGGTTGTACGCGAAAGCGGCAGTCCGCCACTTTCTTCCCTACTACTCCACTTCTGGCTCAATTCGGCGAACGTAATCCTCCCTGCATGATAGATGGTCTCTACCAACCAGATATATTCCTTGAAAAGCGCAGGTATCTTCATATTATGAATTACGAATTGACAGGTGCCAGCCCCATTTCGGCCGCCTTCTGCAACATAAACTGTCGGGCAGCATCATGGTCATTGGGAATGAGAGAGTCCCAAATCGCATCCTTGACAGCTTGTTTGAGAACACCGATTTCGCGACAAGGTTTTAGACCGAAAGTTTCCATAATCTCCTCTCCTGTAATAGGATTCTGCCACGTACGGTAGTTATCACGAGCTTGAAGGTCGGCTAGCTTCTCACGCACCAACTGGAAGTTTTCCAGAAAACGTTGTTTCTTCTGTTGGTTCTTGCTGGTGATGTCGGCTTCGCAGAGAATCATCAGGTCATCAATATCCTCTCCTGCCTCGAAGAGCAAACGACGTACAGCAGAATCTGTTACCTCCTCGTCGGCAATAGCAATAGGACGCATGTGCAAACCAACCAGCTTCTCGACGTAGTTCATACGTTCATCCAGTGGTAGCTTCATGCGACGGAAGATATTCGACACCATCTTCTGACCAATATAATTATGGTTATGGAAAGTCCAACCGGCTTTCTCCTCCCAACGTTTGCTACGCGGCTTACCTATATCATGCAAGAGAGCTGCCCAACGCAACCAGAGTGAGGCCTCACCCGACCTCTCCCGAGGAGAGGAGAACTGTTGCGAATCCGCCCCTCCTTTGGAGGGGATGGGGGAGGCTTTAGCTACATTATCAAGTACCTCTAAGGTATGATAGAAATTATCTTTATGTGCACGACCATTACGAACCTCAACACCTTCTAAAGCTGCCAGTTCGGGAAAGATAATGGGCAGTAAGCCACAACGACTTAACTCCACAAATCCTATGCTGGGTGTGGGAGAAAGCATTATCTTGTTCAGTTCGTCTATGATACGCTCTTGGGAAATAATCTTAATGCGCTCTGCATTCCTGTTTAGTGCATCCTCTGTCTCTTCCTCGATCTGAAAACGTAACTGAGTGGCAAAACGTATGCAACGCATCATACGCAAAGGATCATCACTGAAGGTGATATCAGGATCAAGGGGCGTGGCAATAAGTCCATCCTCCATATCCAACAGACCGCCAAAACGGTCAACAAGGCGCTTGCCATCTACAAGACCTTCGGATGTCAGACAATAAGCAAGGGCATTGATGGTAAAGTCGCGACGGTCCAGATCATCCTCCAACGTTCCGTCCTCAACAATGGGCTTGCGACTATCACGACTATAACTCTCGCGACGTGCACCAACAAATTCAATCTCCTGATCTTTCCACTTTACCTGAGCAGTACCAAAGTTACGGAAAACACTGACATGTGCCCCCCTACCCAACTTCTTACCCAAGGCCTTGGCAACACGGATTCCAGGACCGTCCTGCTC
Organism: Prevotellaceae bacterium UBA7028; assembly: GCA_002494215.1. The sequence goes on from DLBF01000020.1 coordinate 14,345, forward strand.
CTTGCAGTTTGCTCCTTGCTTCTGAGAACAATTTGGGTCCACCACCACACAGTCTATATCTTTGGAGGGACGTTCCAAGAAAAGGTCACGCACATATCCACCCACCGCATAGCAGTGAAATCCCAACTGGTCAGCTACTTCTCCAATGGCCTTGAACAGAGGGGTATCAAACAGACGAGAGAGATCTTCTTCTGTGAGATGCTTCATTCGGCGTCTTTCTTTTTGTCCTCCAAAAGTTTACGCTCAAAGAACTGCTGCTTTATGTGCAGGCGTTCCCATTCCTCTCCCTGTGCATTCTTCAAACTGTCCACAGCAGCTGTCATCTCTATACTATCCAACAAGAGAATGGCCTGCTTACGTACCTCTATAGCTGTAGGATATTTTTGGCGCAAAGAAAGAATGGAATCTCTGGCCTCGCTGTAATGTCCATATTTAAGGGCAAAGCGTGCATCGGAAAGCATCTGAGCTGCATTCTCGTTGGCTTCGTTACCGCCACAAGCACACAGCATCAATAGCAATGATAATATAGAAAGATAATTCTTCATATGACTTTTACGGATTAGGGATTAGGGATGGAACTTTAATTCATCACTCACAAAGTTCCCCTCGCCCACGGGAGAGGGGGTTGGGGTGAGGCTTTTAGAAGCCGAACAAGGGAAGAATAAAGTTACGTATATCATTACTGAAAGCCAGAAGCATAAGCAGGATAATCAGGCCAAGGCCTATCTTCTCGAACCACTCGGCAGCTTTATCAGAAGGCTGTTTACCCGTGATGCCCTCCCAAAGCAGGAAAACAATATGACCACCATCCAGACCAGGAATAGGAAGGATGTTCATAACAGCCAAGATAATGCTAATGAAGGCTGTCAAGAACCAGAACTGCTGCCAGTCCCATGCTGAGGGGAAGATATTACCTATAGCGATGAATGAGCCCACACTCTTGGCACCATCTGCACTGGCCAAATACTTCATATCGTTGACATAACCTGTGAGCGTACGCCATCCCTGCTGTAAACCAGCAGGAATACAAGAGAGCAATGTATATGAAACATGTTCTTTCTTATAGTCTGGTACCATAAACGTTACACCCATCTTGTACTCTTCATCCAAATGAAGCATAACGGTATCGGGCTGAGCATCTTCTGTCAACTGATAAACCACCTGCAATTGACGTTGCTGGAGACTGTCGGCATGCGTACAACCTGGAGTAGCCAGAATATCCTGACGACGCAGTGTTACCTCGCAGTCGAAATCCACCTTAGTAGAAATTTCCTTGCCATTTACAGCCAGAAGGCGTGTCCCGCTTTGGAAACCTGCCTTATAAGCAGCAGAACCTGGTGCAACACTATCTACGATAGCTGGTGTATAAGGAGACATAAAGCGAGGAACGCTCTGAATCATCTCCAACATGTTAAGACCCTTGGCAGGCATCTGCAAAAAGACTTCCTCGTTGCCACGCAGTACAGTAACAACAGAGGCATTAGAAAGTGTACGATATATAGAGTTGCTGTACTCAACAATCTCCTTACCATCAACGGCAACGGGGATATCTCCATCACGGAAACCTAAGCTTTGAGCTTCCTTATTGAACTGGAAACCCTGTGTCATGTCGCGCATGGGCAGATAATCACGCCCCCAGGTAAACATGATAGCGCTATATATGAACCATGCAGTAAGAAAGTTCATAAGCACGCCACCAAACATGATGAAGAAACGCTTCCAGACTTTCTGGGCGCGGAACTCGTTAGCCTGCGCTGGTTTTTTCATCTGCTCAAGGTCCATACTCTCGTCTATCATGCCTGATATCTTAACGTATCCGCCAAGGGGAATCCAACCAATACCATATTCTGTCTCGTTGTTCTTGAAACGAGGGAAAAGGCGGGTAAACCACTTGGAACGTGTGCTAAAGAGGTGGAACTTGTAGTCGAAGAACATATAGAACTTCTCTACCTTCACCCCAAAGAGCTTAGAGAAACCAAAGTGTCCACCCTCATGGAGGACCACCAACAAACTGAGGCAACACAAGAGCTGCAATGCTTTGATAAGAACTACTTGAACATCCATATTTTTGCTTTTTACCTTAATACATTATTATATAAGTGAGGCTGCGACACGACGCGACTCAGCATCGCATGCCAAATAATCCTCGAGAGTTGACTGCTCCTGATGCGCAACAGTCTGTAGGGTTTTCTCTATCACATCTGCCATCTGCAGGAAACCACAACGCTCCTGACGGAAGGCTAAGTTAACAACCTCGTTGGCCGCATTAACAATACAAGGGGCATTTCCGCCTATACGGATAGCCTCGTACGCCATCTTTAAGCAACGGAACTTATCCTCGTCGGGACGTTCGAAGGTCAAGTCCTTCATCTGCCACCAATCCAAGCGGGGGAAAGAGCTCTCCAAACGGTCGGGGTAAGAGAGAGCCAACTGAATAGGCACACGCATATCGGGTGCTCCTAACTGCGCCTTTACGGCACCGTCCTTGAACTGTACACCACTATGGATGATGCTCTGCGGATGGACTACTACCAGAATCTGTTCAGGTGCCACATCAAAGAGCCAACGGGCTTCAATGACCTCGAACCCCTTGTTCATCATACTGGCACTGTCGATGGTTATCTTGGCACCCATATCCCAGTTGGGATGCTTCAACGCCATAGCAGGCGTTACATCCTGTAGCTGTTCCTTGGTAAAGTTGCGGAAGGGACCACCACTGGCAGTAAGGATAATCTTCTCTATCTCGCTCTGCTCACCCATCAGACTCTGGAAGATAGCGCTATGCTCACTATCAACGGGCAGAATGGGCACATGGTTCTGCAGGCATAGTTCGGTAATCAGTTCACCTGCCACCACTAATGTCTCCTTGTTAGCCAGTGCTATGGGCTTCCTGGCCTTGATGGCACTGATGGTGGGACGCAATCCGCTGAATCCCACCAGTGCAGTAAGAACCACATCCACGGGATCCATCTGCACTACCTGGCAGAGCGCATCCGCTCCGGCATATACCTGAATCGGTTCGTCAGAAAGCGCCTTCTGTACATACTGGTATTTGCTCTCATCGGCTATCACGACAGCAGCGGGCTGGAACTTACGAGCCTGCTCTATCAGCAAATCAGCCTGTGAGTTAGCTGTAAGCACATAGGCTTCAAAGAGGTCAGGATGCTCTTCTATCACCTGAAGTGTCTGGGTTCCTATGCTACCCGTTGATCCTAATATGCAGATTTTCTTCATTTTCAATTCTTCTTTCTTCACTCTTAATTCTTAATTCAGAGATCAAGCAGTCCTTCCGGCAGCCGCATGGTTATGATACGCGCCTGATGATCAATATGGGAGATGAACTGTTCTACGGCAGGTATGAGACGATCACCAATGTGGAAAAGAATGTTCTGCGTACTGTCATCCACATATGTTATCTCACCCAACTCTCCTGCTTTCTCATCTACGACGCGGAAACCGGTAAAGTAACGCCAGGTATATTCTTCGTCCTCATCAGGCTCTGGCGTAAGAGCGTGAGGGAAATATACATCACAGCCGCAAAGTTCCTTGGCTGTCTCAGCAGAGTCGTAATCCTGGAATTTTATGAGGGCTGTAGTGTCTGAGCGAAAACGATATTCCTCAATAAAAAAAGGAACCAAAATGCCGTCTATACGCAGAACCAGATAGTCGGCATCGGCACGGTCCCATACGTCATCTGTAAAGGAGAGCGCCACCTCACCACGTACACCATGAGTACGGGTGATGCTTCCTATCTTATATACTTCCGATTCCTTTATCATAACTTTTCATTCCTCATTTTTACACTCCCCTCGGGGAGTAAGGAGGGGGTCACTCCACACGTTTTATATTTGCACCAAGAGCGTTCAGACGCTCCTCAATGTGTTGATAACCGCGGTCTATCTGACCAATGTTCTCAATACGGCTGGTTCCCTCTGCACTCATAGCGGCAATCAGCAATGCGATACCTGCACGGATATCAGGACTTGTCATACGACGAGCATGCAGGGGGAGTTTGTGATTGTGTCCTACAACAACTGCTCTGTGTGGGTCACAAAGAATAATCTGTGCGCCCATATCTATGAGCTTATCTACGAAAAAGAGTCGGCTCTCGAACATCTTCTGATGAA
>DLBF01000082.1 GCA_002494215.1 Prevotellaceae bacterium UBA7028
GTTGATGACTTCCAGCTCGGGGATGCTTTCTACATTAAAGTATTGAATCCCTGCTTTCAGTCCCAATTCGATTTCCCAGTCGCTTTTTCCCACACCAGCGAAAACTATTTCTGAGGCAGGGAAGCCAGCGTCCAGACATGCCTGAATCTCACCGCCGCTTACGCAGTCGGCTCCGAAACCAGCCTTTGTGATGTGGCTCAGCACCTTGGGTGTTGTGCATGCCTTCACAGCATAGTGCAGATGATAGCCCTCGTGCTTGTCTGTCTCGTTCTTTATTGCCTGCAGCGTCTGGTCGAGCAACTCCGTGTCATAGTAGTAGAAGGGAGTTCTTATCTTGCCGAACTTCTCTACCAACGATGTGTTATCCTTTAATAACCTTTTCATTATGGTCCATAATTATTTTTTTAATTCAAAATTCAAAATTGGGCTTTCCCCTTTGGGGGAGCGGGGAGAGGGGCCTTATTTTTCTCTTTTCTCTTTTAATTTTTAATTCTGATTAAAAAGGGTTTCACTTAATGCTTGCAGCGTGCGTTTTTTGTCTTCAGACTTAACCAGGAACGAGATGTTGTGGTTCGAACCTCCGTAGCTGATCATGCGAACGGGGATGTCCTTCAGCGCCTCGCAGGCCTTAGCCTCGAAACCAACGTTGTTAGAATCCAGGTCACCAACTACGCAGACGATGGTCATGTCATAGTCAACATTTACGGTACCGTACTTCTTCAGTTCGTCCAGGATATCTCCCAGTCGGCTTGAGTTGTCAATGGTAACTGATACGCCTACTTCGCTTGTGCAGATCATATCTACGCTGGTCTTGTAGGTCTCGAAGATTTCGAAAACCTTACGCAGGAAACCATAGGCCAGAAGCATACGGCTGCTGGTAATCTGAATGCAGATGTTGTTGTCGCGTGCAGCTACAGCCTTTATCTTGCCTTTCTGGAATTCATTATTAATAATAGTACCTGGAGCCTCGGGAGCCATTGTGTTCAGCAAGCGAACGGGAACGCCGGCAAATTTGGCGGGCTGGATGCAGGTGGGGTGCAGAATCTTGGCACCGAAGTAAGCCAACTCGGCAGCTTCCTCGAAGTGCAGCTGGCGAACGGGTTCTGTATGCTCTACGATACGTGGGTCGTTGTTGTGCATACCATCGATGTCCGTCCAGATCTGAATCTCCTCAGCCTGGATGGCAGCACCTATCAGGCAGGCTGTATAGTCAGAGCCGCCACGAAGCAGGTTGTCTATCTCGCCGTAGGCATTGCGGCAGATAAAGCCCTGTGTGATATAGATCTCATAGCCGTCGTTATCCTTCAGTATCTGATTGCTCTTTTCCTTAATATAAAGGAAGTCGGGCTCAGCGTTCTTGTCTGTTCTTACCATATCCAGGGCATTCAGCAGGATGGCCTTCACACCGCATTCCTTCAGGTAGTTTGTTACCATATTGGTGCTGATGATTTCTCCCTGTGCCAGGACAACCTTCTCCTCGAACGAGGTGAAGTGAACCTTGGTAAACGAGCGCAGGTAGTTGAACTCATCACGTATGAAGGTTTCTGTCTCCTGCTTGTATTCGTCGGTCTTATAAAGATCCTTTACGTGCTGCAGGTATTTCTCCTCCAGTCTGTTGATAAGCGTATTGGCACCTTCGGGGTTCTTCTTGTACAGGTAGTCTGAGATTTCTACCAATGTATTTGTCGTGCCTGACATTGCTGACAATACGACCAACTTTGTTTCTCCGTCTGCTGTTACCAGTTTCGAGACTTCTTGCATTCTTTGTGGCGTACCTACGGATGTACCGCCAAATTTCAGTACTTTCATCTTAGTATATGGTTTATTTTATTAGTTCGTTGTTCTGGCATTTGTAAACTGTACCGGGGAAGTCGTCAATCCATTGCCAGTTGTGTGTGCTCATGATGACGGCTGTATGGTTCTGACGGCGTATCTCATCCAGCAGTGCCAGTATCATCTCGCCGTTTTCCATGTCCAGGTTTCCTGTTGGCTCGTCGGCCAGTATAACCTTGGGGTTGTTCAGTAGGGCACGTGCTATGCAGACGCGCTGTTGCTCTCCTCCACTCAGTTCAAAGACAAAGTTGTCCATCTTGTCTTCCATCCTCACCTGCTTCAGCACTTCCAGGATTTTCTCCTCCCTTTCTGCTTTCTTTTTCCATCCTGTGGCTTTCAGCAGGAAGTTCAGGTTCTCAAAGACAGTACGGTCTGTCAGCAACTGGAAGTCCTGAAAGACGATGCCCATCTGGCGGCGTAGTGCTGGCTGCTGCGAAGTCTTGAACTTCAGCATGTTGTATCCCAGTACGTTAGCCTCTTCGCCTTGGCAGGGCACTTCTGCATAGAAGGACTTCAGTAACGACGATTTGCCACTACCTACCTGTCCTATCAGGTAAACCATTTCACCTTCTTCCACGCTGATGTTAACATTACGTAGCACCTGATGTTCGCCTTGGCAGATGTTAATGTTCTTGTAGCTTAAAATCATTTTAGTTTACCGTTTAAAGACCCACCCCCGACCCCTCCCGTGATGGAGGAGAGGTTTAGCGGTTAGCGAATAATTTTGATTTTTGAATTTATCAAATTTGAATTGAGAATTAATTTTTCTCTTTTAATTTTTAATTCATAATTATCAATGTTTCTTCCACCCGGGGTTATGACGCTCGGCCAGTTCGGCAGCCATGTCCTCTATGCGCAGGCCTTTGCTGGTAAGCAGCACAATCAGGTGATAAAGCATGTCAGAGCCCTCGTAGATAAGGCGGTCGTTAGTTCCGTTTGTAGCCTCAATTACCAGCTCCAATGCCTCTTCACCCACCTTCTGAGCCATGCGGTTCAAGCCATCCTTAAAGAGGCTGGTGGTGTAGCTGCCCTCAGGCATCTCCTCGTGGCGCTTCTCGATGAAGTCGCTCAGCTCGGAGAGGAAGAGTAGGGGATTCTTCTCGTTCTTCTCGCCCCAGCAGGTATCTGTTCCTGTGTGGCAGGTAGGACCGTCGGGATGAACAGTAATCAATAATGTATCCTGATCGCAGTCGTTCTTAATATCAACTACGTGCAGGAAGTTGTTGCTGGTCTCGCCCTTTGTCCACAGGCATTGTCTCGAGCGGCTGTAGAAAGTTACCAGTCCTGTCTCCTTTGTCTTGTTAAAGGCTTCTTGGTTCATGTAACCTAGCATCAGTACGTTCTTTGTATCTGCATCCTGAATGATGGCGGGAACCAGTCCGCCGCATTTCTCAAAATCTATCTTCATAATCTTACGTTTATCTTTTCTGCTCTTAAATATTCTTTCAGTTCGGGTATCCCTATCTCGCCAAAGTGGAATACGCTGGCTGCCAGTGCGGCATCTGCGTGTCCTATGGCAAAGGCATCGCGGAAGTGCTCCATGCATCCTGCTCCGCCGCTGGCTATCACGGGGATGGTCAGCTCTTCGGCCAAGCGGGCCAGAGCTTCGTTGGCAAAGCCTGCTTTCACGCCGTCGTGGTTCATGCTGGTAAACAGAATCTCGCCGGCGCCTCTCTCGTTGGCCTCACGTGCCCACTCAAACAGACCGCGCTCCGTAGGGATTCGTCCTCCGTTCAGGTAGCAAGTCCATCCGTTCTCGTCCAGACGTGCATCTATGGCTACTACGCAAACCTGGCTGCCAAAGTTATAGGCTATTTCGTCTATCAGCTTGGGGTTACGAAGGGCAGCACTGTTTATGCTCACCTTATCTGCTCCTGCCGACAGCATCTTATCTACATCTTTCAGTTCGCTGATTCCTCCTCCAACAGTAAAGGGGATGCTTACCTCGGCAGCCACGCGCTGCACCATCTCGGTAAAGGTCTTTCGTCCCTCGTGGCTGGCTGTGATATCCAGGAATACCAGTTCGTCTGCTCCCTGTTCGCTATAGGCGCGTCCCAATGCTACAGGGTCGCCAGCTTGTCTCAGGTTTACGAAGTTGGTTCCTTTTACGGTTTGTCCGTCCTTAACGTCCAGGCAGGGTATGATTCGTTTTGCTAACATGTTTGGGGGTACTTTTTTATCAGTTCTTTCAGGTCTATGCGACCCTCGTAAATGGCTTTGCCGAATACTACGGCAGGGATGCCAGCTTCCTCCAGCGCCACTATGTCCTCTATGCAGCTAACGCCGCCGCTGGCGATAAGGTGGCAGTTGGGGTGAGCCTTCATAACTCGCTTGTATAGGTCAACGGCAGTTCCCTGCAACATGCCGTCTCTGCTAATCTCTGTGCAGAGCACGTTGCGTGTGCCCGCTTTCATATATCGGGTCAGGAAGTCGGTCAGTTCCACGTCGCTGTCTTCCAGCCATCCGTTTATGCTAACCTTGCCATTGCGCACGTCGGCGCCTAAGATTAGATGCTCGGCACCATATTTCTGTAGCCATTCTAGATATAGCTCGGGATTTGTAACGGCTATGCTGCCTGCTGTTACTAATGTTGCTCCAGCATCGTAGGCCTTCTTCAGGTCGTCTTCTGTCTTCACACCGCCTCCGAAATCCACCGTCAGGTTTGTTGCCTGGGTGATAGCCTTCAGGGTGGCGTCATTCACCACATGCTTGCTCTTGGCGCCGTCCAAGTCCACCACATGCAGGCGCTTGAATCCCAGCTGCTCAAATTCTTTGGCCATACTTACGGGGTCACCGTACTCCTTCTTGGTGGAGTAGTCACCCTTGGTAAGTCGGACACATTTTCCGCCTATTATGTCTATGGCAGGAATCAGTTCTATCATAGTTCCAGAAAATTCTTTATGATACGTTCGCCCACGCTTCCACTTTTCTCGGGGTGGAACTGTGTGGCATAGAAGTTATCCTTGTGCAAGGCTGCACTATAGGGTAGGATGTAGTCGGTAATTGCAATGGTGTTTTCGCATACAGGAACATAGAAGCTGTGTACGAAATACACAAACTCGCCCTCCGAAAATCCCTTAAACAGACCACTCTCTACGAGTGATAATTTTTCTCTTTTCTCTTTTAATTTTTCATTCTGAGCAAAGCTCAACTGGTTCCATCCCATGTGAGGCACCTTGTCCTCATGCTTCTGAGGCTGGAAACGCAGCACATCCACATCGAAGATACCCAGGCAATCCGTGTCGCCCTCTTCGCTGTGGCGGCACATCAACTGCTGACCTATGCAGATGCCCAAGATGGGATTCTTCAGGTCGCGGATTACCTTGTCCAGGTTATGTTCCTTTAGGTAGCGCATGGCATTGCTTGCCTCGCCTTGTCCAGGGAATAGTACTTTGTCTGCTTTCTGTAGCTCTTCAGAATTGTCTGTCAGAACGGGTGTTACCCCCAGTCTCTGAAGGGCGTGGATTACGGAATATATGTTTCCTGCGTTGTATTTTACTACTGCAACTTTCATCTTTTTACGCTTTTCGGCCTGCAAAGGTACGAAAAAGTGGGTGGAATACAAAGAAAAACAAGTTTTTTCTTTTATTCCCGAGTGTAAGTACCTTGTTTCGATATCTCGAAATCACGATATCTCGAAATCACGATAAACCGCTAACCGCTAACCGCTCAACAGTGTCTGATGTAAGATGTCTGATGTCTGATGTTCGTTAACCGCTAACCGCTCAACAGTAAACTTAACTTTTCTCTTTTCTCTTTTAATTTTTAATTTAAGAAAAACGCTAATCGTTTTTCTTAAGAAATATGCTATGATCTATGCACTTCGGGAACTCCTGCTTGTAATGTGTAACCATCACTAAAGTCTTGTGTGGACGCTGGCAGAAGGTGTCTATGATGTCCTTTACCAGGACACGGTGTTTCAGGTCGAGGCCATGCAGAGGCTCGTCCAGAATCAGCAGTTCGGGGTCTTTTACAAAGGCGCGTGCCAACAGGCACAGGCGTTGTTCGCCGCTACTCAGTTTCAGGAACGTACGGTCTGCCAGTTCCTTTATCCCGAAGATGTTCATCCAATCCAGGCAGATTTGTTTTTGCTCGGGGCGTGGACGGGTATAGAGGCCTACCGAATCGTGTAGTCCGCTGGCCACGATGTCTATGGCAGGCAGGTCTTTCAGGTAGGCGCGGTGCATCTCGGGGCTCACATAGCCGATGTGTTTTTTTATCTGCCAGATGCTCTCGCCCGTTCCCCTGCGGTGTCCGAACAGCTCTATGTCGCAGGCGTATGCTTGTGGATTGTCGGCACAAACCAGACTAAGCAGGGTACTCTTTCCTGCGCCGTTCTCGCCGCTCATGGCCCATTTCTCGCCCTCGCAAACCGTCCAGTTCAGGTCCTTCAGGATGGTGCGTGCGCCATATCGGATACTTACGTTGTTGAACTTCAGAATCTCCTGACCGTCTTGCGGATAGAAGTCCTCTTTTTTTAAATCCTTGTGTGGCAGTTGCAGAATCCAGTTTCGCTTCTCTTCTGCGAGTCCATCGTAGGTCTTCTGTTCCAGTTGCCGTTGGTATTCCCCAAGGGTAATCTTAGGCAGAATGCGAAGGCCCTCTATGGGTATAACGTGTGATATAAAGCTTGGGATGTCATCAACCTTGCTAAGTACCAGAATGATTAACAGATATGTTTCTCTCGAAAGTTGTTCCAAGAGGTCGCGCAGCTGGTCGCGTGTCTCAGCGTCCAAGCCAATGAACGGATTGTCCATAATCAGCACGCGAGGGCCTGTTCCCAGCGCTTTCATCAGCTGGAACTTACGCAACTCACCACTGCTCAGCGTAATAATATATTTGTCCATCAGGCTGTCCAGATGGAACATCTCTGTCAGTTTATTTCGCAGCGCGTTCCTTTGCTCTTGTGCAGCTTTCTTCTCTTCGTCGCTTAGTCCGCGACCTATATTCTCATCGGCCTGTCGGAAAGCCTCCTGCAAAAGCTGTCCTGCAGTCGGAGTGTTCTCGTCTATGTCGTGCTGGTTCCAACGTTGCTGGTAGTAATAGGCACCGTCCGATTCCCCGTACGAGTCGCGGAAGGTGATGTACTTCAGGTTCTCGCTCACCATTTTCAGTGGGCTGGGGGAGAAGTCGTATTTCACCTCATTCATCAGCAGCGGGAAGTGCCCGGTCAGTACCTCTATCAGTCGGCTCTTGCCGGCTGCATTATCACCAACGATGGCTATTTGTTCGCCTTGCTGAATCTCTATGTTTATGGGTTCTGCCATTCTCCAGTCCGGATGGCGTGTTATCCCGTTATCTACTTTTATTATCATCTTTTTTAAATTAAGAATTAAGAGAGAAGAATTAAGAATTAGACCTTAGACACTAGGCTTTAGGCCTTAGTTAATTTTGAATTTATCAATTTTTAATTGAGAATTAATTTTTCTCTTTTCTCTTTTAATTTTTAATTCAGGCCTCTGGTCTTCTCTTTGTTCTTCGCCACAAAGTCTTTCCACGAGCGGTACTTCTTTTCTGTCTGTGGACGGTTCATTTGCAGATAGTGGCAATAGGCGGCTCCTAAGGCGTCTGTGGCGTCCAGGAACTTACCCAGTTCCTCCTTGTCCAGCTTAAGCATGCGTCGCAGCATGTCAGCCACCTGCTCCTTGCTGGCATTGCCGTTGCCCGTGATGGCCATTTTAATTTTCGTGGGAGCATATTCCGTTATCGGCACCTGCCTGTTTATGGCAGCAGCCATGGCCGTACCCTGTGCACGTCCCAGCTTCAGCATACTCTGCACGTTCTTGCCAAAGAAAGGAGCCTCTATGGCCATCTCGTCGGGCAAGTAAGACTCTATGATGCCGCTCACACGCTCGAAGATGTGTCCCAGCTTCAGGTAGTGGTCGGCATACTTACGCAGATCTATAACGCCCAGCGCCAGCATTTCCGTTGTGTGGTCCGTTACCTTCAGTACGCCATATCCCATGATGTTGGTACCGGGGTCTATGCCAAGGATTATCTTTTCCAAAATTGCTTTAAACCGTAAATTTAATGTGCAAAAGTACAAAATTATCTTAAAATATAAGGTAATAAGGTTACTTTTCTTGTATTCTTGCGTCATAATTTCAGGAAAACGCATTATCTTTGCGGTGACAAAATATTCAGAAAGATGAAAAAATTTTTGATTATAGCCCTCTGTTTGATGTCTGCATCAATGGCAGGGGCACAAGTTCAGAAACAGAAAGTAACAACCAGCGAGGTTAAGGTAACTGGCGCTTCCAAGGCCGAGAACTATGCCGAGATAAAGTTCGACACGCTGCGTCACAACTTTGGCAAGTTCAGTCAGAAGGATCCCATCGTAAAGTGCAGCTTCCGTTTCAAGAATACCGGAACCGCCCCCTTGGTTATCCATCAGGCCTTTGCCAGCTGCGGCTGCACCGTTCCCACGTTTACCAAGGAACCCGTTAAGCCAGGCGAAACAGGCGTTATAGATGTAACCTACAACGGAACAGACAAGTTCCCCGGTCGTTTCCAGAAGACCATAACTATTCGTTCCAATGCTGTGTCAGAAGTTACCAGACTTATAATAGAAGGTGATATGGAGTAATTTTCATTCCCTTGTGTTTATTGTGTGTGATTGTGAAGCATTCCCTGCATAAGGGGATGCTTCTTTTTTTTGTGTGTAAGTATGAAAAAAGAGGGCTGGCAATTCTGTCAGTCCTCCTTTTGGTTTCAAGTTTCAGAGGTCTTCGACCTTGGTTTCAAGTTTCAGAGGTCTTCGACCTTGGTTTCAGGTTTCAGAGGTCTTCGACCTTGGTTTCAAGTTTCATCACGCCCTGATTCACACCGCTGCGCAGGGCAGCCCTCCTTGATAACCTTAGCCTGCGTCAGACTTCCGTACATCTCGGGCTTCATTACATAGCGATATTTGCCATGATCATTCTCGTCCCCATTGTAATTTCAAAACCTAAATGTCCTAAGTGGGTAAGTGCATAATTGCATAAGTTCGGGGGGGTAAGTGGTCTAATTTGACCACTTTTAGGTTTAATTGTGTGTAATAAGCAGGTGTCTTACGTTGGACATTTTTTCTCTTCATTAGCTGATTCGTAGACGGTTTTGTGGTTGTTGTACTGAATTTTATTTATCTTTGCAGGCGGAATAGTATATTAAATGATAACCATATAAACATGACAACATCAGAGATTAAAGTTTTATGGCGTGCACTGCCCTTGTCTGCGGACAACGATATGGATAAGTTGGACCGCCAGATTGAACTAAACCCTGCTGCATGGGAGGCTGTGGCTGTATTTCTGAAAGAGAATGACCTGGATGCGCTGCCTATTGGACGCAATGAGATTGGCAATGGTGCCTTTGCCAATGTTGCTGAGTACGAGACGAAGTTGCAAAACGTATATGAACTGCATCGCAGATACATAGATGTGCAACTGCTGACACGTGGATGCGAGGCTGTCTTCGTAGCTGACAAGGAGCTTGCCAAGGAACCACAGGGCGAGTACAACGAAGAAGGTGATTATATACTATACGCAGAAGCAGATAATGCACGCCAGGTGGTGGTAAGCCCAATAAGTTACCAGGTGTTTTACCCCTCGGATGCCCATAAACCATGCATGGCGCTGGACGGATGTCCAGTGCCTGTTAGGAAGGTGTGCGTGAAGATTCCGTATTTGGCGTAGGGCGATGGATTATCGGATGGACATCCGGATAATCTTATGCTCGGCATTCAGTAGGGCTGTGACCTGATAGGACTTGTTGCCTGGCTGGTTGGTGTCTGAGCGTGAAATGAGCTCCTGCAGGGTGAAGGTTACGGCATAGCCCGTAGTGCCATCGGTGATGGTTTGCTTGCGGACATCGAAGTCGTTGTCTATTGTATAGTGGAGTCCCATAACGTCGGACGCCATCTTGTTCTTGGCAAAGGCTACAATCTGATCGGGGTTTGCATCCTGCGTGCCGCAGAAGTTCTCCATCTTCTCAGGTATGGCATCTGCGATGAGGGCAACATCCTGCTTGCTCATGGCAACGGTGAAGAAATTCTCCAGCGCTCCTCTGATGATGGCTTTGTCCTGAGCGGTTATCTTCATCAGTCCCAGCTCGTTCTTCTTTGCTGAGGCCTCCTCTGCATACTTGCCGTTGGGATGGGTGTTCAGGTAGTTTACGATGGCCTCCTCTGTGTTGAGCTTCTTGGCATCGTTCCAATCGATGGAGTCTATCATATCCTCGCATTCGTGCAGCCTGCGTGAATAGGGGTGGGCACTCATGAACTTCTCTATCTCGGAGCGAGAGACATTCTGCATCATCTTGTTCCACTCCTCAGTCTCGTCCAAAAGGACGTTCAGACGTTCCTTCACTTCCTGATAGTGTTCACTCTTGGGATACTTGGCGAGGAAGTCGTTGTAGTATTCGGGGTTGGAGGTGTTCTCGAGCATAGCATACTCGCGTTCCTCCCTGGCGATGTCGTTCCTGTAATCCATGTAATACAATCCGCAGATGGTAATCAGGACTACCGTAGCAAAGGTTATCGAGAAGATAAGCGACTTGCGATTCTTGGCAGCAGGCTTCTCCTTGCTCTCTGCGGCCTCTTGCGTAGTCTGTTCCGGCTGAGGCTCGATTTTCTCTTCTGTCTCGACTGAGAGGGTGGCTCCGCAATAGGGACATTTCTCTTGCGTATTCAGACAATATTCGTTGCAGTTGGGACACTGCTTCAGGTTTCCTGCGATATTGATTCCGCAATGTGGACATGTGCCGGCCATTGTTGACACTCTTTCGCCACATTCAGGACATTTTATCATGCTCATGATTTATAGTGTTTAAATGTTATTTTTATTGTTTTAACCGGACCGCTTCGCTACTCCGGGGTGGTATCGCTAACCGCTAACCGATAATTTTTCTCTTTTAATTTTTCTCTTTTATCTTAAACCTGACGATTCGTCGGGTTTTGTTGTCCACTCTGTATCTGTTGTCGGAGCGGTGGCCGACTACCCAGATGATGTCTTCTCCACATAGGGCGAGGAGTTGATGTTCTTTTTCAAAACGTGTTGCCTTTATGTCTGTGAGATAATCACTTATGAGTTTCTTTCCTTTCATGCCGAAGGGTACGAACCAATCACCTTCCTTGGCTATACGATAGGTGATGGGAGAGGTTAGTTTGTCCTTGTCGAAATAGGCTATCTGGGGCCCTGTTTCGGTGATGGACTCGACCTCCTCTTGGGTGATTTCTATCTCCTCGGGATGGCTGTCTCTCTCTTGTAGTATCAGCCTGTCTCTGTCCTTCAGCATCCTGTGCGAACGGCTCTCCCATATCTTGCCAGAGGTGCTGTCCAACGATTCGGAAATCTCCCTTAGTTGTGCGTTGGTGAACCCGTTGTCCTTCAACCACTCGTAGAGTAGGATGTCCGTCTTTCTGCTTCCTTGCAGCAGGGAGATGTTCATCTCGTTCTTGTTGACGAGAACCTTCTGCAGCTCCTCCTGCACGGCTTTCTGGTAAAGGGGTAGGCTTTCTGTCATAATCGAACAGGTGTCGGAGAGCGTGCCGATGATGTTGGGGTTTATCTGTGCCAATAGGGGGAGCACATCCAGGCGAATCTTGTTCCTTGTTGCCTCCCGCTCGAGATTCGTGCTATCCGTTACATAGTCTTGGTTCATCTGAGCAAGGAAGGACATAATCTCGTCTCTGGTTACGCAGAGCAGGGGGCGAGCAACCTTGTTGCGCAGGGGATACATTCCTGCCAGTCCCCTAATGCCTGTTCCCCTAACGAGGTTCAGCAGCAGGGTTTCTGCCTGATCGTTCTTGTGATGAGCCACAGCAATGCACTGTGCGTGAGTTGCCGTCATCTCCTCGTGGAACCAGTCGTAACGGAGGTCACGGGCTGCCATCTCTATGCTGATGTTATGCTGACTGGCATATTCCCTGGTATTGAAGTGGCGTGTCAGCAGAGGGATGTCCCTTTGGCGGCAAAGTTCAGATACGAACCTCTCGTCGCGATCGGATTCTTCGCCTCGGAGGTGGAAATTACAATGCAGCGCCTGAATCGTGTAGCCCAGTTGTTGTAAGACAATGAGCAAGGCAACGGAATCTGCCCCTCCGCTTACACCAACCAGCACCAGCTCTTGCTGGCTGAGGATTTGGTTTGACTGTATGTATTTCCTTACCTTCTCAATCATTTTATCTCGTTGATAACACCCTCTGCCAAGGTGTCGCCCAAGTCAATGGCTTTTTGCAGGTATTTCTTGGCCTCTGCCTTATTGCCCTTCTGGTTGTAGCAGACTCCGACAATCCTGTAGGGGTCGGCGAACTTCTCGTCCAGGGCAATAGCCTTCTTGCCATATTCGATGGCGTCGTCCATCTGTCCGACCCTGTAGTTCAGAGCAGCAGCCTCGGCATAATACAAAGGCTCCTTGGGCTCCAGCATGATGGTCTTCTCGATGTCGGAGAGTGCCTGAGAATACATTCTGGCCTTAATCTCCAATTGCTCTCTTCCGTAATAGAAATTGGCGTTCAGATTTCCTTTTGCCAATCGTTCGTACTCGTTCAGCCCTAAGACGGCATCCTTGTTTTTGCCAGCCTTAGCCAGCTCGTTGGCTCTTATCAGGATGGTGTTGGCAGCTGACGAAGGGTAGGGCGTGGGATAGCATGCCAGGGCGCTGTCCAAGAGCTCCAATACACCCTCTTCCTTATTCTGTACGATATTGCACTGGGCAGCATTCAGAAACATCTCGCCCGAGCGCAGGTTTGTCTTTGTCAGGTCGATGAACTTCTCCCTTGCCTCGTCGTAGCGTTTCAGCACGAACAGGCAGTTAGCCTCCTGCTCGATATAGATAGGTAAAGGATTAACGCTGTAGGCGTTACGGGTTTCTGCCAGCGCCTTCTCCATATCCCAGTCGTTGTATTTGTTATACGCCTTGTTCAGGTTAATGGCGTAGATAGCCTTAGACTTCGAGAAATACACCTCGTCCTTCTTGATGCCCTCGGCATTCAGGGCTTCCTCGTAAAGCTTGTCAGCCTCCTGATAGTTGGCAGCCTCAATCATCTTTTCTGCCTTCAGGATTCTGCCCGATGTGTTCTGGGGGTATTTCTGGATGAAATCGTCCACACATGCCATGCTGGTTATGCTGTCCTTCTTATCCAGCAGATACAGATAAGTTAGGGCATCCTCCTCCGTTTCGGGCAGCGCCTTCTTGATGTAGATAGCCTTTAGGTCGTTGTTGCCAGCATCCATAGGCTTTATCTTCATGTCGGCAATGAATTTGCTGTCTATCACATAGGCATTCTTTCCCTCCTTGGCAGCCAGCTGCAGGAGGCCTAACATCTCGCCCTCCTCGTTTAGAACGGCGCTGTTCTTAAGACGCTCGTTCGAAGGTTTGCCTATGGTGTAGTAACTGTAGTTGTCCTTGAAGGTTTCCAGTTTGGCTATGGTGTCCTCTGTGCAGATGGCGTTCTTGCTGGCCTTGGCATAGGGCAGGATATAAACAAGGCTGCCAGCAGTTCCGGGTGTGGCGGCCTGCTGCAAGTATGTTATCTTGCTCTTCTTCTCCAAAGCGACCTGCATCTTTACCACATTGTACATGGCACTTGCGCCCAGAATCTCTTTGACGGGATATTCCTTGCCCGCGGCATCCACCACAACGGCACGTGTGGCATATTTCAGGGCATCGTATTCCGTAAGGATGGTACCCTTGTCGTCAGCAAAGACGCCCTGTGTCTCTGTCATTTCGCCATTCTTGTTATAAACCATGATGGCTACCTGTGCACCTCTGACCTTCTTGAGCCACTTGGGGGACTGTGCCAGACATGGTATTATAAATAATGTATAGATGAGTAAAAGGATGTATTTCTTCATTGTTTCAATAATTGTTTTGCGTTCAGGATGGCAGCCTCAGAGATTTCGTTGCCGCTGAGCATGTGAGCAATCTCGGTAACCCTCTCGTCGGGTGTCAGTTCTCTTATATGACTATATGTCTGTTCCTCTGTATCTTCCTTGTAAACCCAGTAGTGTGTTGTGCCACACGAAGCAATCTGGGGCAGGTGCGTGATGGCAATTACCTGATGCTGGTCGTCTGCCGTCATCTCCCTCATCAGGTGCGCCATGGATGATGCAACCTTGCCGCTGACACCCGTGTCTATCTCG
>DLBF01000078.1 GCA_002494215.1 Prevotellaceae bacterium UBA7028
TGGCCCAGCCCTTCCGCTTGTTGGCTCACAATGGTGAGATAAATACCATTCGCGGTAACCGTGGGTGGATGAAAGCACGTGAGAGCGTGCTCAGCAGTGAGGTCTTAGGTGACATCCGAAAACTCTCTCCAATCGTTCAGGAAAGGATGAGCGATTCTGCATCTCTCGACAATGTCTTTGAGTTCCTGGTAATGAGTGGACTGTCACTTCCTCAGGCAATGGCTATCCTTGTGCCTGAAAGCTTCAACGATAAGAATCCCATCTCGGAGGATTTGAAGGCGTTTTATGAATACCACTCTATTCTGATGGAGCCATGGGACGGCCCTGCCGCATTGTTGTTCAGTGACGGGCGTTATGCGGGTGGAATGCTCGACCGCAATGGATTGCGCCCCAGCCGTTATACAATAACTCGTCAAGGCGTGATGGTTGTTGCCTCAGAGGTTGGTGTCATGGACTTTGAGCCCGGTGATATTGTCAGTAAAGGTCGGTTGCAGCCAGGAAAAATCTTGCTTATCGATACTCTGGAGGGTAAGATTTATTATGATGGTGAGATAAAAGAGCAGTTGGCAACAGCCTATCCCTACCGTCAGTGGCTCAGCGAGAATCGTGTTCAGCTGGAGAAACTGAAAAGTGGTCGTCATGTAGATAATAGTGTGAGCGGCCTCCAACAGAAACTTGTTCAGTTTGGCTTCGGTCAAGAAGATATTGACCGTACGATTATACCTATGGCAACGTCTGGTCAGGAGCCTGTCGCAGCTATGGGTAATGATACGCCATTAGCTGTCATTAGTGAGCGTCCGCAGATATTGTTCAATTACTTCCGTCAGCAGTTTGCGCAGGTGACAAATCCTGCCATTGACCCCATACGCGAGGAATTAGTCATGTCGTTGACAGAGTATATTGGTGCAGTGGGCACCAATATACTTACTCCTGATGCTGCAAACTGTAAAATGGTTCGGTTGCCACAACCAGTACTGACCAACACACAACTTGACATACTGTGTAATATAAGGTATAAGGGCTTTAAAACAAAAAAATTGTCGATGACATTCAGTCCTCTTTCATCATCTGTTTTAAGGGAGAGTTCTGATGACCAACAGGCAGGAGAGATACTTAGAGTCTCTATAGAGAAATTGTGTAAAGATGCAGAACAGGCCGTAGATGAGGGGTACAACTACATTATTCTTACCGACAAGACTGTAGAAGACACTTCCCTTGAGGAAGGGGTAGGAGTGGCTTTCATCCCATCCCTGTTGGCTGTCTCTGCAGTCCATCATTATCTCATATCTGTGCAGAAACGTGTTCAGACTGCCTTGATTGTCGAGAGTGGTGAGATACGTGAAACCATGCATGCTGCGCTGTTGCTGGGTTATGGCGCCAGTGCGCTATGTCCTTACATGGTATATGCAGTTTTAGATGACCTGGTTAAGAAACACAAGATACAAGAGGAGTATGCCACTGCCGAGAGCAACTATATTAAGGCGGTGGATAAAGGCTTGAAGAAGATTATGTCAAAAATGGGCATCTCGACCATCCGTTCTTATCGGGGTGCAAAGATTTTTGAAAGCATAGGTCTTAGCGAAGACCTGTTACGCCGTTATTTCGGAACGGAGGTGAGTACTATTGGTGGTATCGGACTGAATGAGATAGCCCGTGATGCCATTCGCTTGAGTGTAGAGGGCTTGGCAAAGAGTGACAACGCTGCTCATATATTGAAGAACCAAGGTCAGTTCTCATGGAGAAAGGATGGTATAAAGCATGCCTGGAACCCCGAAACGATTGCAAAACTGCAATTAGCATGCCGCACAGGTAATTATGAGAAATTCAAGGAATGGTCAAAGATAGTGGATGAAAAGGAATCGCCTATCTTCCTACGCGATTTCCTTACCTTTAAAAAGGTGTCCACCGAAACACAGGTAGAAACATCGGTTGAGTCTGTTGAATCTATTGTTCGGCATTTTGTTACGGGAGCTATGTCGTTCGGTGCTTTGAGCATTGAGGCACACGAAGCTTTAGCTTTGGCTATGAACAGGTTAGGTACACGAAGCAATACTGGCGAGGGAGGTGAGGATAACGCTCGTTATCACACCAAAGTGGATGGCGTGTCGCTGTCAAGCAAAACCAAGCAGATAGCCAGTGGACGTTTTGGCGTGACGGCAGAGTATCTGGTGAATGCCGAGGAGATACAAATCAAGGTGGCTCAGGGTGCTAAGCCTGGTGAGGGTGGACAACTGCCAGGTTTCAAGGTGAACGACATAATTGCCAAGACGCGTAATGCCATTCCTGGCATCTCACTTATCTCACCACCGCCCCATCACGATATTTACTCTATTGAAGACTTGGCACAGCTCATTTTCGACTTGAAGAATATCAACCCTACGGCGGCGGTCAGTGTGAAACTGGTGGCAGAGAGTGGTGTAGGAACTATTGCCGCTGGTGTAGCAAAGGCCAAAGCTGACCTCATCGTTATCAGTGGAGCCGAGGGTGGCACGGGGGCCAGTCCTGCCAGCTCTATGCGTTTTGCAGGTATCTCGCCAGAAATAGGGTTGGCAGAGACACAACAGACGTTGGTTATCAATGGGCTACGCAATCAGGTACGTTTACAGACGGATGGTCAGCTGAAGACTGCCAAAGACGTGATAGTCATGGCGATGCTCGGTGCCGACGAATTCTCGTTTGGTACGTTGCCATTGATTGTACTGGGGTGTGTAATGATGCGTAAGTGCAATACGAATACCTGCCCGATGGGTGTGGCAACACAGAATCCAGAACTTCGTCGTCATTTCCAAGGGCGTGCCGACTATGTTGTCAACTACTTTACTTTCTTGGCTCAGCAAGTGCGGGAATACCTGGCACAGATAGGTGTGACACACCTTAAGGACATTATTGGTCGCACTGATCTTCTTGAGGTTACTTTCCCCAATGGTTCCTCTGTCGGGAAATGGAAGACCATAGATTTCAACCGACTGCTCCACAGTCCCAAAACGGACAAAGCTTTATATTGGGACCGTGGCGAATATACCAAGGTAACCGGAGTGAAAGACCTGGACATTATCACTGTCGCTCGGAAAGCTATTGATACCCAAGAACCGGTCAATCTTGACTTCGCAATAAAGAACACTGATCGTGCTACGACAACCATGCTCTCTGGTTTCATTGCAAGGAAATATGGTGAACAGGGACTTCCTGACAACACCATCAATATCAGGTTCAAAGGCTCAGCGGGCCAGTCCTTTGGTGCTTTTGCCGTCCGTGGCCTTAATCTGAAACTTGAAGGTGAGTGTAACGATTATTTTGGCAAAGGACTTTCTGGCGGACGTATCAGCATATTGCCCCCCAGTCGTTGTAGCGATGACTTCCATGCTGAGGACAATATCATTGCTGGTAATACCGGTCTCTATGGCGCCACTTCTGGTGAGATGTATATCAACGGTAAGGTCGGTGAACGGTTCGCCGTGCGTAACTCGGGAGCTATTGCTGTTGTTGAGGGTGCTGGTGACCATTGCTGCGAGTATATGACTGGCGGACGTGTGGTAGTACTTGGCGAGACAGGACGAAACTTTGCAGCTGGTATGTCGGGTGGTGTGGCTTATGTCTGGGACCGTAAGCATAACTTCGACTATTTCTGTAACATGGATATGGTGGAAATTAACCTCGTTGAAGATAGTTCTTCCAGAAAAGAGCTGCTCGAACTTGTCCGTCAGCACTATCTTCATACCGGTTCGGTG
>DLBF01000051.1 GCA_002494215.1 Prevotellaceae bacterium UBA7028
CTGACGGAAATAGTTGAAGAATATCTGTGGGCGGTCGCTAATAACAGCCAACGGTGTGTCGTTACCCATTGCAGCCACAGGCTCCTGGCCAGCTGTTGCCATGGGGATTACGGTCTTATCTATATCCTCCTGACCGAAGCCGAAGGTAATCAGTTTGCGCTCGAAGTTCTCTACGGAGTTCTCTACGTGACGACCACTCTTTAGTTTCTC
Organism: Prevotellaceae bacterium UBA7028; assembly: GCA_002494215.1. The sequence goes on from DLBF01000051.1 coordinate 211, forward strand.
CAACTGGATACGGTTGGTGCTCAGCCATTCGCGATAAGGGTGAGCCTTGGCCAGTTTTTCCTTAATCTCGCCATCGTAGTATATCTTGCCTTCCTGAGTATCTATGAGCAGAATCTTACCGGGCTGTAAACGTCCCTTGCTGACTACATCTCCGGGCTCGAAGTCCATTACACCAACCTCGGAGGCTACCACAATCATACCGCTCTTGGTGATGGTGTAACGACTGGGACGAAGACCGTTTCTGTCCAACATACCACCTGCATAGCGTCCGTCGGAGAACAGCAGAGCGGCAGGGCCGTCCCAAGGCTCCATCAGGATGGAGTGATATTCGTAGAAGGCCTTCAGGTCCTCGCTGATAGGATTCTTATCGTTGAAGCTCTCGGGAACCAGGATGGCCATTGCCTGAGGTAATGAGAGTCCGCTCATCATCAGGAACTCGAATACGTTGTCGAGGCTGGCAGAGTCGCTCATACCTTCCTGAACAATGGGACGGAGGTCCTTGATGTCTCCTAAAGCCTCGCTGCTCAGTACACTTTCGCGTGCCTTCATCCAACCGCGATTACCACGGATGGTGTTGATCTCACCATTGTGGGCCAACAGGCGGAAAGGCTGGGCCAGTTTCCACTTGGGGAAGGTGTTGGTTGAGAAACGTGAATGTACCAGGGCCAATCCGCTGGTAAAGTAGGGATTGGAGAGGTCGGTGAAATAGCGTCTGAGCTGACCGCTCGTCAGCATACCTTTATATATAATGTTCTTGTTGGAAAGTGAGCAGATGTAGAAAGAGTCGAAAGCCTCTCCTCCGCCCCCTCTCCCATGGGCGAGGGGAGAATTAGCCATAGCTGCTACTCTATTCTCAATCTTTTTCCTTATTATATACAGCTTGTGATTGAGCGAAATATCCTCGTTCTGGTGAAAGTCGCTCCCCTCGCCCATGGGAGAGGGGGTGGGGGAGAGCCTTGTGATAAATATTTGTTTGATTTCGGGCTCTACCTCGCGGGCAGCTGCTCCCAATGCTTCGGGGCATGTGGGAACGGAACGCATGTGCATCAACTGCAAACCCTCGCGTTCGATCTCCTCGATCATTACGGCCAAGATCTCTTGCTGTGCCTTCTCGTCCTTGGGAAAGAATACCAATCCTGTTCCGTAGCGACCCTTTTCGGGTACGGGTATGCCCTGTAACAGAATAAACTCGTGTGGAATCTGAACCATGATGCCTGCACCATCGCCAGTCTTGTCGCGTGTCTCGGCACCGCGGTGCTCCATGTTCTCCAGCACCTTCAATGCATTGTCCACTAATTCATGACTCTTTCCGCCGTGGATGTTTACTACCATTCCCACGCCGCAAGCGTCATGTTCGTAAGCTTCATTGTATAATCCCCTTTTCATTTATTATTTGATAATTTACGATTTACAATTTATTGTCTATGCGACGAAGCGCCTTTTCTGTATTCCCGTGTGTACCGAAAGCGGTCAGTCTGACGTAACCTTCTCCGCTGGGACCAAAGCCTGCGCCGGGAGTGCAGACAACATGGGCAGAGTGAAGCACCCAGTCGAAGAATTCCCAGGATGTCATCCCTTTTGGTGTCTTTACCCAGATGTAGGGTGCGTCGGTGCCACCATAAACGGTGAAGCCCATGTTGGTCAGCGCCTCGCGCATCAGACGGGCATTCTGCATGTAGTAGTCGATGGTGGCACGTATCTGTTGCTTGCCTTCGGGGGTATAGATAGCCTCGGCAGCACGCTGGCTGATGTAGCTGGTGCCGTTGAACTTGGTGCACTGGCGGCGGCTCCATAGTTGATTTAGTGGCACAGGCAATGTCTTGGGAACAATGGTGTAACCACAACGGATTCCTGTAAAGCCTGCAGTCTTTGAAAAACTGTGAAACTCTACAGCACACTGACGGGCACCCTCTATCTCGTAGATGCTATGTGGTACGTCTTGGCTTTGGATAAAAGCCTCGTAAGCAGCATCGTAGAAGATTAATGAGTCGTTATGAAGTGCATAGTCCACCCATTTCTTCAACTGTGCTTTTGTGAGTGTTGTGCCCGTGGGGTTGTTGGGGTAGCACAGATAGATAACGTCCACATGCTCTGTTGGCAATTCTGGTACAAAACCATTCTCTGCTGTGCAGGGCAACTTTACGATTCGACGACCAGCCATTACGTTAGAATCCACATAAACGGGATAGACGGGGTCGGTGACGGCTACTACACAATCCTCTGCCAGTAGTTCCTGGAAATTGCCCGTATCGCTTTTCGCACCGTCGCTCACAAACACTTCGTCGGCATCGATGTCAATGCCGCGAGCACGGTAATCGTTTTCGACAATGGCGTTGCGCAGGAAATCATAACCCCTCTCGGGTCCATAGCCGCGGAAGGTGGCTCCTGCTGCCATTTCGTCTGCTGCCTTGTGCAAAGCTTTCACAACAGCCGGGCAGAGTGGTTGGGTAACGTCGCCAATGCCAAGGCTTATTACATCCGCCTTGGGGTTTTCTGCCTTGAAGGCCTGCACCTTCTTGGCAATATCTGCGAACAAATAGTTGCTCGACAAGTTAAGATAATGGTCGTTTATTTTCATCTCTATTCCTGATTATTCTGAGGGATCTCTATTTCTCCCTCAAACACGAACTCTGCCGGTCCTGTCATATATACATGATTGTCGGCTTCGTTCCATTCAATCTCTAATTCACCGCCATCCATGATGATGCGGTTCTTTCGTCCTGCTCGTCCTGTTTTGCAAGCTGCTACAGCCGTAGCACAGGCACCCGTTCCGCAGGCCTGGGTTATTCCGCTGCCGCGTTCCCAAACGCGCACTCGAATACCGTTAGGACGCATTTCGGCAAATTCGATGTTGCAACGTTCGGGAAAAGCGGCATGATATTCCAATTTCTTACCTTTGCTCTCCACCATATCCACCTTGTCCGTGAAGATGACGTAATGGGGATTGCCCATAGACACAAAAGCTTCGCCCTCGACCTCTTTCCAGATGGCAAGGGGAGCATATACGGGGTTAAACTGTCTTTCGTTCTCGAAGACAGGTTCGCCCATATCGACGGTTACGGATTCTACCTTGCCGTCTTGTACGTTGAGCTTGAGGATTTTGACTCCTGAGAGGGTAAGTAGTCTTATTTCGGTTTTGTCTGTCAGTTCCTTTTCATAAAGATATTTCCCGATGCAGCGACTGGCGTTACCGCACATCATAGCCTCTGAACCGTCGGCATTAAAGATGCGCATGGTAAAGTCTGCCTCGGGAAGGGGACTGCGACCAATCAGCACTAATCCGTCTGAACCAATGCCTTTGTGGCGGTCGCTCCATGCGATGGCAGCTGCGGCAGGGTCCTTTATATTATATAAGGTAGTGTCAACGTAGATGTAGTCGTTGCCTGCTCCGTGCATCTTTGTAAAGTGTATCATTTCTGACATTTTGATTTAGTTTTTGATGTTGCGCTTTCTATCCGTAACAAAACCGTGGCAAAGGTAGTGCAATTTGTAATTTTGTGCAAATATTCTTCTTCTTTTTGGAAGCAATTTGTTTGATTTTATTGACATAGAGCAAGAAAACCCTTCAACTTTTGCTCGATTTTGGCGGAAATAACAACTTTATTGTGTACCTTTGCAATCAAAAGAAGTCGAACTAATGAAGATTGATTTTTCCAGAAGATTTAGCTTTGTGATTATAGCCATTGTTTACTTGTTGGCGGCAATGGTGGGATGCTTTGTTTTTGTGGGTCTCCGTACGGCGGTGCAGGAACTGTTGGCTTTGTTTGTGGCTGATGTCGTGGCAACCATCGTTGTGTGGGGCTTTGGTTTGCTTTTTAGGAATGTGTCGGTATATGATCCGTACTGGAGTGTGGCTCCGCCCCTGATGTTCACGGCTTGGGCTATGTATAAGAACGTGTTTACCCTGTCTGTGGTGTTGCTGCTGGTGGCTGTGTGGTATTGGGGGGGGTCGCCTGACGGGTAACTGGGCATATACCTTTCGTGGGATGGGACATGAGGATTGGCGCTATACTCGCTATCGTGAGTCGCAATCCCCTGCGCTTTTCCATTTAACGAATTTCCTTGGCTTGAATATGATGCCTACGGTTTTGGTTTTCTTTGCCATGATGCCTGGTTGGGAGTTGTTTGATGGTAGTGGGACAAATGGTATCGTGCTGTGGCTTGGTTTTGCGATGAGCGTTACGGCTGCCACTATCCAGCTGGTTGCTGACACGCAGATACATCGTTTCCGTGATGCCCATCCCGGCCAATATTGTAACGTTGGCTTGTGGCGGAAGGGTAGGCATCCCAATTATTTTGGCGAGATGCTGATGTGGTGGGGCGTCTGGGTGATGTTTGCTTCGAAGGGGAACTTTGATTGGCGTGTTGTGTGCCCTTTGGCTATGAGCTCCCTCTTTCTGTTTGTTAGTATCCCTATGATGGAACGTCGGCAGCGGAAGAACAAGCCCGGTTATGACGAATACCGTAAACGTACCAGAATGCTGATATAGGCGTTGAGTGATCCGAATCCATTCTTTCTGATGGGTCCGGATATTTATTATTGAAAGTTTTCTTGTAAACTTATTCTATATTTAGGGCCCTCTTTGTGGGGGCCTTTGTTTGTTGCGTCCTTTTATATATAATAATGTAGCTTTGGTTGCAAAATGTTTAGTCTTTTTCTTATTTAATTGATTTATGTCAACAAAAGCAAATATACGCTAAACAAAAAGCAAGTAAAATGATTAATAAATAAACAAAAAGATATACCTTTGCATCGAAATCATTGCAATGTGACAATAGGACGCTCATTATTTAAACATTAAGGTATGAAAAAGATTGAAGCAATTATCCGAAAGACAAAGTTTGAGGATGTGAAGGAAGCATTGCTCAACTCGGACATCGATTGGTTTGAGTATCACGACGTACACGGCATCGGCCAGAGTCGACAGGAACGTATCTACCGTGGCGTGCAGTACTCAACGGATGTTATCGAGCGTGTAGCAATAACCATTGTCTGTCGTGACCAGTTCCTGGATCCTACCATTAAGGTGATTATAGAAACGGCACATACGGGTGAGGTAGGCGACGGTCGCATCTTCGTGAGCGAAATGATTGACACATGGAGCATCCGTACGGGTGAGCATGGTGATACAGTTTTGAGGGACAAGAAGTAGGGCCCCCTCCCAACCTCCCCCTTTGGGTGAGGAGATGTATAAGGAACAACAAACAAAAAGACCCATGCCCCTATAATGGTCTTCCCTCCCAAAGGGGGGGGTAAGAGGGGGGCTACATTATGGATAGTTTATCATTATCGCTAGATACTGTTTGGATGTTGTTGGCTGCCATGCTGGTGTTCTTTATGCAGCCGGGTTTCGCGCTGTGTGAGGCAGGTTTTACACGCAGTAAGAATACGGCTAACATTCTGTTCAAGAACTTTGTTGATTTTATGTTCGGCTCTTTGCTGTTCTGGTTCGTGGGCTTCGGCCTTATGTTCGGAAGCGATGCGCTGGGAGGCTTTATCGGTTTGCCCAACTGGGGCGACCTCTCTTTCTACAAGGGTGACCTGCCTGTTGAGGGCTTCCTGATTTTCGAGACTGTCTTCTGTGCTACAGCTGCTACCATCGTTAGTGGTGCTATGGCCGAGCGTACTAAGTTCTCTATGTACGTTATTTATAGCGCTATTATCTCTCTGCTGATTTATCCCATCGAGGGTCACTGGACCTGGGGTGGCGGTTGGCTTTGCAACGATGCTGCCGACAGCTTCATGATGACAACCTTTGGCGACGTGTTCCACGACTTTGCTGGTTCTGCTATTGTTCACAGCGTTGGTGGTGTGTTGGCTCTGATTGGTGCAATCGCATTGGGTGCCCGTCGTGGTAAGTATGGCAAGGATGGTAAGAGCCGCGCTATTCCCGGTCACTCTCTGACATTGGCTGCCCTGGGTGTGTTCATCCTGTGGATGGGATGGTTCGGTTTCAACCCTGGTTCTCAGCTGGCTGCTTCTGGCGCAGTTAACCGCACGGCTATCTGTCATGTCTTCCTGACTACCAACCTGGCTGCTGCTGCCGGTGGTGTGGCTACCATGTTCCTGACTTGGTTGAAATATAAGAAGCCCTCTTTCTCTCTGACCTTGAATGGTGTGTTGGCAGGTCTTGTTGGTATTACCGCTGGTTGTGACTTGGTTTCACCCGTAGGTGCCGTTGTTATCGGCCTTATCTGTGGTACTGTTTTGGTATTCTCTATCGAGTTTATTGATCATGTGCTGCACATCGACGACCCTGTAGGTGCAAGCTCTGTTCATGGTGTTTGCGGTATCCTGGGTACATTGCTTACAGGTTTGCTCTCAACCAGCAACGGTGCTCTGTACGGTCATGGTTGGGGGTTCTTCGGAGCAGAGTGCTTTGGTATCCTGATGATTGACCTTTGGGCTGCAGCCTGCGGTATCATCCTCTTCTTTGCCATTAAGAAGATTCACGGCTTGCGTGTTCCTGCCCGTATCGAGGACGAAGGTCTGGATATCTACGAGCATGGAGAGACTTGCTACAATTAAATGAAGAGTGAAGAATGAAGAGTGAAGAATTTGCTGCCGCCGTGAAAGGCGGGAGTGAAGAATCAAAAATGAATAATTTAAATAAAATACGTTATGAAAAAGATGTTGTTTATTCTCCTTTCCGTAGCAGGTGTGACTATGGCGGGAGCTCAAGATAAAGTGTCTGCTAACCTTGGTGTTGATTTGGTTAACCAATATATCTGGCGTGGTCAGGATCTGGGCAATGTGTCGTTGCAGCCTACTCTTGGTGTTGAATGGAAAGGCTTGAGCCTGTCAGCCTGGGGAAGCGTGGGTATTACCCGTGCCGAGGATACCAAAGAGTTGGATATCACTCTCAGCTATAGCACAAAAGGCTTTACGGTAGGTTTGACAGACTATTGGTTCTCTGATGGCAGCTACTTCCAGTATAAGTCTGGTAAGACTACCCATATCTGGGAAGGCTACGTTGGATACGACTTTGGTTTCCTGTCTGCTACATGGTACACCAACTTTGCTGGTGACGATGGACTGAATGGCAGTCTGAATCGTGCTTACAGTAGCTATCTGGAGTTGATCGCTCCATTTACGCTGGCCAAGCTTGACTGGGAAGCCTCTGTCGGCATCGTTCCCTGGGCTACCACCACGTATGGTACTGGAGGTTTTGCTTGTGCCAATGTAGGCCTGAAGGCCACCAAGGATTTTGTTATCAAGGAGAAATATCATCTGCCAGTCTTTGTTGGTCTTACTGCCAATCCCGACAGTGGAAAGATGTATCTACTCTGCGGGCTTTCCTTTAAGATTTAATTGACAATGTCCTTTTTTGATTTGATATAATCCCTTTTTCGGTAGATTTGCCGTCGAGGCTATATCGTGCCCCCCGCCATCGAGAACGATGGTGGGGATTTTTTTTCTTTTTGCGGCCAGCTTAGAGAAATTTTGTTCCTTAGTTAGAGAAAAAATTTTCCCTCACTGGGGAGTAAATACTTCTCGGTTACGCATGACGGATTAAACAGCGGAAAATGTGCAAAAATGTGCTCCGAAGGTTCAACTTTATAATATATTATACCGTATTTGGGGTAAAATGTGTTAAATATGACATCTTAATCAAAATAATTTATCTTTTTGATTGAAATGTATTTGATAATTGAGCAAAACGACGTACCTTTGCGCCATAATTAATCAAATTGTAATGAATAACACGGCAAGATAATGAAAACCAATTACATCTTTGTTACAGGCGGTGTTGTCTCTTCACTTGGCAAGGGCATAATTTCTGCCAGCATAGGTAAGCTGTTGCAGGCACGCGGCTACAAAGTCACTATTCAGAAGTTTGACCCGTACATCAACATTGATCCGGGTACCCTGAACCCTTACGAGCATGGCGAGTGCTATGTAACGGAGGATGGTTTCGAAACAGATCTGGACTTGGGACACTACGAGCGTTTTACGGGTATTCGTACCACGCGTAACAACAGTATCACCACAGGTCGTATCTATAAGACTGTTATAGATCGCGAGCGTCACGGTGATTATCTGGGTAAGACCATTCAGGTTGTGCCTCATATCACGGACGAGATTAAGCGCCGTATGCTGCGCGAAGACGAGCAGGGCGAGTCTTTTGACTTCGTTATCACTGAGGTGGGTGGTACCATTGGTGATATTGAGAGTGCTCCCTTCATGGAGGCTATCCGACAGTTGCGCTGG
>DLBF01000002.1 GCA_002494215.1 Prevotellaceae bacterium UBA7028
GAGTTGTAGAGGTTCTCGTCCTCTGGTACCCAATAGCCGTCAGCCTTGTCCCAACGGTAGTTCTTACCGCCCAGACCCTCGGCAGGCACAACTTCGCTGTTGAAGAGGAAGGGACGCTTCTTGTCGTTGATGCTATGCTGCTTGTTCTGCTCCTTGATGGTGCCCAGGATAACCTGCAGGAACTCGATGTACTCGGGGTTGTTACCAACGGTCAGACCCAGGAAGCGGGCAGCCTCGTTCAGACCATTGATACCAATGGTGCTGTACAACTTGCTGATGAAGATGTAACCACCGTTGGAAGCGGCAAACATCTTGCGGTCCTCCATCTCGTAGAGCATGGTCTTGTAGGCGATGTGGTACTTGTAAACACGCTCCAGTATATTGGTAATGTACAGGCGCAGGAAGGCGTAGAAGTTGTGGTCGCCCTCGGTACCTGAGATGGTACGCTTGGCATCCTGGACGATACGGTTGATGTTCAGTGTGATTACGTTGCAGGAACCGGTCATTACACCCGTCAGACCACTGGTGGGATTGAAGGTATTCTCGGTAAGTTCGTTCTTAAGACGGCAACAAGATGCCAAGCTGTCTGCACTGTCGCTGATGTAGGTGAAGAAGGAGTGTCCTTCGGCATACATTTCGGCAGTGAATTCCTTGTAATCTTTGTCGATGATATCGCCTGTTTTGGGGTCATATACCATGGCCATGGTCTCAACTGGGAAAGTGAGTACCTGCTTCAGACGCAGTTGGTTGAACCACTTCATGAACATACGCTGCAGGGTGTCGATGGCCTTCCACTCGGGACGTGTGCCGTCGGGGTAGCAGAAGTCACCGAACAGGGACTCGAAGTAGGTATGGTCGTAGTAGCTGACGTTGGTGAAGGGCGACTGGTAGCTGCGGTTACCGGCAGGCTGGTTGATACCCCACACGAACTGCTTGAAGGCCTTGAAGATGTTGTCGCGAACGGTGCGCTGCTTCAGGCAGCATTCTGTAGTGGTAATATCATCCAGATGATTGTACCAATCGGCACCGAACTCGCCCACGATGTAGTAGTTCAGTACGATGAAGTACTCGCCAAAGGCCACAGCACCCTTACACTGCGATGAAAGCAGGAAGGTAAGGTTGGTTATCTGGCCGCTGAAAGACTGCAGGTCGTTTGGAGGACCAGGGGTTACTCCGTCGATATTACCAACACCATCCGTCATAAGGGGGTAGAGGCTGACAGCCATACAGTACTGCTTCAGTACGGGTGTGCTGGCCTCGTCGTGCGTGTATATAATATGGTGGTTGAGGTCCTGCTCGTACTGCTTAGCCACCTCGGGGAACATCTGGTTCAGCTTGTCCTTCATACGCTGACGCTGGATGACGCGGTTAGTGGTCTTGTAGACTTCGCCCTCCAAGTTGGCAACATTCTTCATTGTAACGTTGGCATTGGCGTCTGTCTCGCTGGCAGTGGCAGCATTGTCGGCCGTCTGGCTGTATTCGTTCATGTAGTCGATACGCTCCTTAATGAAACGTGCCTCTGCATGCTGCTGACGGTAAAGTATATATGATTTAGCCTCGGCATAATATCCGTTCTGCATCAGTGCGAACTCTACGCGGTTCTGAATCTCCTCTACGGTGAAACCGTCTCGCACCGAAATACTTTCGCTAAGGTCTGTGGCTACGCTGTTTATCTTCTCTTCATCCCAACTGGATACGGATTGAAAAGCACCTATTATGGCATTTTTGATTTTTTGTCTGTTGAACTCCTCTTTGGAGCCGTCTCTTTTTATGACAATCATGGAGTTAGTGTAATTATTGTTGTTTTAAGTTTGTTAGTTGAAAATTCCGTTCGGTAAGAACGTTTGCAAATTTAGGGAAATTTGACCATTAAACCAAAATAATTGAGGCATTTTTTTTGAAAAAAAAGAAGAGCAATCAGATGGCTCTGAATGCTCTTCTAAAATTTGTTCCTTGGGTCGTTCGGATAAATCCGTTTATTGCGATGAATCCGCCTTTTTCGGGTTCTTGGGGAACCAACCTTTGCGAACACGCTCGCGTTGCTGAAAGAGCTCCAAAATGCTCCAAAGTGCCGAGCAACCCGTCACTCCCAACACGGCTGCGAAGAGTGTGTCGGAAATGAATAGCGATGCTGTAAGCAACAGGATTCCAACAACGGCAAAGAGTGGCCAGCATTTTACGCCCCAATAATATTCTGCCTTGATAACAACAGGGTGAAAAACACCTATTATAAGAAACGTTGCAACTGCTATGATTAATCCTTGGAAGTACATCTATTTTAATTCATAATTCATAATTCATAATTCACAATTTCGAATCTGAAACCTGAAGGCTGCGATTGAGCGAGAGCAATGATAAACTTGTTTAAGCATTGCCGAGCGTGAGCAGGCTCGAAGCGCAGCTTCAAACCAGAAACCTGAAACCATCTCTCATCTCTCATCTATAATCTCTCATCTATCATCTATAACTTTTTATCTCCCAATTATTTTACTCCCGGGGTAATGTGATAGCGCATGTTCTCGTTGTCAAGGAGGGGTTTTTCCTCCTGGAAGGCGGTGTTGTCAGCAGGATTGCCTACTACCAGACGTACTACCTGCAGGCCTCTCTTGTAATATTCCTGCATGAGCTGGAGGCGCTCCTGTGGTTTCATGTTCTCAGAAGCGCGGACGGTGCAGCCCTTCTTGGCATAATGAGTAAGGCGCTCTGATACAGCATCCGAGGGGTAGAGGATAAGGTCTGCCTGCTGCAGGAAGCGCATACCACGAACGGTAACCAGGTCGGGATCATCAGCTCCGCCTCCTACATACTCGACGTGACCGCCCAGCTGTGCCTCGCGCGAAATAGACACGCTGACCTCGCAGACATCATCCAGTTCCTTCTTCTCCATCAACAAAGGACCATAGGTGGCGGCACATGCCTCGCTAATGCAGGGCGCGTTCTCCTCCTGCTCGTGGATGACAAGTTTTGCCCATGGGAATGCCATGAGCAGTGCCTTTACGAACAGCTCGTCGGCCTTCTGAGGAACAGTATCGATGGTGGCGATGCTCTTCTCGGATAGGTTGTGCTCGTGCAGCATGTCGCGCACCTTCTTAGGCAGCTCGCCAGCAGGACACTCGCGAACACATCCCACACCCAGATGCAGTACGGGTGGACGATAGAGCACGGACTTGCTGAACTTCTGGATAGTAGGATTCCAGAACGGACTGACGGCAAGGAGCAGGCTCTCGGGGTCCTGCGGCACCTCTGTATCGAAGTACTGAACATGTGCAGGGCAGGTGCGCTTCATGTAATCCACACCACGACCGCCACGAACATCCAACTTCAGGACGGTAGGCTTGCCTCCTACGAAATGGAAGATAATATGATTCATGCGACCGTCGCGATGTTCCTCCTGCCAGCCGAAGTGGGGAGCAAGGGTATCCAGACCCCAGAGGCCATCGTTGTCGCTCTCTGTCGTGATGACGGGCTCGCAACCCAAGATGCGGGCTACACGGCGGGTAAGCTTGTTGGCGCCGCCTACATGTCCACTGAGCACGCTGACTACATAGTTGCCAGCGCTGTTGACGCAGATAACGGCTGGGTCGGAAACTTTGTTCTTGACAAAAGGTGCTATTGTGCGGACACATATGCCCATAGCGCCGACGAAGATCAATGCCTCGTTGCGCGAGAAGATATTAGACGCAAAGGCTTTAACAGGCAGCAGGTGAGACTCGGGAATCTCCTTCAGCAGTCTCTGTGCAATCTCTCTGCCTGCATCTGTAGCGTAAATAATCTGTACCATATTATATTTAATTCATAATTCATAATTCATAATTCATAATTCATAATTCACAATTTCGAATCTGAAACCTGAAGGCTGCGATTGAGCGAGAGTAATGATAAACTTGTTTAAGCATTGCCGAGCGTGAGCAGGCTCGAAGCGCAGCTTCAAACTTGAAACCATCTATAATCTCTCATCTCGTTTAAAGTTACTTATGTATCTTCATTGTCCTACTCTCGTCTTTGTAACTTAGTTTAATAATGTATATTCCCTTGGGTAAGGCCAGAGGCAGGTAACAGCTACCTACCAGGCGTAGGGTGCTGATGAGCTGCCCGCGCAGGTTATACACGCTGAGCGTGCTGGGACCGGGCGTTATGATATTCAGGGTGCCGTTATAGTGCAGCAGCCCCAGTTCTTCTGTGGGAGCGTCCTCTATTCCTGTCTCTTTCTCCTGTGTGATGTCCTCCAAAACAAAGACGCCGGGTGTTGTCTTGTCGGCATAGATATATGAGCCGGTATTCTTGCTGTCGAAGCCAATATGACGGCTGTTCTGCCAACCTGCACGCAGGTGAACCTTTCCGTTCTCTAACTGCTCTAACTGCATATAGCCGCTGGCGGATGTGGGAGCGGTGGTTGTACTGATGATGCGCCAGGTTGTGGAGCCATCCACGCACATGTAATGGGTGCCACCCTTCAACTTGTACAGGGCACCGAAGCCAGAAACTGGTGTGAAGGTGAACTGATAGGTGTTGTCGCTCTCGTTATACTGACCCAGGCAGAAGTGGCCCTCGTTGTTATTGGTCTGATAATGCAGACATAGGTTGCTGTCCACCTCGCGGATGCGGTATTTATGGGAAGATACGATGGGTGCAAGGTCCGTTGTGCGGTCGTCCACCATAGCCTCGGCACCGATATACAGCTCTGCGGCAGAAGCGTACTTGTTGTTGTTCACAACAGACTTGGCCACAAAGCGCAGGAAGCGGGCTTCCACTGTGCCCGATACGGCAACAGTCTGCAGGTCGCTGACATCACGGAAACTGCCGCTGGCAGCAGGCTCGCCCCATACCTTGGGATTGTTGCTGAAATAAACCTCGTAGTCGATAACCCTGCCGTTGGAACCGTCTGTACGACCCTTGTAGCTGAAGGTGTTGACGCGATAGGTGTGGCCCATGTCGATGATAAGCTCGTGCGGACAGTCAGGCGTATTGGGACTGTACTGAGTATGCCAGATGGTGCTCTCGTCATCGTCTATGGCATTGGTGGCAATCTCGCGACCGCCCTGCTGGCTGTCGTAGGAGACGATGCTCCAGTCGCGCTTATCAACAAACAGTCCGAACTGCTGGGTGGTCTCCATGCCGTCTGCCAATCCCTCGCAGGTGGCGTATGCCGTCAGCGTACCGCCCTGTCGCATATCTATGGGCTCGTTCTGTTCGGGGGTGAGGATACCCTCTTCTGTCGAACCATCCTTATTTGTTTTCTTATAATGTATAGTGGCACCTTGCGTAGCTGTGCTCAGATGTGCATAGCCGTAATGGTCAGCCTTCATCAGGACGGGCTCGCAAACGGGAGCGCCTACGCACGCCAGAGTCGTAAGAGCTGTATCGGAAATGAGCGCATCAATGGGACGGATGACAAAGCTGAAGGGCGTCTGAGCGTTCTTGCGCTCGTATCTCTCCAATACGTCTGAACCGCAGGATGCATTGCCAAGTGCCCTGTTCCAGGCATCCAAGCAAACAACGGTGTTGCGAACGGTGGTCATCTCATGCGGATGCTTCACACGACTGCTACGGCTGGTATAGATCTCCTCGGCACGCCAGTTGCCTGTGGTGGTAGCCATTGGCTGTGAGGCAGAGAACAGCAGTCCTTGTCCGTCTGTGCGCTGAATGGCCAGCCAACGGACATCCTCCTTGTTGCCCGTCTCTTGCGGACGAACGAAGTTGGTCCACTGCTCAGCTACTGTGCTGTGATAGATGCCAGGAAGGGAAGCGTCCTTGCGGTCGGCATAGCTGTCCAACGGTCCGCGTCCGAACCAAGTGAGCTGTGAACAAGCGTTAGGCATCTCGAAGCGGAAACCCAACTTGGGCAGCACCTGACCATCCACGTTGGGAGTGGTGATTGTGCTTACGGCAATGGTTCCGTCGGGGAATACGCGGAAGCGCTGCTGTACGTTGAATGTGATGGCGCTCGTACTTGTTTTGTATTGGTTAGTTACTTGAATATCAGTCCATTGTTTGCCTTCATCTTCAGTAACAATTAAATTGCCTCTTGTCTGTGTAAGTGTACGCACACCCAGGCTTTCCCAGTTGCCTTCCTGTGCCTTGTCGTTCTCTGTTGGGGCGCGGAAAGTGTTCAGTTTCAGGGCTGTGCTGATGAGCGTATTACCCTTATAGACATACTTGGAAAGTGTGCCCTGCGAGAAGGTGGCGGTGAAGTCCTTGCCGCTGACGGTGCAGGTTGTGCTGCCGCTGGTAACGGTTAGTTGGTCTGTACCCTGATACTGATAGGCCTCGCGTGCCGTAGCCTTGCGCAGCTCGGCACCAGAGACAGCCACCTCGTAGCCAGCTTCTGCCCAGGGAGTAGCCTGGCGCTGGGTTGTACTGAAGCGGATGTAATATTCGTGCTGGGGCAGCATCTCCACGTCATCGAGGGGAATGTTGACCATGACGCTGTCGTAGGGTGCAATGTCTATGTCGGGCAGTAAGCCGCTCTTTATTTCGATACCATCCTGCTGGATGCTATAGCGTACGTCAACATCCCTCAGGTTCTTCTGCTGCAGTTTGTTCTTGAGCCAGAAAGTACCTGTCAAGCTATCCTTCATGATAACGTCAAGGGGCTGATAGACCGCCTTCATGTTATAGCTCTTAGCTGTCGGGGTGCCGTCGGGCAGCACCACACCGTTACAGCAGAATGCGCCGTCGTTGGGCGTGTCACCGAAGTCGCCTCCGTAAGCCCAATAGTATTGGTTGGCCTTACCAGAGACAGGCACACGCAGGCCTTGGTCCTTCCAGTCCCAGACAAACTCCCCAGTCATAGCGGGGAAGGGCTCGTAGATCTCGCGGAACATATCCTTCTGGTTGCCCATGGCGTTACCCATAGAGTGGGTGTTCTCGCACTGGATATGTGGCTTGGGATTCTTGCCGCTCTTGTAGTCGTTGTATCTGCCCACCGCTGTGCTGAGCATACTGCCGTATGAGCCGTACATCGTACTGCTGACATCGCTCCAGGAGCTGTTGCCCTCGTAGTGAGTGATACGAGTGGTATCCAACTTCTTGATAGCTGCCATCACATACTGGAAGTTATCACCGCCACCGCTCTCGTTGCCGCCGCTCCATCCGAAGATGCAGGCATGGTTGCGGAGTGTGCGCACCTGGCGTTCGTTGCGCTCGACCATAGGAGCACGGAACAGTTCGACGCTGCTCAGCCCCTGATTGCCGTGGCACTCCACATCAGCTTCCGCCAAAACGTAAAGTCCGTATTTGTCGCACAACTCATAGAAATAGGCATTGTTAGGGTAGTGGCTGGTACGCACGGCATTGACGTTCAGGCGCTTCATGCTGAGCACATCCTGCAGCATCTCTTCCTTGCTGACCGTGCGGCCCGTTTCCTGACTGAAGTCATGGCGGTCCACTCCGTGGAAGATAACCCTTTTGCCGTTGATAAGCAGAGCGCCGTCGTTGCGGATGCTGACGGTGCGGAAGCCTATCTTGCAGCTACGCAGGTCTATCACCTCTTCGCCTCGCATCAAGGTCAGCGTTAGGTCGTAGAGCTTGGGATTCTCTGCGCTCCATGCCTCTATATCCGTAATGCTTATGCTTTGTGTGCCGCTGGCTGTGGTTAACGCCTTGGTGTATTGCTTCAGTTCGTTGGCCCCGTCGCTGATGGTGGTCACAAGGGTCAGTCCGCTTACATTCTCGGAAGTGATATTGTATTGCACCTTTGCCGAAGCGCTAGTGTTATTGGTTCTGAGGGCAGTGGTACTGAAGAAGAAGTCCTTGATGTAGTCCTGAGGGGTGGAGTAGAGATAGACATCGCGTGTGATACCTGTCAGTCGCCAATAGTCCTGACACTCCAGGAACGAACCGCTGGAGAAGCGGAAGCACTGCACGGCAACGGTATTCTCGCCCTCCTGAACCTTGTCGGTAATATCCCACTCGCTAGGCAGATAGGAATCCTCGGCATATCCGGCAAACTGACCGTTCACCCATACGTAGTAGGCATGTCCGGCTCCGCAGAAACGGATAAAAGTCTTGCGGTCCTTCCAACCCTCGGGCAACGTAAAGGTACGTCTGTAGCAGCCCACGGGGTTCTTCATGTTACCGCTGTATGTCCAGTTGGCATTCCGGTCTGCCATTACGCTGTAGGTGCTGGTATAGGCAAAGGGGTAGGAGGTGTTAATATACAAAGGCTTGTCCCAACTCTTACTATTCCTGATGGCATATACCTGCCAGGGATAGGGTACAGTGATGTTATCCCAACCGGCATCATTATAGTCCTTGGCATAGAAGCCAGAGGGAACACCTGTAGGCAGTCCGCTCCAGTGGAACTTCCATGTTCCGTTCAAATCAAGGTAATATGGGGATTGTGTGAGGTCAAGGGTCTTTGCAGCCTCGGCGGTCGTGAAGGGGATGGATAGGTCGTGACTTGCTTCACGGTTCAACTGAAATACTGAAACATCGTCCCATTCCTTCATTGTCTGTGCTTTCAGAATGGTAGGAAGGCACAAAACGGTAAGGAGGAGTAATAGGGTGTGACGCCGTCTCAGCATCTGTATTCTTTGCATTTTAGGATTGAATTGGTATTTTCTGGATGCAAAGATAATAAATATTTCTATATTTGGCAAAAAAGGTTAGCAATTTGTCCGATATATAACAAATCCTGTACAAAAAGTGTTACTGATTCGTCAAGATGGGCAACAATAAGATGATTATAGTACCTTGATGTTCAGCTTGTTGCGGAACATCCCCCTGATTTCGTTCAATCTTTCGGGCTGTAAGGGTGGAATGCCAGCCAGGGGATAGGGAATGCCCATATTCTGGTATTTGGCTTCGCCCATAATGTGATATCCCAACAGTTCTACGCGCTCTACGCAACTGTATTGTGCGATATAATCGATAACGGCCTGCAGACGCTCGTCGTTGTCTGTTATGGTGGGAACAACCACGTGACGTATCCACGTAGGCTTTCCTATCTCTTGCAGGTACTCCATCCAGCGATGGTTATTATCGCGCGTAGCACCTGTGTATGACTTGTGCAGATTATCGTCGAGTGTTTTCAGGTCCAGCATCACCAGGTCTGTGTATTCCATTACAGCCTTGGTCTTGTCGTTAAAGATAGCGCCCGAGGTGTCCAGGCAGGTATGTATGCCCTCAGCCTTACAGAGGCGGAAGAACTCGCGTAGGAACTCTGCCTGCATAAGAGGTTCGCCGCCAGTAGCCGTTACGCCGCCAGTGCGGATGAAGTTCTTGTAGCGCAAGACCTCCTGCAGCAACTCTTCGGGCGTAAACTCGCCGGCTCCCTTGCCGTTATTGGCTATGCCGTCGAGGTCTGCCGACCATGTGTCTGGGTTATGGCAGAACTGACATCTGAGCGGGCATCCCTGAAAGAATACCACAAAGCGGATGCCGGGGCCGTCTACGGTCCCAAAAGATTCCAGTTGATTTATGCGGGCGTTCATGTTAATTCATAATTCATAATTCACAATTCATAATTGAAGCTATGCTTCGAGCCTGCTCACGATGATTTCATCGACCTCGAACGCGACTCGGCCATTAGAGTGCGAGCACTCATGGCTCTCGCTGCTTACTCGGTTCGGCAATGCTTAAACAAGTTTATCATTGCTCCCGCTCAATCGCAGCCTTCATAATTGAAGCTATGCTTTGAGCCTGCTCACGCTCGGGAAAGCTTAAGTAGCCCTTATAATCGAAAATTCATAATTCATAATTCCGGCTAATACATCATATCCATCAAGGAATGGTGCAAGCTTTATGAATTATGAATTATGAATTGAGAATTATATTGTAATTACATGCAGTGGTTGATAGTACGGCTCAGTACATCCAACTGCTGCTCGCGAGTCAACTTAACGAAGTTAACAGCATAGCCGCTGACACGGATAGTAAGCTGAGGATACTTCTCGGGGTGCTCCATAGCGTCAACCAGCAGCTCGCGGTCGAACACGTTCACGTTCAGGTGCTGGCCACCGTCGGGAGTAAAGTAACCGTCCATCATGTTAACCAGGTTCTCTGTCTGTGTCTCGCGATCCTTACCCAGTGCGCTGGGGCTGATAGCGAAGGTGTAAGAGATACCGTCCTTGCTGTGGTGGAAGGGCAGCTTAGCTACAGAAGCCAGAGCTGCTACGGCACCCTTCATGTCACGAGAGTTCATGGGGTTAGCACCGGGAGCGAAGGGAACACCCTTCTTACGACCGTCGGGGGTAGCACCAGTGTTACGTCCGTAAACCACGTTAGAAGTGATGGTCAGCAGAGACTGAGTGGGGATAGCATCACGGTAGGTACGGTGCTGGCGCAGGTACTCCATGAACTTCTCGGTCAGCATAACGGCAATCTGGTCGGTCTCGTCGTAGTTGTTGCCGAAGGGAACATACTCGCCCTCCTCGATCTTGTAATCAACAGCCAAGCCAGTCTCGTCGCGAATGATACGAACCTTGCAGTTCTTCATGGCAGCGATAGAGTCTGTTACGATAGAGAGGCCTGCGATACCTGTGGCACGTGTGCGCTGAACATCGCCATCGTGCAGAGCCATTTCGAATGCCTCGTAGTCGTACTTGTCGTGCATGTAGTGAATAATCTTCAGTGCATTAACGTAGGTTCTTGCCAACCAGCTCATCATCTGGTCGAAGCGGGGCCAGAACTCCTCGAAGGTGAGGTAATCACCCTTGATGGGGCTGAAGCGGGGACCTACCTGCTGGCCTGACATCTCGTCGCGACCGCCGTTGATGGCGTACAGCATACACTTGGCCAAGTTAGCACGGGCACCGAAGAACTGCATCTGCTTACCAATCTTCATGGGGCTTACGCAGCAAGCGATACCGTAGTCGTCGCCCAACTCAGGACGCATCAGGTCGTCGTTCTCGTACTGGATAGCGCTGGTGTCCATAGAAACCTTGGCACAGAAATTCTTCCAGGCCTTGGGCAGACGCTCGCTCCACAGAACGGTGAGGTTAGGTTCGGGTGAGGGACCCATATTATATAATGTATGCAGCAGACGGAAGTCGGTCTTCGTAACCATGTTACGTCCGTCAACACCCATACCGCCTAAGCTGGTGGTAGCCCAAATGGGGTCGCCGCTGAACAGGTCGTTGTACTCGGGAGTACGTAGGAAGCGAACGATACGCAGCTTCATAACCAGCTGGTCTATCATCTCCTGAGCCTCAGCCTCGGTGATGAGACCCTTCTTCAGGTCGCGCTGGATAAAGATATCGAGGAATGCGCTAACACGGCCGAAGCTCATAGCGGCACCATCCTGATCCTTAACGGCACCCAGGTAACCGAAGTATGTCCACTGGATAGCCTCGCGAGCGTTGGTAGCGGGCTTGCTGACATCGAAGCCGTAGTTGGCACACATGTGCTCGAACTCCTTCAGGGCGTTGATCTGGTCGGTAATCTCCTCGCGGCAACGAACAATCTCCTCTGTGAACTCGTTGATGTCGATACGCTTGTGGAAGCGCTTCTTTTCCTCAATCAGGTTGGCTGTACCATAGAGGGCGATACGACGGTAGTCGCCGATGATACGGCCACGACCGTAGGCATCGGGCAGACCAGTGATGATGTGGGCATGACGGGCAGCCTTGATATCATCGTTGTATGCTGAGAAGACACCCTCGTTGTGAGTCTTGCGATACTTGGTGTAGATCTTCTTTGTCAGAGGATCCAGCTCATATCCGTAAGCCTTCAGCGCATTCTCCACCATGCGGATACCGCCACGGGGGAAGATACCACGCTTTAGGGGAACATCGGTCTGCAAACCTACAATCACCTCGTTCTCCTTGTCGATATAACCGGCACCGTAGGCGTCCAGGCTCTGGGGAATGACAGTTTCTGCATCGTAAACACCTTTCTCGCGCTCTACCTTAAACATCTCGGTCAGTTTGTCCCAAAGCTTCTTTGTCTTTTCGCTGGGACCTTCCAGGAATGACTCGTCGCCATCATAAGGCTCGTAGTTGTGTTGAATAAAATCGCGTACATCAATTTCATGTTTCCATGATGTACCCTGGAAGTCTGTTTGTAAATTCTCTAACTTCATAGCTAAATATACGTTGATTGTTATCCTTAGATACTCTCTTTTTTAAAAACGAGTGCAAAGGTACAATAATTATTTGAAAGTAGAAAGAGTAGAAAGGGATATTTTTCGCGGTTTCTCAACCTACAAAAGAAAATCCTTCAGAGTTTCCTTGTACCAGCTGGAAACGGTCTTGTCGGCGTTTCGCATGCAGAAGGTTTGTTCATGTATGGGAGCTTCGGCTATACCTTTCTTATATATAAGGATGTGACGCTTGACTCCCTTCTCGGGCAATGACTTGATCTGGAGATTATCCCTGAGCCAGAAGCCTGCCAGAAAACATGCTGAGTTGAAGTCGCTCAGCACCTCGGGGGGGATGCAGACGGTGAAAGTTCCGCCATCGCAGAGCAGGTCGGATACGCCGGCAGCCAAAACCGAGAAGGGGAGGCTGCTGCTATGACGGGCTCTGGTGCGACCAAGGGTGGGGCACTCCAGGCTACGGTCGAAGTAGGGTGGATTGCAAACCACGCTATCAAAGGGTGCGGCATTCTGTGCCTTTACTGCAAGGAAGTGTTGGAATGAGTCGTGCACGAGTGTGATGCGGTCGGCATACTTGGACTCTTGGAAGTTGCGCTGTGCATCCATGACCGCCTCGTCGTCTATCTCTACTGCCGTTACCTCGGCATTAGCAAAACGCTGTGCCATCATCAGTGCCAGCACGCCAGTGCCTGTGCCAACGTCCAGAATACGCTTGCCGCCAGCTGCCAGTGCACCCAGCAGGTCGCTGTCTGTGCCTACCTTCATGGCGGCATGTTCCTGATGAATATGAAACTGTTTGAACTGGAAGAAATCCTTCTTTCCCATATTCTTCCTCTGTATATCAGGTGTTTCTTTGCTGATACTGTGCAGGTGTCATGCCTATTGTGCTTCGGAAGATTCGGTGGAAGTATTCTCTGGTTGTGAACCCGCAATTCTCGGCTATAGCCTCGGATGTCCATTCTGGGTGTTCCAGCAGCATGCGTTTGGCATCCTCGATGCGTAGTCCTGTAATCCAGTCGGAGTACTTGAGGTTCTGTTGTCGAAGCCATGCCGTGAGTTGGTATTGGGGCACTCCGATTTCGTCGGCTGCAATAGGCAGTTTCATTCCGCTTTTCAGGTATCCTTCTGCCTTTATCCATTTCCTGACGGCGTATTCCACGTTTCGCATTGTTACTGCTGTATCCTCTGCAGTCTTATCTTTTCCTGAGGTCGTGTTGTTTTTTTGCGCTTCTCTGCTTTCTTCCTCGTCACTTTCTTCCGCTTCTTGGAATCTGCCTGGTGCCGAACTTACCACATAGCTGCAGAAGCTATCCACCAAATAGAAGAAACTGATGAAGAAGAATATGGCATAGATGGCTAACCATGGTCCGTTGCCAAAGATCAGTATGGGCACCATGATTGCCAGTACAACCAGGATGATGATACTCAGTCGCATCCAGCTTAGCATATAGTCCATGTCGCGGTCGTAATAGTCTTGCAGCACGCGACGCATGGAAGCCAGGTTTGCGCCTTGTCTCCATGCATAATGCCCCTGCATGCCAGCATACAGTACGGAGCATACTATTTCTGCCAACCTGAGTTCGGGTGTGTCGCTAAAGAGCGGTTGCCCGTCGATGGCAGCAGCATAACCCAACATGGCTATGCCTATTAACCATATCATGCCTCCCATGAATCGGTCGAGACGCGTTACGCGTCCTTTTCCCTGCAGGTTCAGCAGGGCCACGGATAGCATCCAAGAGCATGGAATGAAAAAAAACAGATTTACCATGACAGCCTGGGTAACGCCCATCTGACGTAGGTGGAGAGTATATTGAATAAGAAACTGCACTGCCAAAAGGAACGTGCTGCCGGCCATTAGCCAGCGAGCTCTGTTTGCCATTGCGTTCAGTTCCACTTTCTTAGGCAGCAAAACCAGCTTGAATGTAAGTATTGCCATCAGGACGACGGCTGTGAATTGCATATGTCCCATTTATTAACTATCTGCGTTTGTGTGAACAAGACTCTGTTTTTCGAAGGTGCAAAGGTATAGATATTTGATTAAACAAAAAAGGATTTGTGGAAAGATTTTCTCACAATACATTATGGATGTAAACAAACAATGTATCTTTTTGGTGTATAAATTTCCGTAAAATACACATAAAATTGCCGCAATTTACACATCATTGTCGAAAATTACACACCTTTTTGTTGTATGCGAGGGTAATTTTGCGCGTAAATTTAAAACACATGAAGTTCGAATCATTTTTGTCAGAAACATCACCGTGGATATCCATTCCGCTTGGAATAATATACATACTTATCTGCCTGCTGATTGTACGGTGCATCGTACGCATATTCAGAAAGTAAATTATACACTTAATTCTATATATATTATTTATTAAACAATGAGAGGTAAAAATGTTTTTAAATTGGCAAGGGCGACCATGACGTTGCTATTTGCTATGCTCACGAACTTTGGGGCGTGGGCCGAATCTGACAATGTCGCGTCATTGTCGGAGGATAATGATTTTGCCCAAGGTACGGCAGGTCATTACTATGTGAACATGCCCAAGACTGGCAGATCGGTTCTGACACTTTCCAATGCCAACATCACTACATTCAATGTGTATGATGACGGCGGAAAGTCAGATTCTCATTCTAGCAGTTGTGACGGTTATCTGGTTATCAATGCGCCTTCTGGCTATTATATTAAGGTAACAGGTAAGGTCGACACAGAAACTGGGTGCGACTGGCTGAAGTTTTATGATGGTGACACCAATAATATTCTTGGTCGAGATCAATACACAGGATCAGATAAAGTAGGTGAGCTGCTAAGCTCTGGCAATTGTCTGAAAATAAGGTTCCGTTCAGACTCCTCAAGAGAGTACGGTGGTATGTCGCTAACTGTTTATTTGATAGCCCCCACCGATATCTGCTTTTTCCCAGGTCTGGAAGAACATTATATATATACAGGCAATGTCATCAATTTAAATTATAAGGTATTGTCTGCCGACCATACCGAACTGACAAAAGATGTTGACTACAGTGTAACTGTTACTCCGAGTCCAGTTAAGGAGGTAGGTAGATATAGCATAACGGTCAATGGAAAGGGACAATATACAGGAACACTTACCAAAGAGTTTGTTGTAGAGAAGCTACTCGCAGGTAGTGGTACCAAGAACGACCCGTATATGATTAACAGTGATGAAGACTGGAGTACTTTTGCCTATTTGCTAGAGAACAACTATTCAACATACGCTGATAAATATTACAGACTGGGTGCCGACATCAATGTATCTGAGGCAGCCTGTTTAAGTGAAGAAAAACCTTTCCGTGGCACATTCGACGGTGATGGTCATACCATGACACTCAATCTGGAAGCAACAGAAAATTATTGTGCTCCGTTCCGTTATGCAAACGGCTGTAACTTCAAGAGACTGCATGTATCAGGTACCATCACAACAAACGGCTACAGATATGCCGGTGGTCTTATAGCATATGCAGACGGTTATTATAGTAACACCTATATTGATAATTGCTGGAGCAGTGTCAGATTTGTAAGTACTGCCGCTGCAGATAATAGCTACCATAATAGGTGTTATGGTGGTTTTATAGGATATTTATATTCGAATGCATATATCAAAAACTGTCTGTATGATGGAAGTCTTATTGGCCCAGAAGTTAAGGGCTGTTCTGGTTTTGTGGCTGACTTTTCTACTTATAGTCATGACCTTAGAATAACTAACTGTCTGTTTGCTCCTGCCCAAATTACCATTGGCGATTATATAAGCTATACTTTTGCTAAAGAGGCAGATTTAATTGACAACTGTTATTACACTCAATCCTTTGGTACTGTACAGGGTTCTCCTGTAGGCTCGATGACCAACGCCGAGTTGAAAGAGGCTCTGGGCAGTATGTGGCAGATAAAGAATGACAAGGTTGTACCTATACAAGAAAACAGAAACCTTGATTACAGCACACTGATATGCAAATCATCCTTTGAGTGGACAGGCTCTGAAATCAGTGTTGTTCCAATCGTAAAAGACTTGGATGGTAATACCATTGACCCTAAAAATTACGAAATCACTTTCTCGCCAAGCCCCGTCTTGACTCTCGGCAACTACACTATGACCATTACGGGCAAGGCTGCAAACGGTTATAGCGGCTCTCTGACTCAGGAGATAAAGGTGCTGGCACAGCTTCCTGGTAGTGGTCAGAAGAATGACCCTTATATAATAAGCAGTAGTGACGACTGGAATCGTTTTGCCGAAATGGTGAATGGCGGCTACAACTACAGTGGTAGATTTGTGGCTCTTGACAGAGACATAACAATCAGTACAATGGTGGGATTGGATGCAAGCCACTGCTTCGAAGGTTATTTTGATGGACGTGACCATACGCTGACTGTCAATCTCGTGAACAACGATCCCGCCGTTGAGGGCGTTGCGCCTTTCCATCATACCAGATTTGCCAAGATTATGAACTTGACAGTTGATGGCACCATAACCTCTGCCGGCAAATATGCAGCAGGTCTGATTGGATGGTCAGGTTCACCAGACGAATGCACTAATTGTGTTGTCAAGGTTACCATCACTACCAGTGCCGATTATGCTGGTGGTTTTGTGGGAAACATAGATGTTGAAAGTGAAAACAATCATAGCATATCCTTCAATAATTGTGTCTTTGCCGGTACCATTCAAAGCAGTAACAGTGAGCAGCACAAGGCTGGCGGTTTCTGTGGTTATGGTTACGGAAATTCATATTTTACCAATTGCTTGGAGAATGGAACCTATACCAAGATCTCTATGATGAACCCACGCACTGGATATAAAAATCCTTCTAACAAGCAGGTTAACAGTTTATACTATATCAACAAGATTGGTAGTATAGGTGAATATATTACCGAAAACTATAATTGTTTCAATGTAAGTCTGACAGCTCCTGAAAACGCTTTCTATCTGACTCGCGCTATTCAAGGCTATACATTCTATCAGCCAGTAAGTGTTTCTGCCTTTATGGACTCTTATCTGTATGATGGTGATGCCATCAATCTGGTTTACACTCTTAAGGCAGGAGTTACAACTCTTACAGAGAACACCGATTATACAGTAACGATAAAGAACAGCAACAATGAGACTGTGGCAAAGGAGGATTTGACAGCTGCAGGCATCTATACCATAACCTTTACCCCGGTAGATGGTAATGAGGCAGGCTATGCGGGACAGTCCATCAGTCGTACCTTTAACATCATTCAGGATGCCGAGAACCTTGACGGCTATGTGTTTAGCTATGAAGGTGAGGGTGACAATAAGGTATATCATATTGATAACGAAGCCGACCTGGAGCGCTTGGCAGCCTATGTTAACAGCGGTCACAATGCTCAGGGCATGACTTTCGTTCTTACCACCGACATCACCATGACGGGCGAGCATACAGCCATCGGTAAAGACTATGATAATCCTTTCAACGGAACTTTCGACGGACGTGGTAACAAGATAATTGGTTTGACAATCAATAAACCAGACTGCGCTTATCAGGGCTTGTTCGGCCGTTGGGGAGGTCATGCCGTTGCCAGGAACATAATCTTGCAGGATTGTGATATTACAGGCTATTCAAATGTAGGTGGTATATTGGGATACGTAAGTGAATATAATAGTAATGTCTTGATCGAGAACTGTCATGTGAGCGGAACCATTAAGGGTATCCTTGATGACGGATTCCGTATTGGCGGTATTGCCGGATATCTGGGTTATGGAAATATCAAAAGATGTACTGTTCGTGGTTCTTTAAGCTCTACGGCCAATGTAAGCCGTATAGGTGGCATAATTGGTGAAACCTATTATGGCGTTAAGGTTGACTCTTGCGAGAATGCTGCTGACATAACTGGTCCTGGCGCCCTGCACGCTGGTATTTTCGGCCTTGCTGCACAAAATGACTTGGTTGCAACCAACTGCCTGAATACAGGTATCGTTGAGGGAACCGAACTTATAGGCGGTATATCTGGCTATTATCGAAACCAGAGTGCGAATTACGGAAACTATACCCATTGCTATTATGTTGCACAGGGCGACGGCAGTGCCTACAAGGCAAGTATTGAGGCCGATAAACCCGGTAAGACAGAGCGTATTTATGAAGTCTTAAAGGAAGAGAACTTCGCAGACATCACATGCGCTACAGACGGTGTCGTTATTACCAGCATGATAGATGGCAAGAAGTATATCAGGTCTGGCAATTGGACAGTAACCCTGACTCCTTCTGTTCCAGAGGGCTATTCTTTCGTTAACTATACCTGCCAGGGTGGTACGCTGACTAATTTGGGTCAGGTAGACGGAGAACATTCGCTGACCGTTAACAATCAGAATATAACCTTGGGTATTACCACAAGCAAGAATGGTAGTACCAATATAAATCTGGCAACCATTTCTGATATCGCCGACCAGCGTTGGTCTGGTAATATCGAAATTAAACCAAGCATTGTTGCAACGTATAACGACGTAACACTCGTTGAGGGTACAGACTATTATCTGGAGTATTCAAACAATATTGACAAGGGAACTGCCACTGCAATCCTGAAAGGTTTGAATAACTTTGAGGGTACAGCCACCAAGGAGTTTAATATTGTGGATTTCCCTCTGCAGGATTCTCAAAAATCAAACCGCAAGGACAACCCCTATCTGATTGCAACTGAGGCTGACTTGAAGGCATTGGCAGGAATCGTCAACTCAGGAAAACGTTTGGATGGCTACTATAAGCAGACTGCTCCCATCACTCTTACCACAGAGCATACGCCTATTGGTACTGATATAAACCATTGGTTCAGAGGTTCATACAATGGTGATAACAATGTCATCAGCAACCTTGTCATCAATAAGCCTAACTCCGCAAATCAGGGATTGTTCGGCGCATTTTATGGTGGTTGGCAAAATAGTTACTATGGCGAAATTACCAACGTCGTTCTTGAGAATTGTGATATCACCGGAGGCAAATGCACTGGTGGAATCGTAGGAATAATGTATGATTATGGTGGCAGGGTAACTAATTGCAAGGTAAGTGGAGTAATCAGAGTAGGCAACGACTTATCTGACGATTCCAATGCTAATCGCCATGGCGGTATTGTAGGAGAATGCTGCAAATATTGGTGTGGTGGTGGTACCGTAGAAAATTGCATCAACATTGCTGATGTTACAGGAGAAGGTGTATTTCATGGTGGAATCGTAGGATATATTAGTGATAATTTTGATGTCAGCAATTGTTTTAATGCAGGTGTTGTTGAAGGAACGTCTTATGTAGGTTCTATTATGGGTGGCTATACTGGTAGAACGTTGACCAATAATTATCACACTGCGGGTACCACCGGTGGTGCGGGTAGTGAAGATAATTCCGAAGGTACAGACTGCAAGAACGCCGAGGTGATTGTAAAGATTACCGCTGGTGAAGGCGTTACCATTACTTACCCCGAGAATCCTGCATACATCTGGAACGGAGAGAACTATTATAAGAGTGGAACCGATGTTACGCTCGCATACGAACTCCCAGACGGCAAATACTTTGAGCGTTACGCTGTAAGCAGTGGTAATATTAGCAATCCTGCCTATATACAAGGTTCACACACACTGACCGATTTCAGTCAGGATGTGATTATAAGCGCCAAATGTGTTGATGAGCAGACAGATATTGCCACAGCAACCGTCATGTCTATTGATGACCTTACTTATAATGGTAAGGAACATCATCCTCTGCCTGTTGTTACGATAGACAACGAGACACTTGTAGAGAACGTTAACTATACCATCAGTTACGATACGGATTGTACAAACGTAGGCCAGAAGACTATAACTGTTACAGGTGTCGGTCGTTTTAACGGTACAACAAGCTTGGAGTTCAATATCAAACCGTTTGATATCGGTGGCGAGAACGCTCTGGCCATTAGTGGTGTAGAGGCTCGCTATACCCAGACGGGAGATGTACAACATCCTGTTCCTACAGTTAAATGCCCTGCCACCAATAATGCTACCTTATCTGAGGGTACAGACTACTTGCTCTCATATGGCGAAGGCTGCCAGCTTCCTGGTGATTACACAATCACTCTGACAGGCCAGGGTAACTATACTGGTCAGAATGTTGTTCCCTTTACCATCCTTGATGTTATGGCATTGACAGTTCATGATAAATCAGACAATAACCAATTTATTCCCGTATATGGATATTATGCAGAAGATTTTAACAAGTGTGAGTTTGTCATGCCTGCCGATGAGTTGGCTGCCATGAATGGCAAAGTAATCAGGAACATGAAGTTCTATCTCAAGACGAAAGCTGAAGCAAGTTGGGGCAAAGCACGTTTCCGCGTATTCATGAAGGAGGTTGACTTTACTGCTTTTGGCAGTAGTCCCGTCTTTAGCGGCACCGATGATGCAACTATTGTGTATGAAGGTGAACTTGATGGCACAAAGGATGTTATGAATATCTTCTTCAGCACTCCCTACCTGTATAAGGGTGGCAACCTGCTCATTGGCTGCTACGAGTATGAAAGGGGAAATTATAAGAGTGCCAATTTCTATGGCGAGAATGTAACTGGTGCAAGCATTCATGGTTACGATAGTAACTTTGACCAAATAAATGCAAATCAGAGAAACTTCTTGCCCAAGACCACGTTCTGGTATGAGGATAATAAGGTGGTTCTTGCCGATAATGATAGCGAGCTTGCAGACGACGAGAAGAATATAGCCAAGATTGAAGCCAACAATGGCATTGTTTCTGATGTTACACTCAGCGGCCGTACTCTTTATAAGGATGGCGAGTGGAACACCATCTGCCTGCCCTTCAATGTCACACTTGCCGAGAGTCCTTTGGCTGGAGCTGATGTTCGCGCTCTGGACAATGCCAACCTTACGGACGGTGTGTTGACACTTAACTTCACTGCCGAGGCTGCTATCGATGAACTGGTTGCTGGTACACCTTATATTATTAAGTGGGCCA
>DLBF01000127.1 GCA_002494215.1 Prevotellaceae bacterium UBA7028
GAGAGATGAAATCAAGTTGGATGGCAAAGCCTACACCTCCACATCGCTCGCTGCGCTGCCCCCGCTCTCTGCATCTGGCGTCAAGGACGACAACGGCATTTTCAACGATCAGTACGTCACCTATACCGTCAAAGAAGAATATGAGAAGAGCTATGACTATAGCTTCACAGATAATGGCGACGGTTCGTACACCGAAACTGGCACGGCCTCGAAATTCCTAGTGTTGCAGAACGGACGATTCCTCAAGAAAGAGAACGAACCCCAGAAAGCTGATAGAAAAAGTTACATCAGCAAGCCAATCTACGAGCACACTAATCCTACTGGTGGAAATGTGTATGACCTGATCCTCAGTCCGCAGAATAATACGGTTACTATCTTGGATGGTTCAGGCAATATCGCTGATTACAATTTCTGGGAAATCGGCCCCAATCTGGACATCGACAAGGAGATGGGCTTCAAGTGGGCGTTGGCGGGAACAACGGAATATGAAACCAAGAAGACCTATGCTGACAAGACCAAGGTGGACTATATGCAGACGACAGGCTTCGACCCCTACAACCTGCAGATAAGGATTGCTGACGAAACTGACAACGAAGGCGACCCTCGCTATATTACAACCCACATGACATCAGCTACTTTGGACAATGGTGTGATGGTGGGAAGCTATGATAGTGAAAAGGATGCCAATACAACAAATGTCACGCTGGCTAAGCATTTCAGTTTTGCTGGTGTAGATCCGGAAGAGGGTACGGGCAGTAAAGGCCATGACGATACCAACCTGAAAATCAGCAACCAGACCTTTATGGCGGTGTCGGATGTCAACGGCAATATGCAACTGATGCCGCGCTTCGACCATAATCTGCGCGTCAATACCGAGAAGAATTCTCCTTATCTGACAACGCTGAAAGAGCCAAAGGACAACGAACAAATTGCTACCGCGGATAACAACAACTCGATGAATCAGCAGACCACTTTCTTTGTGCGCCCGCAAGTCTTTGAATATCTCATCATCGACAATGAGGGACGCGAGGCTCTGCGTTACAAACGGTCAGGAGAATACTACCCGGCCATCACTGAGCACTTTAAGAGTCCGCTGGCAACAGACTTCACATATTACAAAGGGTTTGCAGAGTATGAAACTCCGGAATCGAGCACTGAGGAAGTATGGACTGCGGCAACAGGAGAGTTCAAGCGGATTGCGACCAGTGCGGACATGTTGACCGACTTAGCGAAACTTCTACCAGAGGCTGGCACATATCAATATAAGGTCGGCGCTTCATATTATAGTGTTGTAGTTTCCAAAGGCCTCTCGGAACAGGAAATTACTGGTTCGTTTGCTGAAGAAGGACTTAACGACGACAATGAGACCGTCTATGTGCGCTACAGCTATAATGAGGATGCCGATAACGATAACCATATTCTGCAAGGCAAGTGGTTCACCATTAAACTAAACGATCTGGATGTGCAGGCCAGCGGAACTATTGATACTTCCGACGGTACTGGTGTGTTACTCTATGCGGATGCAGATACTCCAGCTTCTCCCACAAAGCCTGCTACTATTGACGAAGACGACAAGACTTGGCAATGGAAGTTCCTGGCCGCTCCTACAGATCCATCGTCAGAATACTACGAGGCTCCCGACCCATACGCCATAGAGTTGTACAACCGTAATGCCAACTATGACTCCGATCCCACTGCTAACCCCAACAAAATGGGTACGCCCATCAAGGTAAATGGCAAGAACCGTTTCTCCTTGTTGACTCACCCGAGTGGCGGCTATGCGTTGGCGGTGAACGGACAGGGGACGTACAACTACTCGTTCCTCAACGGAGCCTTGATGACGACTAGCGTGGCCGCAACGACGACAGCAGAAAACCGCCAGAAGATAACTGTTGACGACGCTACAGCGTATGGCACAGCCAAGGATGCACTATCGGTGGATGGAGAGTATTATTATAAGTATAGTGATAGTGGTGACGTTTACATGAAAGTCACGGTAACTAATAATGGAACATCAAAAGCAGAAGATAACAGTAACGAGAGCGAATGGACCAATGGCGACCAGTACAACTTCACGAGTAAAGTCAATGCGCTCAGTCCAGGTGCTCAGCTCATCATCCAAGACGACGTGACTCACAACTATCGATATAACGTTATCAACAACGCAGGGGCATTGGCAGTCTACGCTACGCAGGACGACGCAGAGGCCTCCGTTCACCAATATGCACCCTACTTGCCGGAAGCTGCCCAAACACCGATGCTGAACGACGAAACAGATTATACGTATTATGGTGGTGCTACAGAGAGTGCCAGTAAATATACCCCTGTGGAGGCCACTAAACTATTTACCCTGTATGGCCTGTACGATGACAAGGTGTATGTGCGCTACAAGGCCTATGATGCAGAGACCACACCGTATCTTGTGCCGAATGAAAAAGCTGTCGTTGACAGCAAGGTGGCCCGAGGCAGCGGCTCGAACGATGTGGCGATGAATATCAGCGGTGGCCTGCCCTACAACATCATCTGGGAGGATGACAACACGATGCAGTCGACTGACGACGCTGCCATCTCTGATGGAAGCAGTCACGACCTGGATGGAACTAAACCATACGTTTGGTATTTTGAAGGCGGTGACCCATATGCCCTCAAAATTAAACATAAGGGAGGAAATTACGTTGATGGAACCACTACGCTGGTAACAGAGGGTAGTGCCAAAGAATTCATGTTGTTGAAGAAGAGCGGCTACGACTACGGCATTCTGCAAGTGACGGGAACAACGGAAGCTGATGCTGGTAAGAAGTTGACTGGCTTTGGTGGTGCACTGACGGCAAATGCCAGCACCGATCCCACGAAGTTCATCATCTTCGGTCTGTCTGTGCATGATCTGATCTATCACCTGATTATAGCAAAGAGTTGTGCTAATGAAACAAGCCCAGGGGAAGGCGAATCTGTCGAAATTCCCTATATGGAGTCTGAAAGTGGTACTCCAAGCTCCAAGATAATCTATGGCACCACTCAGCGCGACCTGACATCGGTAAATGATGGTGAGGGTACCCACTATGCCGGAGAAAAATATCAGTTGGGCGAAACCCTTACTTGGGGTGGCACGAGCCACACCTACAGCCATGATGCCGGTACGGTAAGTATTGGCGACAAATTGGAAGTGCCTGCTGTGTTCGATCGTCCGAACTGTACCTTTGACTACTATATTGAAGGAGTCTATAATTACAATCCAGAGACTGGAGCAAAAACAGCGAATGGCGACTTGAACGCCAAGTACAAGGGGCTGAAGCGGGATGCCCTTATGTCTGACCCAGAACTCATCGGCAAGACGGTGGTGGTGAATATCGTTTATCAGTTCGATAAGAATGTAGCTACCAACACAGGTCTGGGCTTCGTGACGAGTACCGATCAGAATCTGTGGTACACGCTGGAAACCCTTAACGCTGGAACGCCCCACCTGGCTCGCTACACCAATACGCAAGGTCTGAAG
>DLBF01000143.1 GCA_002494215.1 Prevotellaceae bacterium UBA7028
CAAGTTCATTGATGCCCGTCAGGACCTCTCTATTCAGGTACACCCCGATGACGAGCTGAGCAAGAAGCGTCACAACAAGATGGGAAAGAACGAGATGTGGTACGTAGTAGATGCAGACCGCGGTAGCCAACTGATTGCAGGCTTCTCTAAGAGAACAGATGTTGCCGACTATGCCAAGAAAGTGGCTGACGGTAGCATAGAGAACGACCTGAACAAGGTTAATGTTGTAGAGGGCGACTGCTTCTATATCCCCGCAGGCAGAGTTCATGGTATTGGTGCCGGTATGGTTATTGCCGAGATTCAGCAGACCAGCGATGTTACCTATCGTATCTATGACTATATGCGTCGTGACCGTGATGGCAATCTGCGTGAGCTTCACACAGAGCAAGCACTGGATGCCATTAACTTCAATGATATTACAGACAACCCCAAGGTAAGCTACAAAGAAGAGAGAGACACGGTAATTCCTCTGGTAACAAGTCCTTTCTTTACCACCAACGAGCTGAAGCTCACAAAGAGTTTTGTAAGAGACTACACTGGCATCGACTCATTCCGTGTTTACATGTGTTTGAGCGGCGAATGCGCATTCCTCTCTCCCGAAGGTCAGGGTATTTTCCTGCACGCAGGCGAGTCTCTGGTGGTTCCTGCCTCTACACCTTCTGTAACTATCGTTCCAGACGAGCAGGCAAAACTGTTGGAGAGCTACGTGGAGTAAGTGAAGAATACAATAAGATTCCGTATTCAATGATAAACTGACGGATAAAAAAGGCCGATGAGAATAATAAAGAAGCTTGACATCTTTATACTTAAGGGGTACCTGCAACTTTTTGCGGGTACGTTCTTCATCTGTCTTTTTATATTCTTAATGCAGTTCGTCTGGAAGTACGTAGATGACTTAGTTGGCAAGGGTCTCACATGGGACATCCTTGCCAAATTCTTTTGGTATTGCGCCCTTACACTGATACCTTTATCCGTTCCTCTGGCGGTCTTATTGGCCAGTCTTATCACCTTCGGAAACTTCGGAGAACGCTTCGAATTACTGGCCATGAAGGCATCCGGAATCCCCTTGATACGCATCCTGGCACCAGTATTTATAGCGGCCCTGCTGATATGCACGGGAAGCTTCTTCTTTCAGAACAATGTCAGTCCCGAAGCTAACAAACAACTCTACTCCCTACTCTGGAGTATGAGACAGAAATCACCCGAGCTGGATATCCCCGAGGGTATCTTCTATAGCGATATTCCGGGGTATAACCTGTTTGTTGAACGCAAGGATGCCGAAACGGGCATGCTGTATGGTGTTATGATTTACACCAACACAGACAACTATGAGGATACCCAGATAGTCATTGCTGATAGCGGCCGTCTGCAGAGCACAGCAGACAAGACGCATCTGAAGCTAACGCTATATGATGGAGAGCGCTTCAAGAACATGAGCAACCAGTCAGGAGCCATGTTGCGAGCCAACATCCCTTATATGAGGGAGTCCTTCATCGAGGAGATTGACTACATTGCCTTCGATAACCAGTTCAACCTTTTTGATGCAAGCCTCTTTGCTGGCAACGCCCAAGCCAAAAACCTGAGGGAAATCTACCGAGGCATCGATTCTTTACGCTCGCGCACCGACAGCATCGGACACAGCATATACGAGAATGCCAAGAACTCCTATCTGGCACGTGAACTATCGTCAGGCAGGAAAGACTCTGCCAAGATTGTCAAGGAGATAGCAGACACCGCTCCCTTCGATACCCTGTTCAACCAACTGAGGGACGATCAGAAGTCCTCGGCATGGAAATATGCCCTCAACCGCACAGAGGCGATGAAAGCAGAATGTGAATTCCGTGCCACCTGCTATACCACAGAGATGAACACCCAACTGCGCCGCCATCTGATGGAGGCACAGAAGAAATATACGCTAAGCCTCTCCTGCCTGCTCTTCTTCTTCATAGGAGCACCATTGGGAGCCATTATCAGGAAGGGAGGCTTGGGCATCCCTGTAGTAGTAAGTGTAGTATTCTTCATCTTCTACTACATCATCAATGTCGCCGGTGAGAATAATGCTAAGATTGGTGCATGGGATGCATACTTCGGAGAGTGGCTTAGCAGTATGGTGCTGCTGCCCATTGGCGGATGGCTCACCTATAAGGCCAACTCGGACAGCGTTGTATTCGATATGGAAGGATACAAGAAATTCTTCATGAAGTTGTTAGGACTCCGCATCTCGAGGAAGCTCAACCGCAAGGAGGTTATCATCTACGACCCCGATTACCCTAAATGCCAGAAAGAGATGCAGCAGCTGATGGATGACTGCAAGGCATATTCCGATAGTCACTTCCTGCTGATGATGCCATCCTATTGGCACATCTTCTTCCAATATCAGGAAGATACAACGGTCATAGGAATCAGCGAGAGACTGGAAGCATTGATAGATGAGCTGCACAACAGCAAGAGCAATCTCATCATTGGCCTGCTGAACATGCTGCCATTTATCATCCCAGATGCACATACCCGCCCCTTCAGGAATCCCAGACGCAACAAGTGGGCAGGCATCTTCCTCCCAGTAGGAATACTCCTCTGGCTAAGAATATGGAGATATCGCCTGCGCCTAAGCCGTGACCTGGATAAAGTACAAGAGGTAGGAGAGGTGATAATAAAAAAGATAAAAGAGATCGAATAAGAGAGAAAAGATAAAAGATAAAAGTGAGATCAAGGGCCGCAAAGGTTGTCGAAATTTCGCAATATCGATAAATCGTAATAACGAGGGCGGCCCCTAAAAAATATGAATTATGAACGCCAAAGGGGGCTCGATCTAAAACGAGAACGAAGTGGCAATTATGAATTATGAATTATGAATTGTGAATTTAAATTAAGCACCATAGAGGAAGCTTTGGAGGATTTCCGTCAGGGTAAATTCGTGATAGTAGTTGATGATGAGGATCGCGAAAACGAAGGCGACTTCATCACAGCTGCCGAGATGATTACACCTGAGAAGGTGAACTTTATGCTACGTAACGGACGCGGCGTGCTATGCGCACCTATTACGATAAGCCGCGCCAAAGAATTGGAACTGGACCATCAGGTACAGGACAACACCAGCATGCTGGGTACGCCCTTTACCGTAACAGTAGATTTATTAGAGGGTTGCACCACTGGTGTCAGCACTCACGATCGTGCTGCAACCATCCGTGCCTTGGCCGACCCGAACCGCAAGCCTTCTGACTTCGGTCGTCCAGGACATATCAATCCTCTTTATGCTCAGGACAAAGGCGTGTTGCGTCGTGCCGGACATACCGAGGCTGCCGTTGATCTGGCTCGTCTTTCAGGACTTCAGCCTGCAGCAGCATTGATAGAGATCCTTAACGAGGACGGCACCATGGCCCGTATGCCTCAGTTGCAAGAGGTTGCCAAGGAACACGGACTGAAGATTATCTCTATCCGCGACCTGATAGCTTATCGCCTTCAGCAGGAATCCCTTGTAGAGAAAGGTGTAGAAGCAGAGCTGCCCACAGCATATGGCAACTTCCACATCATCCCCTTCCGCCAGAAGAGCAACGGCTTGGAACATGTGGTACTGTACAAAGGCAAGTGGAATCCTAACGAACCTATTCTAGTACGTATGCATAGCAGTTGTGCGACTGGCGACATCTTCGGCAGTTGCCGTTGCGACTGCGGCGAGCAACTTCACCGTGCCATGCAGATGATAGAGAAGGAAGGCAAGGGGATGGTAGTCTATCTGAATCAGGAAGGCCGAGGCATCGGTCTGATGAACAAGATTGCTGCCTATAAGTTGCAGGAGGAAGGTGACGACACCGTTGATGCCAACATCCACCTTGGCTTCCAGCCCGACGAACGTGAGTATGGTGTAGGTGCACAGATTCTGCAGGAGATGGGTGTCAGCAAGATACGCCTTATCACTAACAATCCTGTGAAGCGTGTTGGACTGGAGAGCTATGGTCTGGAGATTGTAGAGAACATCCCCATCATTATCGAACCCAACAAGTACAACCGCCGCTACCTGGAAACCAAGAGAATAAGGATGGGACACAAGCTATAGCAATTCAAAATTATAAAATTCAAAAATCAAAATTGCCAACCATAAACTGTAAACAGTAAACGGAAAACGGTAAACAAAAAACAGCAAACAATAAACCTAAATAAATATGAATACATTATCCGACAGATTGAACCGATTGGCACCCAGTGCCACTCTGGCAATGAGTCAGCGCAGCAGCGAGCTGAAGGCTCAGGGCGTTGATGTTATTAACATGAGCGTGGGCGAACCCGACTTCAATACACCCGACCACATTAAGGCTGCCGCCATTAAGGCTGTAGAGGACAACTGGAGTCGTTACTCTCCCGTTCCTGGTTACCCCGAACTGAAGAAGGCCATCGTTAACAAGCTGAAGAACGAGAATGGTCTGGACTATGCTCCCAGCCAGATTCTCTGTAGCAACGGTGCCAAGCAGAGTGTCTGCAACACCATCATGGCATTGGTAAATGCTGGTGACGAGGTTATCATCCCCGCTCCCTACTGGGTAAGCTATCCTCAGATGGTATTGCTGGCAGAGGGAACTCCCGTCTTCGTAGAGGCTACCATCGAGCAGGACTTCAAGATTACACCCGCTCAGTTGGAGGCAGCTATCACTCCTAAGACAAAGGCTCTTATCCTTTGCTCTCCCAGCAACCCCACAGGTTCTGTATATAGCAAGGCTGAGTTGGAGGCCCTGAAGAACGTTCTGCTGAAGTACCCCAACGTGATTGTGGTTGCTGACGAGATTTACGAGCACATCAACTACGTTGGCGAGCATGCCAGCATGGCTCAGTTCGCCGACATCAAGGACCGCGTTGTAATCATCAACGGTGTCTCTAAGGCTTATGCCATGACTGGTTGGCGTATCGGTTTCATTGCTGCCCCCGATTGGATTGTAAAGGGCTGTAACAAGCTGCAGGGTCAGTACACCAGTGGTCCCTGTTCAGTTAGCCAGAAAGCTGCCGAGGCTGCTTTCGCTGGCGACCAGCAGTGTGTAGAGGATATGCGTCAGGCTTTCGAGCGTCGTAAGAACCTGATTGTAAAGTTGGCAAAGGAGATTCCCGGCCTGGAGGTGAATGATCCTCAGGGTGCCTTCTACCTGTTCCCCAAATGCAGTAGCTTCTTCGGCAAGAAATCATCAGAAGGCTATCAGGTGAACAACTCCACCGATTTCGCCATGTATCTGCTCGAGAAGGGCCATGTGGCCACCGTCGGAGGCGATGCCTTCGGCGACCCCGAATGCTTCCGCATGAGCTATGCCACCAGCGACGACAACATCAAGGAGGCCATGCGCCGTATCAAGGAAGTTTTGGCAGATTTGAAATAATTTTTCGGCATATCA
>DLBF01000153.1 GCA_002494215.1 Prevotellaceae bacterium UBA7028
CCGCGCCATCATCGGCAACCCCGAGATACTCCTTGCCGACGAGCCCACAGGTAACCTGGACTCTAAAATGGGTGCCGAAATTATGGAACTGCTGCACAAGCTGAACAAGGAAGATGGTCGCACCATCGTTATGGTAACGCACAACGAGCAGCAGGCCGCACAGACCGACCGCATCATCAAGTTCCTGGACGGAAGACAAATCATGTAATTTACGATTTGACAATTTACAATTTACTATTTATATGCTGAGTAAGTTCTTCCTATTTCTGCGTCATGCGATTGCGTTGGTGCGTGCCGACAAGCTGTTCTCCACCATCTACATTGCGGGCACGGCTGTTGCCATTGCCTCGGCTATGGTGGTTGCGCTCATCATTCACATCCGAATCAGCAACATCTATCCTGAAGAGCACAGAGACCGCACGGTGTGTGTAAATGGTAGTTTCAAGGACGAGGAAGGGAATTCCTTGGGATACTACGGTTATTCTCCCGTAGCGGTGGAGGAAGTTTTCAACCATCTGGAATGTGCCGAGGTGGTCAGTGCCAATATGGGTTCTGAGTATGTCTATAGCTTTACTGCCTG
Source organism: Prevotellaceae bacterium UBA7028 (assembly GCA_002494215.1). Next base: position 581 of record DLBF01000153.1, read on the forward strand.
TGCTGAGATGGGCAAACAGGAAGTACCCGTCACCCCGAGGTTCACCGATGCCAACTTCTACCGCCTCTATGATTTCCGCTTTGTCGATGGCAGGCCCTACACCGATGAGAACTTGCAGCACGCCGACAAGTGTATTGTCATCACAGATGTACTGGCTAAGAAAGTGTTCGGAACCACAGAAAAGGTCGTAGGCAGAGAGTTGTTGCTGAACTACCTGCCATATCGGATTATTGGCATTGTCAAGGAAGTGAGTCCGCTGATGCGAGACTCCTCTGCCGATGTCTATATGCCCTATACGGTACAAGACTCGCGCCATCATTACCAAAGCGGAGAAGTTAACTACTTCGGCGGGCTGGAGGTGAGCGTGCTGCTGAAGAAAGGCTATACTTACAAGATGCTCGTCGATGAATTGGAACCTTATCGGGCCAAATACCTCTCGATGCTGAAGCAGACAAACGGAAAAGAATACAAGTGGTTCATCACGGCTCGTCCATATTGGGCGAAGTCGCTCAACTTCTTCCCTTCTAATGACCAGACAACAATCGACATGCTCTACAACCTCACAATGCCCGGTATGCTCATGCTGCTGTTGCTTCTGTTGCCTGCCATCAACCTGAGCGGTCTGGTGTCGAACAGGATGGAGTCGCGTGTGGCAGAAATGGGTATCCGCAAGGCATTCGGAGCCAAGCGGCGTTGGCTGCTCAACGAGGTCATCCATGAGAACCTCGTCCTGACGTTCTGTGGCGGCATCGCGGGCTACCTGCTTTCGTGGCTGTTCATCAGTGCCATCCGCAATAGTGCTATGTTCCTCGCAACGTTCGAACGTGAACACGACCCCGTGAACAGTGTGACGTTGCAGCCCGACATGTTCTTCACCCCCATGATATTCCTCATTGCCTTTGTCTGCTGTGTCGTGCTTAACCTGATGGCAGCACTCATTCCGGCATGGTCGTCACTTAGGAAACCTATTGTTGAATCACTAAATCAGAAAAGATGAGAATGATACTGAAGAGTCTGTGGACTCACAAGAAGCAGAATGGCTGGATATTTGCCGAAATAACCATCATCACTTGCCTGAGCTGGTTCATGGTAGATTTCATGGTGACCAACTTCTACGCTACCTACTTCTGCATCCCCGCTGGAGAGTTCGAGAAAGACCATCTGTGCGTAGGACAGTTCGGCATTGTCAGGAGCGAGAGCGCATCGGAAGGCCAGGCCGTCACCCAAGAGGAGCGGCAGGGCATCTATGTCATTAGGGATAAGCTGAAAAACATGCCCGAGGTGGCTTCTGTATGCCTGACACCCAACTATCTAAATTTTAACCTCCGTTGGTACAACTGGCGGAGGCTGGCATTGGCCGAAGATACGACAAAGACGATAGGCATCGCGCAATTCTTCTACTATCCGAACCAGTACTATTTCGAGACGCAGGGTTTGCAGACCATCGAGGGCAGTCCCGATGCTGAGACGCTGTCGAGGGAGATTCCTCCTGACGGCATCATCGTGACCCGAAGCATAGCACAGATGCTCTTCGGCCACGACCAGGTGGTGGGCAAGCGCGTGGCGTTTGTGGATTTCAAGTCGTCGGGTACAGGAAGAAATGTGGAGGTGTATGGCTATCACACCATATCCGGTGTGGTGGAAGACGTGAAGAGCGCCCCCTCCGAGCGGTATCCCTACGTCGCCTTCTTCCCTTGGGTCCGTGAGGCAGACCCGTACTGCAATCTGCTACTGCGACTAAAATCCGATGTGGATGCCGAGGCTTTCGTGAAGAAACTCACGCCCACACTGACCACCGACTTCCGTTCCGGCGTCTGTGTACTGGGCAAGCTTGAGACTTACCAACATCACTATGAGACCCAAATGTCAACCAATGAGGTTATCTATACGCAATTGGCCAGCGTCCCCCTCACGCTTTTTGGCATCATCGTTGTGCTAGGTACTCTGGGCACCTATTGGCTACAGATACGCAAACGCACGGAGGAATTCGGCATCCTGTGCAGCTTCGGAGCTAAACGCCGCCACATCTTCCTCCAGATATGGGGCGAGGGGGCCATTCTTACCGCCCTTGCCGTCTTTGTAGGCTGTCTCATCTGGTTCCAGTTTACTATCCATTGGAATGTGCTATCCAATGGCGGTGTATACGGCGGGTCTGGCCGTGAGACGGATTGGGTGACGCAGTTCTGGCCCCACTTCCTCATCATCTGCGGCATTCAATTCGTGCTGATGTTGGTGATTGTGACCCTGGGCATCATCATCCCTGCCCTGATAGCTATGTATAAGAAACCTGTTAATGCATTAAGATATGAATAAGGCCCCCTCCTTCTCCCCCTTTGGGGGAGTGAAAAGATTGTTGCTTCTGCTTTCTTTACTGCCGATAGCAATCAGCACAAAAGCACTCCCCCAAAGGGGGAGCGGGGAGGGGGCTCTTACTTTGTCCCTTTCCGACTGTATCGCTATGGCTCGCCGCCAGAGTGTGGCTGCTGCGGTGGCATTGAACGAACTGAAGTCCGCCTATTGGCAATGGCGCAGCTACAAAGCCGACCTGCTGCCCGAGGTTACTTTCTCCGCCAACGGAAACTACAACAAGCGATATAACAGTTATCAACAGGCAGACGGTGGCATGACCTACGTTCGCAACGACTACCTGGGGCTGAACGGTTCGCTCTACGTAACACAAAATATATGGCCCACAGGCGGCACGATATCTGTGCAGTCATCATTAGACTTCATGAACCAATCGGGTGTTGGCGGGGTCAACCAATTCATGTCGATCCCCATAGCCATCAACCTACAACAACCCCTTTTCGGCATCAATCATCTGAAGTGGAACCGCCGCATA
>DLBF01000170.1 GCA_002494215.1 Prevotellaceae bacterium UBA7028
GGCGATTTCCGCTTACATGGTTTCAGAAGTGGCAAGACTGCTGAGATGCTGCAGAAGTATGTAGGCGAGGTTGATTATGTTGTTTGTGAGGGTTCAAATGTTTCACGCCCAAAGGCTGCAAGCAAGAAAGAATATAACCTCCAAAGAGATTTTGAAACGTTGTTTAAGGAGAATAAAGGATGCATTGTCTATCTTTCATCAACTAACATTGACAGATTGTTTTCACTCTATCATGCAGCTCGAAGGGCGCATCGCGACTTCTATGTAGACGGGTATCAGAAGGAGATAATGGATACTGTCGTTAAAAGCGGTTCTATATGGAATAGGTCGAAATTGTTCCAATATGGGAAGTATGAGCCCCAATCACTGATATATGACAAGTATGACAAAAATAATTTCTTTGTCTCAGAAAGTTTTAAGGAAACCCTTGAAAAATATGGTTATGTTCTTATAGCTCGCCCTAACCCACGCTTTGACAAGTTGATAGAACAAATACCAAGGGAGAAAAAGAAAGTGCTTTCTATGTGGAACGGCTACGTCAAAGAAGGTACAGATGCATACAACGAGAATCTAGCTAAATCGCTGGATGAGGGTTTCGATTATATGCACACAAGCGGACATATTGATATGGCCGACCTGCGTGAGTTCTTCCGTTTGTTGCATCCCAAGGCTATCATCCCTATTCATACAGAAAACCCAGAGGAATTCGCCAAGGAATTTGGCAACGAATGGAAGATTATTGTAATGAATGATGGAGATTGCTTTTCTGGTAAGGGCTAACAGGAATAAATTCACCTCTTCTGATAAACAAAGAGGGGCTTTTGTGCTGATGAGCGAATGCTTAGCAGCGTTACCTTTTGCGTGTTGTAGCGGAAAATAACAGTGAAACCCATAAGATAGATGTACCGAACATATAGCGTACGATTTCCGAACAAGAATAGAGGCTAAAGACTTGCATCAGTATGGGAGCAAGGACGCTGCAGTATTTCTTCTTGGGAAGTCCATATACTTTATGTGACTTAAGGGGGCGTAAAATAATTTGACAATGAAGATAATGGTTTCATCTTCGTCAGAAAACCATAAGCCATAGAAAAAATACTGCCACGCTAGGAAAATTATTTTTTCTAACTAGAGAGAAAATTTCCTCTAACGTGGCAGTATAAGGGGTTGAGAAATAGATTAGGAATAATTATTACAAAAAAGTGCTTGCCCCCCCCTACCCTATTTCTTGAACACGGAGAGGTCTTGTATAATATAACCTATTTCTTTATCCGTTCCGAAAGCGGTATAGAAGTAACTGATAATCTCACCTATATGCTCCTCTAATTGCTGACGGACAAAATCAGTTGGAACAGCAATCAAGACTTTCTTGTCACGGACAGCCCAGAGGTCGCAATATTTCATATAGGTATTATAGAAGATAGGATCGAGCCTTTCTTTGGCCTGCTCCATCCATCGGTCATACTTCTCCCGATAAACGGGCTGGACAAATGGTCGATCTGGGGTGTCGTCATAAATCTCCTCGGCAACATCGAACTTGGGTTCCTGGGGCTTTTGCTGTTTCTTCAGCCAATTGTACAGGACTTCTGTAACATAAGCATGCACATTGTCAGGCTGATGTTGCTCAATCAGCTTGTCGATCTTCGTCAACTCCTCTTTCAGGTCGAGCCCATCATAGATGAACTCCTGAAGGCGAGCCCACTCCATTGGTTGCAAACGATACTTTGTAATAAGGTCGGAATGGACTTGCCCCAGGTAGTTTTCGTGATTCTGAGCCTGCCCCATCTTGCCCTCGATAATTGTGAAGCGGATACTCTCGGGATTACCTCGAGTAACGCCTCGCGGATAAACCGGAACATAGTCGAAGCAGAACTCAACCTTACCTTCGTCCGACAGCTTCTTCATCTCGCGCTGAACAGGATCCAGCACATCCCGATGGAAAGCTCCGTACTTCAGGTAATGATCATCAATTATCTTCTTATGATCTTTGCTATAGGTAAGAACGCCAAAGAACTCCTTCAAATCAATGTAGTTAACATCACAAAAACCTCTCCTTCGCCAAGCACTAAGGTAAATGTAAAGACGAGGTGTTCTGGGGCTTCGGCACAACTGGGTGATGCCCCTTAAGTGACGTGTATAACCCTTCTTTAAATTCAAAATTTCACGAGCACTCTCATCAACCATCTGTATTCGGATATAACCTTTCCTACGCTGGCCACTCTTGTAACCTATCGCCTCGCCTTCGGCATTTTTCTCGAGTTTGGGAAATTCTATCCTATGGAAAATGTTTTGAATGACATCATACCAAATACCCTCTTTCTCGTCAAACCGCTTATATGACATATCCAAATTGATCAATGTATTGCATGCCGTCTCCAGCTCACCATACTTCTTAGGACTGATGCCAAGTTCCTTAAGCGGAATCTCGAAGTTGAGCAGATTACCGCTAAGGTCCTCGGGCTTAAAGAGAGTGGCCATATTGTCGAAACTCAACTGTTCCTTAATACGGTCTTGCAGTTGAGCTATAATGGCAATCATCAGATTGGTCTGCACAAGCGAAAAGTTACCACGTATCTGAGTGTACGTGATAGGGTTCATGATAAAATCAATATCATTGTTTTGCGAGATGGACTGCACCAACTCGTTTGTTTTGCTTACAATAGCAGGACCTTTTTTCTTAGCCATATTAGTCCAAAATTAAGTTCTGGGGGCAAAAATACGCCATTTCAACGAAACTTCCAAATTTTATAACCAGAAAATGTTCCGAACTTTCGCAATTTGGTGTTTCAATGTCTCCAACCTGAATCATCATCTCTTTATTACCGATGTGTAACGTACTATATGCCCGTCCTCTGCCATGGTTTCACACCCAGATGATACTAAACACTCGCATATAGATGTTACCGTAGTATCCAACCACTATTATTACAGGCTCCCTACCATAGTTTACCCTACTCCCCTACCCTGCGTTTATACATTATTATAAAATAATACATTATTATATAGAGTAATTGTTCCCGAACTTCGCACCAGGCGTCCGGATATGTCTAATGTTCCTAACGTTCGCACCTATGTTCCCGAACTTCGCACCAAAAGCCCCTAAACCTCGCAATAAGTGTTCCGGATATTCGCACCAAGTGTTCATAAAGTACGCACCTTCTGATGTCTAAGCAACTAAATATCAACAACATAGCGCATAGCTATATGTTTATAAATAGATAAACATTATAATAAAAATGTGAAAGAAAGTTCTTTTCGAAGTATATTCTTATTTTTATTATACATCAACGTATCTTGTTGTTTTATAGATATTTATCCTTAATTAGGTGCGTAGAAAGTGAACATTTGGTGAGAACTTCGGGAAGACTTGGTGTGAACTTTATGTACATCTGATGCGGAGATCAGGAACACTTCCTTTATATATATACTTTGTATATATGTAGAAGCGCATGTTTCCCTACGATATTTATACATCTGGATAGTTGCATATCTAAATATCTGAGTATACAAATATTGAAGTATAAAGAAATCCGGGTATTAGGATATGGAGATACCTAAATATGCAAATCTGCATATATGGGAGTATATAAATATAATAAGGTATTTGTGTGTATGTGAATATCTATAAGTATGTGTGAGTATTTGTAAATATTTGTTGTGTTTTGTGCGGTTATAGCGCCATGTATGCAGAAATATCCAAGAATATGGGTACTTTTATATGTAAATATTTGAAAATATTTGAATATTTCTTTGTGATTTCGGAAGAAAAGTCTAATTTTGCCAGCAGATAATAATTAAATGACCCATTTCATCGTATGTCACAAGTTATTTCTTTTCTGCATGACAAGGGCGGTTGTGCCAAAACAACCTCTTGTGTGAACCTTGGTTTTGCTTTATGGCTGTTAGGCAAGAAAGTGCTGCTTATAGATACAGACCCCCAGTGTAACATGACGGATACCGTTGACAAGACTGTACATCTGGAAGCTGAGAGTACCATTTATGATTGGCTCCATGACTTCAAGCCTGGAGAGATGCTTTCTCTTCCCATCTACACCAGATATGACGGTTTGGATTATGTTCCTGGCAGTCATAGTATGAGTAATATCAATGCAGAGTTGCAGTTGATGTACAATCGTGAGCACAGACTTGCGAACTTCCTGGACACTGTGGATCCGGAGTCTGGTGCGAAGATTAGGAACATGTATGATTACATCTTCATAGATTGCGCGCCAGGAGGTGAGACACTTATGAACACTAATGCCCTGGTAGCAAGTGATTATGTTATTGTACCTACCGAGGCAGGTATATATAGCTTGCAGGGATTACCCAGATTGTTGGATTATATCGACAAGGTCAGGACCCAGTTGCGTTGCCCTGTTTCGATTTTGGGTTACCTTCTGGTTAGATGGAATGCGCAGAAGGCTATTAGCAAAGAAGTGAAGGCGTACTATAGCAACGAAGAGGAAGTAAAGGCTCCACTATTCCCTGTTTATGTAAGGGAATGTGTCAGGTGTACAGAGAGTGTGGCTTATGAGATGTCCCTTTTTGAATACAGTCCCGACTGTACTGCAGCTGATGACTATATGAGAGTTGCTGAATATATGATTGGCAGAAAGGCGCGTCCTAAAACCTGGACACCTGTTAAGTGGGGACAGATTGCCAACACAGCGTTCAAGCGCTTCATGAAAGAAAGGGAATCGTAATATTCGGATATTCGAACATTCAGATGTTTGAATATTCAAATATTTGGAAATATACAAACATATAAACATTTGCATATATGGCTATTAAGAAAGGAAGTTTACCTATAGCTCAGGTAGCAAAGGATGCCAGCAGAAATTTTGTGCAGCCAGTTCCTCTGGCAACAAACGAGGCAGTAAGAACACAGATTGTGCAGGAAGCTCCTGCGCCTAAGGCTTTGAAGAGAGTCTGCAAGATTCAGAAGGTAGGGGGATTTTCGTTCTTTACTTCTGAGGAGGACAGGAATGCACTTGATTTTATAGCTTTCCGCAATAAGTTCGAAAAGCAGAATGTTGTTCGTGCTGCATTACACCAGTTCTTGCAGCAGCACTACAAGGATGGAGTAGGACTCGACCAGGCTGCGCTGACACAGCTGGCCGAGTACGAGAACTCCATCTATGAATGGGTATAGGGGGTAGGGGAGTAGTTGTTACTCCTTTACCAGACAAGCGTCCAGGAGGGTGGCAATGGCTTCTTTGTCCAGATGCTGCCCGATGAAGACAAGTTTCTGCATACGGTCTCCGTACTGCTCATCCCAGTCGCGCCGTAACCCCTCGTTCTGTTGCATAAAGGCTTCCAGCTCAGCCTTGGGCATGGTAGCGTACCATTGTCCGGCATTCTTCAGCTGTACCTGTTTGCCTGCCTGCTCGAAGACATAGCAGATATCCTCTTCGCCTTTGAAGTAGCAGATACCTTTAGCTCGGATGATGTTCTTAGGCCAGAGTCGAGCGACAAAATGGTCGAAGTTACTTAGGTCGAGAGGTTGGCGACGGTAGTACACGTAAGTACCGATGCCATATTCTTCTGCTTCACCTTCGCCATCATGATGATGGTGGTGGCATCCACAATGGCAATGCTCATCGTGGTGATGGTGGTGTCCGCATTCAGGGCAAACCTCATCGTCATCATCGTCATCATCGTCATGGTCGTGGTGGTGATGATGATGTTCTTCCTCCTCATCATGATCCTCCTCTTCCTCGTCGGGATGATGATTCTCGATTTCGTTAATCCAAGCGGCGGATGTTGCAACTTCGTTAAAATCAAACAGATTGGTATCCAGAATCTTGTTCAGCTCTACATCTCCGTAGTTACACTCGATAATTTCTGCTTTGGGTTGTAGGGTACGAATTATCTGCTTGATTCTTCCTAACTCATGAGGCTCTACTTCGGCTGCTTTGTTCAGCAGGATAATGTTACAGAACTCAATCTGCTGGATGACAAGGTTCTCTATGTCGTCCTCGTCCAGGTTCTGTTTCATCAGGCCACTTCCGTTGGCAAACTCATCCTTCATTCGCAGAGCATCCACAACTGTAACGATGCAGTCAAGTAGGGGAACTCCATTCTTTATTACCTCAGGTGCCATGGATGGGATGGAGCAGATGGTCTGAGCGATGGGAGCGGGCTCGCATACACCGCTGGCCTCAATCACAATGTAATCGAATCGCTTCATAGCAATGATGTCGTGGAGCTGTTGCACCAAGTCCATCTTGAGCGTACAGCAGATACAACCATTCTGCAGTGCCACCAGGCTATCGTCAGCCTGATTTACTATTCCACCTTTCTGAATCAGGTCGGCATCGATGTTCACTTCGCCAATGTCGTTGACTATAACGGCAAAGCGTATTCCTTTTTCGTTTGAAAGAATGCGGTTTAATAATGTTGTCTTACCGCTGCCCAGATATCCTGTGAGCAGCAGAACGGGGATATCGTACTTATTCATCTGTAATGATTGATTTTTATTTCGGATTGCAAAGTTACATCTTTTTACATTCTGCGACAAATAAATAGTTATTTATTTCCTTCATTAGGGATTTTTGATTACTTTTGCCTTTTGATAGTCGAAAATGTACCACAAACAGTACAATGCATACGTTCAAAAACAACATATTTCTGACCTTAGCTTTGCTCTTTTTCTGCGGCGGATTTGTATGTGGCCAGCAGAGAGGAGGAAAACTTTCAGGAGCCCCCATCGGTTCTATCAGCGTGGATTACAGCACGGGTAGGCAGTCTACCACTGTAAACACTCCCGCTTGTGCTTTTGACGGGGACACGAAGACTTTCTATGCATCTTATGACAGAAGCCGGACATGGGTAGGTCTGGACTTGGGCACTCCTCATGTAATAACCAGGGTAGGGTGGTGTCCCAGGGAAACACAGCCAACGCGTGTTCAGCTGGGTGTATTTGAGGCTTCCAACCGTCCTGATTTTCTGGATGCCGTTCCTCTCTATCTTATTCCCGTTAGCGGAACGGCCAATAAGTTGGATTATGCTGATGTTCCTGTCACACGCGGCTTCCGTTATGTTCGTTATGTAGGTCCTAATGATGCACGTTGTAACATTGCGGAGTTGGAGTTCTATGGCTATGAGGGTGAGGGTGACGACAGCAAATTCTATCAGATTACCAACCTGCCTACTGTCAGTATCCATACCGAAGCAGGCTACGATCCTAAGGATAAGGTAACAGAGTTGCCTTCATTCGTCACCATTACTTACGACAACGGAACCCGCATTCAGGAATATCCCATCACAGCAAAGGGCAGGGGAAATGCCTCATGGGGTTACCCCAAGAAGCCGTGGAGAATAAAGTTCAACGACGGCAAGAGCCATCACATGCTGAAAGGCTCTCCCCTTGAGAGTCCTGCCAAGGCAAAAAAGTGGACGCTTATCAACAATTACGGCGACAAGACACTGATGCGTAACATTCTGGCATTTGAGATCAGTCGTCGTCTGGATATGCCATACACCGTATATTGTCAGCCGGTAGATGTTATCATGAACGGCGAATATAAAGGCTGCTATCAGCTCTGCGACCAGATAAGTGTAGATTCACATCGTGTCCCCATTGTGGAAATGACGCCTGAGGATACCGAGGACCCGTTCGTAACGGGCGGTTACCTGATAGAGATTGACGCTTATGCCGATAGGGAGGCTTCGTGGTTCACCAGCAGTAAGGGTATCCCCATTACCATCAAGTCGCCTGATTCCGACGAGATTACCACCGAGCAGAGCAAATATATAAAAGACTACTTCAATCTGCTCGAGACGGATCTGTGGAAATCCAACTATACCGATCCCGAGGAAGGCTTCCGTCGTCGGTTGGATATTGAGAGCTTCCTGCGTCATTTTATCGTAGGAGAGTTTTCCGGCAACATGGACACCTACTGGAGTACTTATATGTACAAGAACCGCGAAGAGGACCGTTTCATTGTCTCGCCGTGTTGGGACTTCGACCTGGCCTTCGATAATGACAAGCGTATCTATCCTGTAAACGGTCGTTCCGGTTGGGCATATCTGGGTGGAAGTTCAGCCGGCAATATGAGAAATTTTGTTTCCCGTGTTCTTTCGGATAAGGCAGCCAAGCAGCGCCTTGCTGATATCTGGGCGGATATGCGCGACCGTGGTCTCTTCACTCCCGAGTCTTTTATTGCCTATGTCGACAGTACGGCCCAGGTGCTTAACGAATCCCAGAAGCTCAACTTTATCCGTTGGTCCATTATGAACACCATAGTGCACCAGAATGTGGCTATATATGGCAGTTATGAGGGCGAGGTGAATGTCTTGCGCAGGTATTTCCGCGAGCGTATTGCATGGATAGACAACTACCTCAATTACAAGGCACCTCCTGTATATAAGGACAGCACCTACTACATCTCCAATGCAGAGCAGTTGATGGCCTTTGCGTATGCAGTCAGCAAGGGAGCCAATGGCTCTGATGCCTACCTGACGGCCGATATAGATATGGCAAACTATTCGTCAGAATATCTTCCCATTGGTACCGATGCCAAGCCCTACTGCGGTACCTTCGACGGAAGGTCTCACCGTATCATGAACCTCAATATAGAGGGTGGCGACAACTTTGGCGTCTTCGGAACCGTTACCGGTGGTGCCACTATCAAGAATCTTGTCTTGGACAGCAGCAGCTCTATCAGTGGTGGTGCTTTTGTGGGTATTGTCGGTGCAAGCTCAGGAGCTGGACTCGTTTCCATATCATGTGTGGGCAACGAAGCTAATATCACCGGTACGGCTCAGAATGTAGCAGGTATTATCGGATGTAATATGGGTTCAACTTGCCAGTTCTTCCTTTCCGACTGTTACAACACGGGTACTATCTCAGGTGGTAATGAGAGTGCTTCCATCTGTGGATGGATAGGCGATGATGGCTCTATGCAGAACTGTTGGAATATCGGAACGGTTACCGGATACAATTGGGGTCACGATATGGTTCGTGGCACCGCTACGCTGGATAACTGCTACAGCACCTTCGGAGACCAGGTTACCAGCATCTCTATGGAGCCTGTCACCAGTGGCGAGTTGTGCTATAAACTGAACAAAGGTGCCTCAGAGGGCATTTGCTGGTATCAGACATTGGGAACGGATGCCCATCCTATGTTGGACAATTCACATAATACTGTTTATAAGAAAGAAGACGGCACATATTATAGTGTGAACAATCTAAGGGGTGATGTAAACGGCGACGGAAAGGTTAATGAGGAGGACATCTCGCTTATGGCCGATTATATTGTGAATCCTACAGACCCAGACTTCCCTGTTAATAGGGCCGACATGAATAACGATGGTGTTGTGGATGTATATGATATTGTAGCGCTGCGCAATCATATCGATGGTGCGTTGCAGAAAGAAGATATCTTCACGGCTCGTCTCTATGCCGCCAACACCACCATCAAGGCAGGCGGAACACGTAAGGTTAGCGTCACGCTCTCTGCAGCCCAGACAGCTACGGCATGGCAGGCTGATATAAAGTTCGGCGCTATGCTCTCAGCTCAACCAACGTCTGTCCAGTTAGGTACTATCGTTTCTGAATCGCATATTGTAAGGACGGGTAAGACGAAGGATGGCATCCGAGTCCTTGTCTATTCTCCTACCCAGGAGCCTCTTCTTAACCGAACGGGTGCAGCATTCTACTTTGTTATGGATGCCGATTCAGCCTTCACGGACGCTTCCATCTTCTCTTTGAGCAATATTCGTGTGGCAGCAGCCGACGGTTCACATGCCGAGGTCAGCGATGCGTCTTATAACGTAACCTTTGCCAAGACCTATGTCAGCAGCATTGTGTTCCCCGAGTCCGATATCACCATCATGCAGGGTGAACAGACAACCCTTACTCCCACCATTCAGCCTGTATTGGCTACCAACAAGGTGCTTAACTGGTCAACCTCGGATGCCACTATCGCTTCTGTTGACCAGCAGGGCAATGTCGTGACAGGAACTCCTGGCGATGCTGTCGTTACCGCCACTGCTACGGATGGCAGCCGCATAAGCGGCAGTGTTAAAATCCGCGTTGAGGATCCTGTGGTAGGCATCAACAGACCCACCCTCGAGCCCTCCCGTAATGGCGGGGAAGTTTATGACCTTGCAGGTCGTAACCTTAATTCAAAATTCAAAATTAAAGATTCAAAATTATCGAAGGGTGTGTACATTGTGAAAGGTCAGAAAGTATTAATCAAATAAGAACAATAATTCACTAACCAAAAACCAACATAAGTTATGACACTAATTAAATCCATTTCCGGAATCCGAGGAACTATCGGAGGTAAGGCAGGTGATACCCTGAATCCCCTTGATATTGTTAAGTTCACATCGGCTTATGCCACACTGATTCGTCGTACCACCAAGGTACAGAGCAATAAGATTGTTGTTGGCCGCGATGCCCGCATCTCAGGTCCCATGGTCAAGAATGTTGTCTGTGGAACCCTTATGGGCATGGGCTTTGATGTCGTAAATATTGGTTTGGCAACCACTCCCACCACAGAGATTGCCGTTACCATGGAGGGCGCATGCGGTGGTATCATCATCACAGCCAGCCATAATCCCCGTATGTGGAATGCCCTGAAGTTGCTGAACGAGAAGGGCGAGTTCCTGAACAAGGCAGAGGGTAACGAGGTGCTTCGCATTGCCGAGGCAGAGGACTTCGAGTATGCCGATGTTGATCATCTGGGTAGCTATCGCGAGGACGACACCTACGACCAGAAGCATATCGACATGGTTTTGGGTCTCGACCTTGTGGATGTTGACGCTATCAAGAAGGCTAACTTCCGTGTTGCTTTCGACAGCGTGAACAGCGTTGGCGGTGTTATCCTGCCCAAGTTGTTCCAGCAGTTGGGCGTAAAGACCGTGACAGGTCTCTTCACCGAACCCACAGGCGACTTCCAGCACAACCCCGAACCCCTGGAGAAGAACCTTGCAGACATCAAGGCTCTTATGCAGAAGGGTGGTCATGATATTGGTTTTGTTGTCGATCCCGATGTTGACCGTCTGGCCCTGTTCTGCGAAGACGGCACTATGTATGGCGAGGAATATACCCTTGTTACCGTTGCCGATTATATCCTGCAGCATACTCCTGGCAACACCGTCAGCAACCTCAGTAGTACCCGTGCCCTGCGCGATGTAACCCGCAAGTACGGATGCGAATACAATGCAGCTGCTGTGGGCGAGGTAAATGTTGTTACCAAGATGAAGGAGACTGGCGCTGTCATTGGCGGCGAGGGTAATGGCGGAGTTATCTATCCTGCTGCACACTATGGTCGTGATGCCCTTGTAGGTATTGCCCTTATCCTGACCTATCTGGCCAAGAAGGATATGAAGACCAGCGAGCTGCGTGCCACCTATCCTCCTTACTTCATTGCCAAGAACCGCATCGACCTCACACCTGATACCGATGTGGATGCCATCCTGGCTAAGGTAAAGGAACTCTATAAGAACGAAGAGGTGAACGATATAGACGGTGTTAAGATTGACTTCCCCGACAAGTGGGTACACCTGCGCAAGTCTAACACCGAGCCCATCATCCGTGTCTATAGCGAGGCCAGCACTATGGAGGCTGCCGACGAGATAGGCAAGAAGATAATGGACGTGGTCTATAGCATGGCGTAAATAGACCTTAGACGCTAGACTTTAGACTCTATACTTTGTACCTTGTCTATTTTGAATTTTGAATTTATAAATTTTGAAATTTGATCCCTATGTTAACACAAATCATCAACGGCCGAATACTGACCCCACAGGGTTGGTTAAGGAACGGCAGCGTAATCTTACGCGACGGGAAAATACTTGAAGTCACAAACTGCGATTTGGCAGTCATTGGTGCAGAACTCATTGATGTCAAGGGTATGTATGTAGTACCCGGATTCATAGAAATGCATGTGCATGGTGGTGGCGGTGCGGATTTCCAGGAAGGAACAGAGGAAGCCTTCCGCACCGCCGTCAAGGCACATTCCAAGTACGGAACCACCAGTATATTCCCTACATTGAGCAGCAGCACCATTCCTATGATAGAGAAGGCTGTGGCTACCTGTAATAAGCTCATGAAGGAGAAGGACAGTCCCATTATGGGTCTGCATCTCGAGGGACATTACCTGAATCCCAACAAGGCAGGAGCCCAGGTGCCAGAATGGCTGAAGAACCCAGACCCCAACGAATATATCCCCGTAGTGGAGCATTCCGATTGTCTGGCTCGCTGGGATGCTGCTCCCGAGTTGCCTGGCGCCCTGCAGTTTGGTAAGTACTGTGCCGAGAAGGGCGTCCTGCCCAGTATTGCTCACACCAATGCTGAGTACAGCGATGTTCGTTCTGCTTTCGAAGTTGGTTTTACCCACGTAACTCACTTCTATAACGCCATGCCTGGTTTCCACAACAAGCAGGGCTACAAGTACGAAGGTACGGTGGAAAGTGTCTATCTGATTGATGATATGACCATAGAGTGTGTGGCCGACGGAATCCATGTTCCTCCCACCATCCTGCGTATGGCCTATAAGGTAAAGGGTGTAGAGCGTATGGCCCTTATCACAGATGCCCTTGCACCGGCAGCCGCTCCCAAGGATGCCAAGGCCTACGACTCACGTGTCTATGTCGAGGACGGTGTATGCAAGCTCACTGGCAGCGGAGCCCTTGCTGGTTCATGTGCTACATCAGACCGCCTTATCCGCACTATGGTGCAGCAGGCTGATGTGCCCCTCGAGGATGCCGTCAAGATGATTACTGACACGCCTGCCCATATCATGGGTATTCAGGGACGCAAGGGAACCCTCTCTCGTGGCAAGGATGCAGATATCGTAGTCCTCGACGATAAGTTGAAAGTCCGCTGCGTATGGCAGATGGGCAAGATAATTGAGAACACGTTGTTTAAATGAAGAGCCTCACCCCCAGCCCCTCTCCCGTGGGCGAGGGGAGGAGAATAATGAAGAGTGAAGAATGAAGAATCCAATATCTAGTGCTCGGATGGCTTGGCAGCGTTTCATGCATAACGATGCCTTGCGCCGTCGTCTCTACATCACTATTTTCCAGAGTGATACACCCTTAGGCAAAGCCTTTGATGTGGCCTTGCTTTGGTGTATAGTGTTAAGTATTCTGATTGTAGTAGTGGAGAGCACTAGGGGGATTCCCATTCTTGCAAAGCAGGTGTTCACGGTACTGGAGTATGTCTTCACCTTCTTCTTTACCCTCGAATACCTCTTGCGTCTGTATTGTTCACCTCAGCCGCGCAAATATGCTTTCAGCTTTTTTGGTATAGTAGATTTGCTCAGTACGCTGCCGTTGTATGTGGGGTGGATATTTGGTCCTGTACGTTACCTGATGGTGGTTCGTACGTTCCGTCTGATAAGGGTGTTCCGTGTGTTCAAGCTGTTCAGTTTCCTCGAGGAAGGCGACCTCTTGCTTCGCTCCCTTATGCTCAGTAGCCGCAAGATTATGGTGTTCTTCCTCTTCATGGTCATCATGGTAATATCTATGGGAACCCTCATGTATATGGTCGAGGGAAATGTAAAGGGGACGCCCTTTACGGACATCCCCACCAGTATCTATTGGGCTGTTGTTACCATGACCACCGTGGGTTATGGCGATATTGCTCCTGTCACCCCTGTGGGACGTTTCCTCAGTGCCATCATCATGCTGATGGGTTATACCATATTGGCTGTTCCCACGGGTATTGTCAGTGCCCAGTTCGTTCACGACCATGGAAAAACCGCTACTCCTCAGCGTAAATGCAAGGAGTGCGGCAGTCCTTTACCCCAGAAGGCTCACTTCTGTCCTCATTGCGGGGTAGAAGTGGTAGAGTAGGGGATTAAACCTCAAAGTCCAGACAAGTACGCTGAACCGTATAGGGGCGTACCTTTGTGTCTGCCACAGCCACGTGGGCAGGGTGTGTGGCGTATGCCTTCAATGCCTCGGGGCTCTCCAGCGTAGAGTCCAACATCACGTCGCAGTTGCTGGATGCCAGTCGGCCGCTGATATTTACTACTACGTCTACCAGTCCGGGGACTTTTCCTTTCAGTCCTTCCAGTCCTTCTTTAATACCTTTCTTAATCTGTGTCTTCTCTTCTTCAGAGAGTTCTGGATTCAGTGTCCAG
>DLBF01000075.1 GCA_002494215.1 Prevotellaceae bacterium UBA7028
CTCCAGCGCCATGCCCCACAAGGTTAACCCCATCGACTTCGAGAACAGCGAAGGCAACCTTGGCATTGCCAACGCCATTTTATTGCACCTGAGCCAGAAGCTGCCCGTCAGCCGTCTGCAGCGTGACCTCACAGACAGCACAGTATTGCGTAATGTAGGTGTGCCCTTGGGTCATATGCTTATTAGCATCAACAGCACCTTGAAGGGACTGCGTAAGTTGGTACTGAATCAGGAGGCTATCAACCGCGACCTGGACAACTGCTGGGCCGTATGTGCCGAAGCTATCCAGACCATTCTCCGCCGTGAGGCCTACCCACATCCTTACGAGGCCCTGAAAGCTCTTACTAGAACAGGCAAGGGTATCGACGAGGCTACAATCAAGAACTTTATTGAGGAGCTCAACGTTAGTGAATCCGTGAAGGATGAACTACGCGCCATAACTCCGCATACATATATTGGAATTTAAAGAAAACAACATTATTAGAAACACTTTTCAAAAAGAACACTTAAAAGAAAATTATTATGATTACAGAAGACGAGAACTGGAGAGAGAAATTCTCCGAGAAGAATGAGAGTGCAGGCCGCGATGGTTATCGCCCTCAGTATGGAAGTGAAAACAATTCTACCCCAAGATACAGCAGCCAGGGTCGTGTTATGCGTCCACGCATAAGTCGCCCTGCATTCAGTAGCAATACAGAAGGTCACGTATCCCGTCCTTACCAGTCACGCGAAGGCGGCTATCAGCAGCGTCCCCGTTACAATGCAGGTGGCGAAGGCGGCTATCAGCCCCGTCAGCCCCGCGAAGGCGGTTACCATCCTCGTCAGCAGGGCGGTTATCAGCCCCGCCAGCAAGGTGGCTATCGTCCCCGTTACAATGCAGGTGCCGAAGGCGGTTACCAGCAGCGTCCCCGTCGCGAGGGAGGCTACCAGCCCCGTCAGCAGGGCGGATATGCACCCAAGGGTGGCCCAAGAGGAGGTTTCCGTCCCCGTACAGCTGGCTACAATCCCAATGCCAAGTACAGCATGAAGAAGCAGATTGAATACAAGGAGACCCACATTGATCCCGAAGAACCAATCCGTCTGAACAAGTTCCTGGCAAATGCAGGTGTTTGCAGCCGTCGCGAGGCAGACAGCTTCATCGAGGCAGGCGTAGTATCTGTTAACGGTCAGGTTGTAACAGAATTGGGTACCAAGATCAAGCGTTCAGACTCTGTCCTCTTCCACGATCAGCTGGTAAGCATTGAGAAGAAGGTGTACATCTTACTGAACAAGCCCAAGGACTATGTTACCACCAGCGATGACCCACAGAACCGCAAGACTGTTATGGACCTTGTGAAAGGTGCTTGCCGCGAGCGTATCTATCCCGTTGGTCGTCTTGACCGCAACACCACTGGTGTATTGCTGCTTACCAATGATGGTGAGTTGGCCAGCAAGCTTACTCATCCTCAGTTCATGAAGAAGAAGATTTATCACGTCTACCTTAATAAGAATGTTACTGCAGCCGACATGCGCATGATTGCCGACGGTATTCAGTTGGAGGATGGCGAAATTCATGCAGATGCCATCGAATATGCCAGCGAGACAGACCGCAAGCAGGTAGGCATAGAGATTCATAGTGGCCGTAACCGTATCGTACGTCGTATCTTCGAGAGCCTTGGCTATAAGGTTGTCAAGTTGGACCGTGTATTCTTTGCCGGCCTGACCAAGAAGAATGTCCGTCGTGGCGACTGGCGCTTCCTCACAGAGCAGGAGGTGAACATGCTACGCATGGGAGCGTTTGAATGATTGAACATTGAACATTGAACATTTAACCAATGAAACGTACAAAAGTAATTGACGCGCTGAAGCGTACAGATTTCGGTTCAGATATTTGTGTAAAAGGTTGGGTGCGCTCAAAGCGAGGCAGTAAGGGTATCTTCTTTATTGCCTTGAACGACGGTAGCACCATCAAGAACATACAGATTGTAGGCGATGATGCCAACTTCCCCGAGGAGACCATCAAGCGCATTACCACAGGTGCCTGCCTGAGCGTTGAAGGTAAAATTGTAGAGAGTCCCGCAGCCGGTCAGGCTAGCGAGATTCAGGCTACAGCCATTGAGATTCTTGGCGACTGCGACAACACCTATCCTCTGCAGAAGAAAGGTGCCAGTTGGGAATACCTTCGTACCGTCGCTCATTTGCGCCCCCGCACCAACACCTTTGGTGCCATCCTGCGTATCCGTCATAACATGGCAATGGCGATCCATACTTATTTCCACGAGCATGGATACTTCTACTTCCATACCCCCCTTATCACAGCCTCTGACTGCGAGGGGGCCGGAAACATGTTCCAGGTAACCACCAAGAACCTCTACGACCTGAAGAAGGATGAGCAAGGTAAGATCATCTACGATGACGACTTCTTTGGCGAGCAGACTTCTCTGACCGTTTCAGGACAATTGGAAGGTGAGCTGGGTGCTACTGCCCTGGGAGCCATCTACACTTTCGGTCCTACCTTCCGTGCCGAGAATAGCAACACTCCCCGCCATCTGGCTGAGTTCTGGATGGTAGAACCCGAGGTTGCCTTCTTAGATCAGGAAGAACTGATGGACTTGGAAGAGGACTTCATCAAATACTGCGTGAAGTGGGCATTGGACAACTGCAAGGACGACCTTGAGTTCTTGAACAAGATGATCGACAAAACCCTCATTGAGCGTTTGGAAAGTGTACTGAAGGAAACCTTCGTCCGTTTGCCTTACACCGAGGGCATCAACATCCTGCAGGAGGCTATCAAGAATGGCAAGAAATTCGAGTTCCCCTGCAACTGGGGCGACGACTTGGCAAGCGAGCACGAGCGCTACCTGGTTGAGGAACATTTCAAGAAGCCTGTCATCATGACCGACTACCCCACTGCTATCAAGTCGTTCTATATGAAGCAGAATCCTGCAACACCCGAAGGTGGCTCCGTAGGCTACAAAGGTTGCGTAGCGCCTGGTCCTACCATGCAGGGCACCGACGTACTCTTCCCCTCTATTGGTGAGATTATTGGAGGTAGCGTCCGCGAGGCCAGCTATGACACGTTGATGGCCGAGATAGAACGTCGTAATATGGATATGACACACCTATGGTGGTATCTCGATACCCGCAAGTATGGAAGCTGCCCCCATGCAGGTTTCGGTCTCGGTTTCGAGCGTCTTATACTCTTCGTTACCGGAATGCAAAACATCCGCGACGTTATCCCATTCCCACGTACTCCCAAGAACGCAGAGTTCTAAAAAGGATAAATATTCCACTAAAGTAAGCCTTCAGGACAAACCTCCTGGAGGCTTACTTTTTTTAAACAGCCGATTTCCCATTCTATCCCGCTACACAAAAAGCCTTAACACGCCTGACAAAACATGCTAATATGCCAAACAAAACTATTCTCATGATTTGAGAATATATTCTCACGGCGTGAAAATTTATTCTCGCGGTTAGAGAATTTATTCTCACGACGTGAGAATGATTTTACATACCCTATTAAATATCTTTTTCTGGCGTAGGAGAACGTTTCATTTACCAATTATCCCATTCTCCTCCGTAAGGTCCGCTATCTGGTCAAGCATCTTCTGGTAACGGCGTTGAGTTTGGATGTTACCCCAAATACTAAGGGGCACACCGATAGAGAAAAAGATAATCAATATGATGAACAAAAAATGATTATTCCCCTTTTGATAAACTTCCCATAGCATCCATGTCACAAAAACAAAAAACAAGAGATAATCGAATATTATCCACTGGAAATGATGTTTCTTGGCAAGTAACACCTTGCGCTGAGCCTCGATCAAATTCGCAGTCAGCATATGATTGTGAACGTCCATCTTGTTCCAATACATAAAAGCAACAGCGACTACCACGTAAACCATGAAAGATATATGAAAAGCAGTAGAGAAGGCGTATTGTTTCATCAAAGAATAAAAAATCAATGGTAAAGCAAATAGTAAAATAATATATGCCCTCCGGTTCTTTTTACCCATAGCATCCATATCTTTCTCCAGCGCCTCCCTCGCTTTGCTGGTCATACGCTCATTTATAATCTCCTGCTGCTCCAGTTTCTGTTTCAGAATCGCCATCTGCTGGCGCATCTCCTCTAATTCAAAATTATCGTTTGTCATAATGAACAAGGATTAATCGTTAGACATTTTCTTGAGTTGTTCACGGATTCTGAACAGACGAACGCTGACATTCTTGGCTGTAATGCCCACTATCTGGCCTATCTCCTCGTACGAAAGATTCTCCAGCCATAAAAGGACGATGGCGCGGTCAAAGGGTTGCAACTTGGATATACGCCTATGCAGCATACCCACCTGACGCGTGTCCTCGTCGCGATCCTCAAACAGATTGATGTTCATATTCAACCTTTCTGTGGCCGTGCGACGTTTCTTTCTGTCGTAAGAGATACAGGTGTTCAGGGCTATACGGTAAACCCACGAGCGGATGTTACTACGGTTCTCGAAGCCCTCGAAGCCGCTCCAAAGGTTTATCAGCACCTCCTGAAAGAGGTCG
>DLBF01000035.1 GCA_002494215.1 Prevotellaceae bacterium UBA7028
TAATTCATAATTCTTAATTCACAATTAAGAGTTGAACGTATTATACGAAGATAATCATATTATTGTTGTAAACAAACAGAGCGGGGAGATCGTGCAGGGAGACAAGACTGGCGATACTCCCCTCTCTGATATTGTCAAGACCTATCTGAAGGAGAAGTACAACAAGCCCGGGAACGTTTTTCTAGGTGTGGTGCATCGTCTGGATAGGCCTGTATCAGGTGTGGTACTATTTGCCAAAACCAGCAAGGCCCTACCCCGCCTGAACAAACTCTTTGCCGAGCACGAGAAGGTAAAGAAGACATACTGGGCCATTGTTAAAAGTGAAGAGTCTTCTTCTAATTCAAAATTCAAAATTCAAAATTCAAAATTAAACAAGATTGAGGCTAACAATGTTCAATGTTCAATGTTCAATGTTCAATCAGAGAAAGACACTAAACCCTCAACTCTAAACTCTAAACTGTCCCAATGGCAAACCCTAACGCACTGGCTTACTCGCAACGAGAAGAACAATACAGCCAAAGCATACGACCGCGAAGTACCCAACTCTAAGAAGGCTGTACTGAGATATCGTTTCATAGGTCATTCTGAACGATACTCCTTGGTAGAGGTTGAATTGCTGACGGGCCGCCACCACCAGATTAGATGCCAATTGGCAAAGATAGGATTCCCCATAAAAGGCGACCTGAAATATGGTGCTCCACGTAGTAATCCGGACGGAAGCATTTGCCTGCATGCCCGTCATTTGGAGCTGGAGCATCCCGTAACACACGAAATACTAAGCATAACGGCACCTGTTCCTCAGAATGCGTTATGGCAGGCATTTGCAAAGGATTGACTTCTTTTCAATCGTTAAAAATGTTATCTTTTCTGTAAAAACAGAAAAAAATATAACAGGAAGAACCTTCCGTATATCTCTTTTTTATTACCTTTGTATAAAAATATAGAGGTATCCTTTATGAAACGTGCACTGAAATGGGCCTGCGCCATCATTCTGACACCAGTAATAGCGATAGTTTTACTGATGGCAGCCTTCTATATTCCGCCCGTGCAACGTTGGGTAGTAAAGGAAATCTCGGAATATGCCAGCGAGAAGAGCGGCCTGAACATCACTATGCAGAAGGCTACCATCACCTTTCTGCTGGATCTGGACTTACACCAACTACATATCGACGACCACGGAAAGGATATTCTGAATGTGGAGAAGGCCACCGTGGACCTTGACTTCTGGCGTATCCTTGCCCTGAAAGTGGGCGTAGAAGCCGTTGTACTGCAAAACGGAGACATAGACACCAGAGACCTGATAGCCACCCTGCAACTGAAGGGAGAGCTGAAGGACTTTCACCTGAGGGCAGACAACGTTGACCTTCGCCACAACCTGGTAACACTGAACGGAGCAACCATCGACGGATGTAATCTTGACATCGCCATGAAAGACACCACGGTGGTAGATACCACTGAAAGCGAACCCGTCAGATGGGGATTGGATATTGAGCAAGTTGCCATCAAGAAGAGTCAGATTATGCTGCACATGCCCTACGACAGTATGACCCTTCAGGCAGGATTGCAGGAAGCATTACTGAAAGGCGGCGACATAGACCTGGAGAAAGGCATCTATCGCATCCAGAAGCTGAAGATGCAGGCAGACTCCCTGCACTACGACCTACCCTACGAGCCCCGTCTGAAGGAAGGTCTCGACCCATCACATATCACCCTGTACAATCTGGCACTCGACTTAGAGAATACCATCTTCAAACAGCAGGACAACTACCTGTCCATGAATCTGAAGAACCTGCAGATGAAGGAGAAATGCGGCCTGAGCATAGATACGCTGAAGGCCAACCTGATGATGGACAGTCGGAGCATGCTGCTTGAGGGGCTGAAGTTGGTTACGATGCACAGCAAGGTCAGCGGCGATGCCAATGTGGAATGGAGAGCACTGAAAGGCAGAGGCGAGCTGTCTGCCGTACTGAGGGCACGCATAGGACATCAGGACATTCTGGCTCTGGCAGGCAACTACCTCCCCAAGGACCTGAAACGTGTCTACCCCCAGCAACCCATAGAAATGGATGTGGCTGCATACGGCAATGTGGATAGCCTGAATATTACAGAAAGCAGGATTACCATGCCTACGGTCATAGACATACGAACCAACGGAAACGTCACGAATCTAACGGACAGCCTTCACCTGTCGGCAGACATGAAGTGGGATGTCAAGACCATGAACCTGAACTTCATCAGGCAATACTTGGGACTCAACAACGTGAACCTGCCTCCAATGATTTTGCACGCAGACACCAAGCTGAAGGACTGCAACCTACTGACTGCAGACGCTCTGTTGCAGGAAGGAAGGGGCAACGCTCATCTGAGGGGCAACATAGACCTGAACCGGATGGCCTACGATGCCAAGATGCTCATCAACAACTTGCAGATACACGACTTCCTGCCACATGACAGTATCTACAACCTGACTGCCAATGCCAGCATCCAGGGAGTTGGAACAGACATGCTGGCCGCAGGGACGAGGATGGAAGCCAAGGCACACATCGAGCATTTGAGATATGCCAGTTGGAATCTGGACAGCGTACAGGTTCAGGCCAAGCTGAAGCAAGGTGAAGGTCGCCTTGAGATGACCAGCAACAACGACCTGTTACGCCTGCAGGCCTGTGCGGAGACCAGCATACGACAGAGGAAAATGACAGCCTCCAGCTTCAATCTGGATCTTAATCACATTAATATGTATGCCCTTGGCTTGGCAAAGAAAAGAGTCAGCGCCAGCATGGTCATGCACATGGAGGGCGACTCGGACTTCGACCAGACGCATAATCTGACAGCCAGCATCAGGGCGCTGCAGATGAATGTCAACGACACCATCTTCTACCCAGAGGACCTTGCCCTAACAGCACATCTGACCCCCAGCAGCATAAAAGCCTACGCTGCCGCAGGCGACTTGGTATTCCACATGGAATCTGAGCAGGGATTGGATTCTCTCTTGGCCAGAAGCAACAACTTCACAGAGGAGCTGGGCAGGCAGATCGACAGTCTGCACCTCGACCAGGACAAACTACGCACGCTCCTGCCCTATGCGAATATTCATCTGCAGAGCGGTCAGAAGAATCCCGTCTTTAACATCCTGAATCATGTCTTGGGGTACAAGTTCAGGGAGATGCACATGAACCTTACCAGCAATCCAGAGAGCGGACTGAATGGGGAGGGCTACATGTACCATCTGAATACAGGAGCCATCCTGCTCGACACCATTTCGTGCCAAATCCGTCAGAAGGAAGAAGGACTTACGATGCAGGGAAGGGTCAAGAACGGCCCCAAGAACAAGGTTGTCTGCTTCGAGAGCGTTATAAATGCCAGCCTCACCACCAATGGTGCTGCCGCCCATCTATTGTTCTTGGATGCCAAAGGCAAGAAAGGCATCGACACGGGTCTGAAAGCAGAGGTAACGCCAGAGGCACTGAATGTTCACTTCACGCCACTGAACCCCATCATTGCCTACAGGAACTTCAAGCTGAACCCCGACAACTACATCCGCCTTATCAAGGGTAATAAGGTGGAGGCTTTGATAGACCTGCTGGCTGACGACGGAACAGGTCTGAAGCTTTACTCCACCAAGAACGAAGATGCCCAGCAAGACCTCTCGCTGAGCGTCAACAGACTGAATCTGGGCGAACTGTCATCCGTCATGCCATTCATGCCCATGGTAGAGGGATTCCTGAACGGCGACCTCCACTACATGCAGGCAGACAGCACCATCACCATTTCTACCGACATGAAGGTGAAGGGAATGAAGTATGAGGGTACCAGTATGGGAGACATGGGCTTGAATCTGATATACCTGCCTAATGAAGACGGCACCCATCATGTCGATGGTATAGTATCGCAGAACGACCGTGATATTGCCTATCTGAGTGGTACATATTGGGAGAAAGACAAGGAAGGACAGATAGATGCTACAGCCGAACTGAGCAGGCTACCCTTCAGTCTGGCCAATGCCTTCATGCCGCCAGAGACCATCGCACTATCGGGCTATGCATTAGGAAACCTCGAGGTAAAGGGAAATACCAGCAATCCCATCCTTACGGGCAGCATTGCCACAGACTCGCTGAATATTACGGCCGAGGCATACAACATCAACCTGCGCATCCCCAACGATACGTTGTATATTAATCATAGTCATATAGACCTGCCTCAGATAAAGGCTTACGCTGCCGGCAACAACCCGCTGACGCTGGACGGAAACATCGACTTCAGCAACCTGGAGAATGTGCAGCTGAACCTGAATATCGCTGCCAAGAACTACCAGCTGATAAATGCGCCCAAGACACGTAACGCCCTGGCATACGGTAAGGTATATGTTGACATTAACAATCGCATCTGGGGAACACTGAACGACCTGAAGATGCGAGGCGCACTGAATGTTCTGGGTAACACGGATGTCACGTATGTACTGAAGGATTCGCCCCTTACCGTCGAAGACCAACTTTCCGACTTGGTAACCTTCTGCGACTTCACAGACACCCTGAGTGTTGAACCCGAAGAGGCTTCGAATCAGCATCTGGACATTCAGATGAATATAAACATCGACCCGACGGTGAAGGTTCACTGCCTCTTGAGCGATGACGGACGCGACCGCATAGAGCTACAGGGAGGCGGTAGTATCACCATGACCTACGATCTGCAAAACGAGCTGCAACTGTTCGGACGCTACACCATAGACGAGGGTACCATGCGCTACTCCATCATGGCTATTCCGCTGAATGACTTCAAGATAGCCAACGGCAGTTACGTCGAGTTTGTGGGCGACATAATGAATCCACGACTCAATATTGCAGCCAGCGAGCGTGTGAAGGCCAGCGTTACAGAGAACAATGTACCCAAGAATGTAGCCTTCGACGTAGGACTGAAGATTACCCAGACGCTGGAGGATATGGGTCTGCTCTTCACATTGGAGGCACCAGAGGATATGACGGTACAGAACGAGCTTTCTGCCATGAGCGAGGAAGAGCGCGGACGTATAGCCATCACCATGTTGGTAACAGGTATGTACCTGAACGACAAGAGCGGCATGCAGGGAGGCTTCGACTATACCAACACCATGAATGCCTATCTGCAGGGAGCCATCAACAATCTGGCAGGACAGGCACTGAGCAACAGCGTCGACCTGAACTTCGGAATAGAAAACAACACGCAGCAAGGCGGCGAAACGACAACAGACTATAGCTTCAGCTTCAGAAAACGATTCTGGGGCAACAGGGTAAGCATCATCATAGGCGGAAAGATTAGCACAGGTAAGAATGCCGTAAATACAGGACAAACCATCATCGACAACGTATCTATGGAATACCGTCTCGACAAGAACTCTTCCCGTTACGTACGCCTGTTCTACGACAGAAACTACGAGTCCCTGCTGGAAGGCGAGATAACAGAAATGGGAGCCGGTCTGGTACTCAGGAAACGTGCCGAGCGGTTAAAGGATTTGTTCATCTTCCGCACAAAGAAGAAAGAGGAAAAGAAATGAAAAAATACTTCATATTCATATTAACAACACTATGTCTGACAGCATGTTATACAACAAAGAATCTGCCAGACGATGAGGTGTTGTACCGAGGCATCAAGAAGCTGGACTACGATGCGCCTCTTAAACGCGACAGCATACAGGGGCAAGGCGTTATCACGGCATTGGCTGATGCCTATAACACCGTAGAGGGATTGCTGACGGGCGATGCCAGCGCGCTGAAAACAGACGAGGCCGACAAGGCTGCGCTGAAAGACAGTCTGAAAAAAGCAGACAAGCAGGATGCCCTGAACTACGAGACGGCCAAGGAGGAGATAAAGGCTGCCCTTGCCTATTCTCCTAACGGAGCCATCATGGGCAGCAGTTATTATACGCACCCCTTCCCCGTAAGACTTTGGATCTACAACAAGTATGTCAACAGCACCAGCAAGTTCGGCCGTTGGATGATGAACCACTTTGCCGCCACACCCGTGTACGTAAGCAGCGTCAATCCGAAGGTCAGAAGTACGGTGGCACATAACACACTCAGGAACTATGGCTACTTCCGCAACAAGGTGACGTACGACACCATACCTATGACCAATCCCAAGAAAGCCAAGATTTCCTATCACGTCACGCCTGGTCCTGTATTCCATTTAGATACTATCAAGTATCTGCCCTTCTATCCGCAGGCAGACAGCATCATACAGGCTACCATGGGTCAGTCGCTCCTAAAGCAGGGAACGCCATTCAGTGTTCAGAACCTCGATGCAGAGCGCAGAAGGCTCCAGAAGGAATTCCGCAACAACGGATACTTTTACTATAGGCCGGAATACATCTCCTTTAGGGCTGATACCGTTATGATACCACAGAAGGTGCAGATTCAGGTACGCCCCCTGCCAGAAACGCCCAATCAAGCCGAGCATCCCTATTATATAGGAAATACGCGCATCAACATCTATAAATACAATAAGTTCCAGCTGACGGACAGCGTTACCTTCAGAGGGCAGACCTATGCTTATAGCAATACAGAGAACAAGCCTCCTCTAAGGCTACGCGCCATCCTGCCCAACCTCTTCCTGAAGAAGGGTGACCTCTACCAGCAAACCAATCAGGACGTAACGCAGCAGAAGTTGGCAGACATGGATATATTCTCGTCCATGCGCGTAAGTTTTGTGCCACGCGACACCACCCTTACCAACGACACGCTGGATGTCGTAATCTCTGGCATGCTGGACAAGCCATACGACGCCGAGTTCATCGGCAAGATAACCAACAAGAGCAACAACTACGTGGGCCCTGGCGTTAGCTTTGGCATGCGCAAGCGCAATGCTTTCCGTGGCGCAGAGACCTTGGGACTGAACGTCTGGGGTTCATACGAATGGCAGACCGGTGCACATGTCGAGGGTAGCAACTCACTCATTAACTCCTACGAATACGGAGCTACGGCATCACTATCCTACCCCCGCCTGCTATTCTTCGGCCTAGCCAAGAAGCTGTGGCGCAGATCTATCTCCAGCACCAACTTCGAGCTGAACGCCAAGTGGGTGAACAGAGCCAAATACTTTGGCAGGGTATCCTTTGGTGCATCTGTCTCATATACGCTGCAAAGAGGCAAGAACATCAAGCACGAGTTCACCCCCTTTAGTCTGAGCTACGACCTGCTGCTGAACAGCACGGAACGATTCGATTCCATCATCAGGGCAAACCCCGCCCTATACATTTCCATGCGCGACCAGTTTGTACCCAGCATGGAGTACACCTTCACCTGGACGAAGGAGAAGGAAAGGCATCAGCAGACCCTGAAGATAAACCTGAAGGAGGCTGGTAACGTAACATCTGGCATCTATGCCATCTGCGGACAAGCATTCAGCAAGCCCGAGAAAGAGCTCTTCGGCGTTCCGTTTGCTCAGTTCGTAAAGGCTTCTGCACAATACACCCACCGCTTCCAGCTCACCCCACGCAGCTGTCTTGCCACACGCGTGTTTGCAGGTATTGTGTACAGCTACGGCAACGCCTCCACGGCACCCTATAACGACCTGTTCTCCATCGGAGGAGCCAACAGTATCAGAGCCTTCTCCATCCGCAGCATCGGCCCCGGCTCTTACCACCCCGTAAGAAGTTCCTACTCATACATAGACCAGACGGGAGACCTGAAGTTGGAGGCCAACCTCGAATACCGCTTCCCCATTATAGCCAACCTGTACGGTGCCGCCTTCCTCGATGCCGGTAATGTCTGGCTCATCAAGGAGAACAGCAACCAGCCGGGTGGCAAGATAAATATGTCAGAGTTCGGAAAGACCATCGCCCTGGGCACAGGAGTGGGACTACGGTACGACCTGGACTTCCTCGTTCTCCGATTCGACCTCGGAATTGGTATCCATGCACCCTACGACACAGGCAAATCAGGCTATTACAACATGCCCAGTTTCGGCAAATCGCTGGGTTATCATTTCGCAATCGGATATCCATTCTAAGCCAGAACGGACTAAAAGAAGGAACATTTTTGCAAAAAGAACGCAGAAATTCATAAAATAATTGTACTTTTGCAACATGGAATTTATTAACATTATTAATTATATACAACAAAACAAGACATGAAACCTACATTGTTTCTTTTGGCTGCCGGTATGGGAAGCCGCTACGGAGGCCTTAAACAGTTAGACACATTGGGTCCTCAGGGACAAAGTATTATGGACTATAGCATCTATGATGCCATTCAAGCCGGATTCGGCAAAATCGTTTGGGTAATCCGTCGCGACTTCGAGGAGCAGTTCCGTACACAGATTCTTGCCAAGTACGAAGGACACGTACCCTGCGAGCTTTGCTTCCAGAGCCTCGATGCCCTGCCAGAGGGATTCACCGTTCCAGAAGGTCGCCAGAAACCTTGGGGTAC
>DLBF01000052.1:0-6831 GCA_002494215.1 Prevotellaceae bacterium UBA7028
CAAAAAGGCGGTGTGGGAAAAACCACTACCAGCATGAACCTGGCGGCCTCCCTGGCAGCTCTGGAGAAGAAAGTTTTGCTAATTGACGCAGACCCACAGGCCAACGCATCCAGCGGTTTGGGCGTAGATGTAAACAAAATCGACGGGTCAATATACAACGCATTGCTTGGCGAGATGGACATCAAGGATGTCATCTACACAACCGATATCAACGGACTGGACATCATTCCTTCCCACATCAATCTGGTGGGAGCCGAGATAGAACTGCTGAACGTAAAACATCAGGAGCAGGTAATGAAAAAGCTGCTGGCTCCCATTGCCGACGAGTACGACTATCTGCTCATAGACTGCAGTCCCAGCTTGGGACTTATCACAGTCAACGCCTTGACTGCCGCCCATAGCGTCATCATTCCTGTGCAGTGCGAATACTTCGCCTTGGAGGGTATCAGCAAGTTGCTGAACACCATAAAGATTGTGAAGTCCAGGATGAACCCCGCATTGGAGATTGAAGGCTTCCTGCTGACCATGTACGACAGCCGTCTGCGTCTGGCCAACCAGATTTACGAGGAGGTAAAACGACACTTCCGCGAGTTGGTCTTCAAGACTGTCATTCCGCGTAACGTCAAACTGAGCGAAGCTCCCAGTCACGGTATGCCCGCCATCCTTTACGATGCCGATGCCGTAGGTGCCAAGGTACATCTGAAACTGGCGGAGGAGATTATTGAGAAGAATTCGGTTAGCGGTTAGGAGACCCTCCCCAACCCTCCCGTTAGGGAGGGAGTCTTTGGGGCAAGGAGCAAGGGGCAAGAGGATAGTTCTGTAGCCCAGATTCTTCACTCTTCACTCTTCACTTTTCACTTTTCACTTTTAATTTAAAAAAATATGGCCATACGTAAGAAATATCAAGGTCAGGCTTTGGGTAGAGGCCTTGACGCTTTGTTAAATACTGATGCAGAGGTTCAGACCGCAGGTTCTTCCAACATCTGCGAGGTGAGCATAGAGAAAATCAAGCCCAACCCCAATCAGCCCCGAAGGGATTTTGATGATGACAGCCTACAGGAACTAGCCAACAGTATCCGACAGATAGGCATCATACAGCCCATCACCCTGCGCGACATGGGTGACGACACCTACATCATCATCGCCGGTGAAAGACGTTGGAGAGCCAGCCAGCGAGCAGGACTCACCCACATTCCCGCCTACATCAGGACGGTTGACGACGAGAACATGATGGAGATGGCACTGGTGGAGAACATCCAGCGTCAGGACCTGAGTGCATTGGAGATTGCCTTGGCCTACCAGCACCTGATGGAGCAGTACGATCTGACACAGGAACAGCTGAGCGACAAGGTAGGCAAGAACCGTGCCACGGTAGCTAATTACCTGCGTCTGCTGAAGCTGCCAGCCCCCATCCAGATGGCACTCAAGAAGAAAGAGATTGACATGGGCCACGCACGTGCCTTGTTGGCACTGAACGACCCGACTGCCCAGTTGGAAGTGTTCAACGAATTCAAGAAGGACAAGATCAGCGTCCGCAAGATTGAGGAAATGGTGAAGGAACTGAGCCAGGGAGGAAGTGTCAAGAGCAAGGAAGGTAAGCGTATCCGCCAAAAGGGTTCTAACCTGAGCAGCGAATACGGTGCCCTGCGCAACAGCCTGAGCAAATTCTTCCAGACAAAAGTTCAACTGACATGCGCAGAAACCGGAAAGGGAAAGATCACCATCCCCTTTGCCAACGAAGAAGAACTGGAACGTATCATCGCTATTATAGACAAACTGAGAAGTTGAGAATAAACAGACCACTATATGGCTTCCGGATTCTGCTACTTATACTCATTGCCTGTTGTAGCGGAACATCTGCCCTTCACGCTCAAGAGCTGGAGCAGGTGCATACGGATTCTGTCAGCAAACTATCCCCCGCAGACTCTGCACGTATAGTAGAAGTGTCGGACAGCATACTGACGGCAACCATAGACGCATCCCTGAAAAGGGAACGCTTTGTACCTGACCCCATCCGCGCCATGTGGCTGGGTTTGGTATTCCCCGGAGGCGGACAGATTTACAACCACAAATACTGGAAGCTACCCATCATCTACGGAGGATTCCTAGGCTGCGTATATGCCCTGACATGGAACTCGCAGATGCTTCACGACTATTCGCAAGCATATCTCGATATCATGGACACGGACCCCAACACCAAGAGTTACGAGAAGATGCTACCCATAGGGTACGACATCTCGGGTCGTGAGGAACGCTTCAAGAATATATTCAAGAACAAGAAGAATTTCTTCCGCAGAAACCGCGACCTCAGTCTGTTCGCCTTTGCCGGAGTATATCTGCTGGCAGTGATAGACGCCTACGTAGATGCCGAGTTGTCCACCTTTGACATCAGCACCGACCTCAGCCTGCATGTAGAGCCTACATTCATACAGACTTCGCCTGCCAAGACATTCGGCAGAGAGAGTGTTCCCGGGGTCAAATTCACCCTTTCCTATTAGAAAACCAAATAAAAAATGAAGATAAGAATTTACACATTAAGTTGCGTATTACTATTGGCCATTGCCACCCATGCACAAGAATACACAGATACCATCGGCACAGACAACACGCTGCTGCCAGAGGGTATGCAAATGTACGAACTTGACAGTCTGCTGAACGACTGGATGACCAAAAACTACCTGACCAACGTAGAGAACTGCCTCTCGAAAGGCGTAAACCCCAGCTTCGACGACGAGACATACGCCAAGCGCCTTAGCCGTCTCCCCAACGTTATAGACATGCCCTACAACGAGATTGTCCGCAAATACATAGACCGCTACTGCGAACGTTTGCGTCCATCCGTTAGCATCATGCTGGGAGCATGTAATTTCTACAATCCCATATTCGAGGAGGCGCTGGAAAGCTATCAGGTACCCTTGGAGTTACGCAACCTGCCTATCATAGAAAGTGCGCTCCATCCCAATGCCGTTAGCCGCGCAGGAGCCGTAGGACTCTGGCAGTTTATGATAGGAACAGCCAAAAGATACGGATTGGAGGTTACCAGCCTCATCGACGAGCGCAAAGACCCTGTCAAGGCCAGTTATGCAGCTGCCCACATGCTAAAGGACCTTTACGACATATTCGGCGACTGGTCGCTGGCTATTGCAGCCTACAATTGCGGTCCGGGTAATGTCAGCAAGGCCATCCGTCGTTCTGGCGGAAGAAAAGACTTCTGGGGCATTTACCAGTATCTTCCCGCTGAAACAAGAGGCTATGTACCTGCCTTCATCGCAGCCAATTACGTGATGAATTACTTCTGCGACCACAATATCTGCCCCGTTGGCACTTCCCTGCCACAGGCAACAGATACGCTGCTGTTGAAGAAGAACGTCAAAATGGAACAAATTGCCGCCACATGTGACATCAGCGTAGAGGAGCTTCGCGCACTGAATCCCCAATACCGCACAACACTTATTCCTGGAGATTCACACGACTGCATTCTGCGTATGCCTTCCGACAAGATTAACGCATTCATAGATGCAGGTGATTCTATCTATGTAAAGCCCACTTACACCTCTGTTGTCAAGGAAGTAGCCATTACCGAGGATAACGACAACGGACGCCACTCCAAATCGCGCAACAGCAAGAGGAGCAAACGCAACAGATCAGGCGGGAGCACAATTACAATTAAGAAGGGCGACACCCTTGGTGCTATTGCAAGACGCAACGGCACCACTGTTGAGGCATTACAGAAAGCCAACGGACTGAAGGGTACCAACATCAGAGAAGGTCAGAAGCTGAAAGTGAAGTAAACGGCACATAATATATAATGTTAAAGGATTTGAGTATGGAAGAAGTGAAGAAGATAGAATCTGAAGACGAGAAGATGGTAAGCCAGGCTTATCAGCATCTTGTTGAGACGTATCTCAATTCCAGGCACCGTAAGCACGTCGAGATTATCGACAAGGCGTTCAACTTTGCCAAAGAGGCACACAAAGGTGTACGCCGCCTTTCGGGTGAGCCCTACATTATGCACCCCATTGCCGTTGCGCAGATTGCCTGCGAGGAGATAGGATTGGGTAGCACCAGCATCTGCGCAGCACTGCTGCACGATGTGGTGGAGGACACCGACTATACGATAGAGGACATAGGCAATATCTTTGGTCCCAAAATAGCCGAGATCGTTGACGGACTGACGAAAATCTCGGGCGGCATATTCGGCGACAAGGCATCGGCACAGGCCGAGTCTTTCAAGAAACTGCTGCTGACCATGAGCGATGACATCCGTGTGATTCTGGTAAAGATCTCCGACCGCCTGCACAATATGCGAACACTGGGAAGCCAGTTGCCTAACAAGCAATACAAGATTGCCGGAGAGACATTATATATCTATGCCCCACTCGCCAACAGACTGG
The DNA here is from genome assembly GCA_002494215.1 of Prevotellaceae bacterium UBA7028. Next base: position 4,395 of record DLBF01000052.1, read on the forward strand.
GACTAAACAAGATAAAAGAGGAGCTGGAGGACCTTAGCTTCAGCTACGAACACCCAGAGGAGTACAAGGCACTCAAAGACAAACTGGCAGGAATGCAGGAGCACCTGACCTCCATCTTCGACCAGTTTACAGCCCCCTTGCGCGAGAGACTTGATGCTGCCGATATAAAATACGAGATAAAGGCACGAATAAAAGCGCCCTACAGCATCTGGAACAAGATGCAGACCAAGCATGTGACCTTCGAGGAGATTTATGACATTCTGGCCGTTCGCATCATCTTTGACTGCAATGACATCAGCAAGGAAATCACCGAATGTTTCCAGATATACGCCATCTGTAGCGGCATCTATAAGCCACACCCCGAAAGATTACGCGACTGGCTGTCGCACCCCAAGGCCAACGGCTATCAGGCCCTCCATACCACCCTTATGAGCAAGAACGGACAATGGGTGGAGGTGCAGATAAGGAGCCGACGCATGGACGACATGGCAGAACAGGGATTTGCTGCACACTGGAAGTACAAGGAAGGCAGCAAGACCACCAAGGACAGCGAGAACGAACTGGACAAATGGATGCTCACCATCAAGGAAATCCTTGACGACCCCCAGCCTAACGCCATCGACCTCCTGGACACCATTAAGCTGAACCTCTTTGCCAGCGAAATCTTCGTTGTCACCCCCAAGGGCGAGTTCAAAACCATGCCGGCAAACTGCACCGTACTGGACTTCGCATTCAACATACACACGTTCCTGGGTACCCATTGCATTGGTGCCAAGGTCAACCACCATCTGGTGCCCATCAATCATGTTCTGCAGAGTGGCGACCAGGTAGAAATCCTCACCTCCAAGAATCAGAAAGTTGAACGCGAGTGGATGCAATACGCTACCACAGCAAAGGCAAAGGGAAAGATTCAGGCCTTGTTGCGCCGCGAGGACAGGGAGAAGCAGAAGGAAGGAGAGGAACTGCTGAATGAATTCTTCCAGAAGATAGAGAAAGAACCCAACAGCATCAACATAGACAAGCTATGCCGATTGCACAACATGCAGACGAGAGAGGATCTGCTTGTTGCGGTAGGCGAGAAACGCATCAACCTTGGCGATAATGACGAAGCAATCATCCTGAACAAGATTTCAGAGAAGAAAGGATGGGGAAAATACCTTACTATATTCAAGCGTCATCATGCCAACAATGCTAATGCAGATGCTCCCATCAGCGTTGCTCCGCTTAAGATTGACAAGAAGAAGCCCCTTATCCTTAACGAGGAAACGATCGGGCATTACATTATCTGTCAGACCTGCCACCCCATACCAGGCGACGATGTGCTGGGATACTTCGATGGCGTTAGCAGCATCACCATCCACAAGCGTCAGTGCGAAGTTGCTTCGAAGCTGAAAGCCAGCGACGGCAACCACATCCTTGCTGCCAAATGGGACACGCACAAGCAGCTGTCGTTCCCTGCTATCATCCATCTTAATGGTATAGACCACATAGGCGTACTGCACCAGATAACAGGCATCCTTTCCCAGCAACTGAACGTAGATATCCACCAGTTGAATATCAATGCCAAAGACGGTATCTTTACGGCAGAAATTCAGTTGGGAGTACACGATGTAAGCGATATCCGCTCCATCTGCAAGAATCTTAAGAAGATAAAGGAAATAGAGGAAGTAAAGCGCTACTGATTACAATTCCTTCAACTCGTTGCTGATTTCTATCAGCTCCTGACGTATCGATTGCAAATAGCCTAACACCTCGGCGGTATTATTGGCTCCGTCGTGGTTCTTTGCCAGCACCTGCTTGGCAGCACCTATCTTCATGCCCCGCACCTTCAACAGGTTATAAACCAGTTGAATCTCAGCAATATCCTCGGCCGTGTACCTTCTTATTCCACGACTTTCCGTCTTCTTAGGTTTGATATTAGGAAATTCCTTTTCCCAATAACGCAAAAGAGACTCTGCCACGTTAAACTGAGCGGCAACCTCGCTAATAGAATAAAACTTCTTCAGCTCTTTATTCGGATTATAGGGCATAATTACAGATATTACTTCCTTTTATAAACAATTTCTTTGCAAAAATAGGTAAAATAAATTACCTTTGCAAGATTTTTGGTGAAATATACGCCATAAACGAGCAAATAAGCATACTAGAAAAAGTCAAAATAACAAGAAATATGATGACAGCTAACGAAATCAGAGACTCGTTCAAGAAATTCTTCGAGTCAAAGGGACACCAGATTGTACCTTCCGCTCCCATGGTAGTGAAAGACGACCCTACATTGATGTTCACTAATGCCGGAATGAACCAGTGGAAAGACATCATTCTGGGTACTCGCGACCCAGAGCCCCGTCGTCGTGCCGACAGCCAGAAGTGTTTGCGCGTAAGCGGTAAGCACAACGACCTTGAGGAGGTGGGACACGACACTTACCACCACACCATG
>DLBF01000052.1:6951-8604 GCA_002494215.1 Prevotellaceae bacterium UBA7028
GGCATGGGAATATCTGGTAGATGTTCTGAAGCTTGACCCCAAGGATCTTTACGTAACAGTATTCGAGGGTTCGGCCGAGGAGAACCTCGTCCGCGATGATGAGGCTGCCGGTTACTGGCTGAAGCATGTCCCCGCTGATCATATCATAGACGGAAACAAGCACGACAACTTCTGGGAAATGGGCGATACAGGTCCATGCGGCCCCTGCTCCGAGATTCACCTGGACAGCCGTACTCCCGAGGAGAAGGCAAAAGTTCCCGGTCGCGAGTTGGTAAACAAGGACGACCCACAGGTTATCGAGATATGGAACATCGTATTCATGCAGTACGAGCGTAAGGCCGACGGCCATCTTGAGCCCCTGAGCATGAATGTTATCGATACCGGTATGGGATTCGAGCGCCTTGTACGTGCTATTCAGGGCAAGCACTCTAACTACGACACCGACGTATTCCAGCCCATCATCAAGGCTATCGGAGACCTCAGCGGCTATAAGTATGGCGACAAGGAAGAGACCGACGTTGCCATGCGTGTAATTGCCGACCACCTGCGTACCATCGCCTTCAGTATTGCCGACGGTCAGCTGCCTGGCAATGCAAAGGCTGGTTATGTTATCCGCCGAATCCTGCGTCGCGCCGTTCGCTACGCCTATACATTCTTAGGTCAGAAAGAGGCCTTCATGTATCGTCTTCTTCCTGTCCTCATTCAGGAAATGGGAGCCACCTACCCCGAGTTGGAGGCTCAGCGCGAGCTGATTACCAAGGTAATGAAGGAAGAGGAAGACAGTTTCCTGCGCACCCTGGAGACAGGTATCCGCCTGCTGGACGGCGTAATGAAAGAGACCAAGGATGCTGGTAAGACAGAGATTGCAGGCGAGAAGGCCTTCACCCTCTTCGACACCTACGGATTCCCCCTCGACCTTACAGAGCTTATCTGTCGCGAGAACGGCCTTACCGTTGACGAGGCAGGTTTCAACGTAGAGATGGAGAAGCAGAAGGCTCGTGCCCGTAATGCGGCTCAGGTAGAGATGGGTGACTGGCACATTGTATCAGAGAGCCAGAGCGAAAACGGAGAGATTTCTACTTTCGTAGGTTACGATTATACAGAGTACAGCTGCCACATCGTGAAGTACCGCGAGGTGAAGCAGAAGAAAGGCACGAGTTACGAGGTTGTGCTCGACCAGACTACCTTCTACGCAGAGATGGGTGGTGAAGTCGGCGACCAGGGCGTGCTCGTCAACGAAGACGAGACCATCAACGTGCTCGACGTGAAGAAAGAAAACGGCCTGTCGGTGCATATCGTTGACAAACTCCCCGAACACCCCGAGGCTGAGTTCATGGCTTGCGTCGATGTCGAGAAACGCCGCGCCACCGAGGCCAACCACTCCTGCACCCACCTGCTCGACGAAGCCCTGCGCACCGTGCTGGGCACGCATGTGGAGCAGAAAGGCTCGCTCGTCACACCCGACGGCCTGCGCTTCGACTTCTCGCACTTCGAGAAGGTGACGCCCGAACAACTCCGTGAGGTGGAACATCTGGTCAACGAGAAAATCCGCGCAAACATTCCCCTGACCGAATACCGCGACTGTCCCATCGAGGAGGCCAAGAAACTCGGTGCCATTGCCCTGTTCGGCGAGAAGTACGGCGACCGTGTGCG
>DLBF01000044.1 GCA_002494215.1 Prevotellaceae bacterium UBA7028
TTGCCCCCTTCGGGGGCGTTATCCCTGCTGCATCTTCTCCCCCCGGGCGTTGCCCGGGGCTGACATATCAATGCCCCATTCGGGGCGTAGGGAGCCTAACGTTCAGGCGGATATGTTATCCGCATGAACTGGTGGCGGATAAAATACTCCATAACTCCTTGCCTCCTTAGAGAAATAGACTCGGCAAGAGCTTACGAAAGTTGGATAATATTGAAAAACCCTGCGCCAAGAAAGCGCAGGGCAAAACGATGAATAAAAAAATGTAATGTGCGAATAGCGCTTCACAGCGCGAAATATAATACTCACAGGTATTATATCTTTTTATATTCGGTGGGGCTGTGGAGGGAGGCCGGTTTGTGTCCGCCTCCCCTCGTCGCCACCAAATAGTCTATAGATCACTTAGTTATCCCAGAGATTGTAGCGGCGGTAGCCGAAGCCCTTTCCGCTGGTGTCCTCTTCCATGAACTCCATATCTTGGGAACGAGCATCCACTCGTTTGTTCACACTCCATGTTGAAGGATTGGGATCTGTTTCGATGTTACCCTCGCCGCCGCCCAGAAGCATACGGTACGTGCGAACCTGTACTATCTCTGTCAGCGGTGTTATATATTGCTTTTTCATTGTTGTTCCGTTTTTCAGTTTCTACTTTACGTTTACTTCACTACTATCTTTCTGCCACCACGGACATAGATGCCGCGAGACAGTTCACTGAGCTTGCCGTTGGTGCTCACAAGACGACCGTCGAGCGTGTAGATATTGCCGCTCAGCTGTTCCTCAACACCCAGCTTGTCAACACCAGTCGGGGTGAACACCTCGTCAGCATCGATGACGAATGTCGAGAGCATACGAGCTCCACCTGCAACCGACATTGGTACGGCGAATGTGGCGCGGAACGGCTTAATCTCAGCTCCGCCTTGCTCTTCTGTGGCAAGTGCGCGGAATTTGTCGTTCAGATAGCTGTAGTTCATATATGTAGTTGGGCCAGCATCTTCGGTCTGATAGCGTCGGCCATAGACATAGGCTCCCACGAGGCCTGTTGCCACAGTCTTCTTTGCCGAAGGAGAGTTAGCTGCCTGAACATCAATACCGTTAGTTGGCTTAATGAACGACGAGAGCGAAGCACCGTTGCCACCTGCTATCACTATGTAGCCCTGTCCGGCAGTGGTAGTGTAATCTGTAAGTGACGTTTGCTCAAGATCCCATGTGATAAGCGGGATGTTCGTAGAGGTTACGTTGTTAACGTCAACCATCTGCAGTTCCTTGAAGCCTGCGGTTTTCAGCTGCTCTGTCGTTACTGCGAATGGCAAGAACATTGTAGAGTGCTGGTTGGCTGTGAACTGGCGGTCATACTTTGCACCCATCATATTGAAACCAACCGTTGCACCGTAAGCGTTGCAGTCGCTCCAATCCGACGACTCATCGTAGAGATACAGGTAACGTCCGCTCCAATCCGTGGTGCTGCCTTCGTTGAGCGAGATGGTGTTGCGCGACTGGCGGTGGTCTACGTTATCCAATACGTTTTCGTTGTTGCTGTCCTGAACATAGGCTATGCCCTTGTTGAGTCCTATCACAGTGCGGTTAGAAGCCTTGATCATGGCATTGGGGTTGCCACTGTCGCGGTCGAAGAACGAGAAGGCGTTGTAGGTGCTGCGGTCTTGCATGTCTATCTCACCTGCCTTGATAGCGGCGACAGAGGTGGCATCAGTGGGCAGCTTAGTCCAGTAGTGGCCTGCGGTGTTGGCATCCTCGAGCAGGATAACGTCGGAAAGGTCATACTGAGTACTCGTTCCCTTATCGAACGTAAGCGTGACTACGAGGTTTCCGGCAGCGGTGGGCTTGCCTGTAGCCTCTATCTTCTGCCAGCCAAAGCCCTGCTTTCCATCTGTATCGTAATGTATGAAATAAGGATCATTAAGGTCGGGACCTTGGGTGTACTTCTCGTCAACACGGCCATTCTTGTTCACGTGAGATATGCTGCTGGCTCCATAGTTCTTCGAGGTCACGGCTTCACCGTCACCAACCTTGAGACTCACCTTGGCTCCTTCGTTGCTCCATACACGGACAATAGCCTGCACGGTATAAGTCTTAGAGTTGTCAAGACCGTAGATGGTCTGCGTGAGGTCTTGCTTTACAAACTTGCGATAGCCGGCAACCCAACCTGTTACACCATTCCAGTTTTCAACGGAAGTTTCCTCGTCGCCAATCTGCTTCGGAGTAATCACACCTCCCCATGTCGGGTCGAGCAGCACAGTCTTGTCGCTCGGCATTGCCCTGAGGTAGTCATCACCGTTGGGATGGTTTTGCACTTCCACGGTGTATTTCGATGGCTTATTAATATAAGTTATGTAGTCAGCGTTGCCTGCTTGCTCTGTTCCTGTATCGCCTGTAGCCGGTTTGCCTTCATACATCTTGCGGCCACCGCCGTAATCAAGATCATTAGTTTTATTTGAGCCACCATCACGGAAGATAACATGAGCCCATGTTTTTTCTTCATCAGATAATGCATAGTAATAAATGTTACCATCGAACTTTTTCATTTCAGGGGCATAATCCCATGATGTTTTCTTATCGTTGTCAGTATTGTATAGGTATATCTTAACATTTGTCCAGTTTTCTGTATTCTTATAGAACACAACGTTTGTGCCAGCTACCGCATCTGAAATGTCAACGATGCTGTTATTATAGTCTGCGCCATTCTGTACGGAACTGTAGATAAACGACGAGTTCGAGGAAATCACTTTGTCAGCAGTCTTGTACTTGTCTGCATTTTTTCCGAGGTCATCAGGATTGTCGTCATTGCGAGTGACGATGATACCTACTTCGCTGTTTGTAAAATGCAGGCGGTTCAGAGGCAAGGTGAGATAATAATATTCCTCACCATCTATCGTAATCGAGCGGCTGTCGCTCATCAGCGTGCCGGGATATGCTTCGGTAAGCATCACATGCGGGTCGCGCTCCAGGAAGCCTGCACGGGTGTTGTTGTAGGTCAGTGTATAATCGTCGCTCGTGCCCTTCTCGCTACGTATGAACTTGTCGTTCTCATAAATGTCCTTCCATTTATCAGTACTGCTAGTCAGCCCTAAAGCTGAAAGTTCGCTTAAAAGATCGCTGTCGATATCTGTTGTCTCGCCTCTCTGGTATTTCTGAATAAGCTGGTCGTAGGTGTCGTCCCATGCATAGATGCGCATATTCTTATAGTCTGCTTTCTTCAGGAAGATGTTAGTAGCATCCTTACCGCCCTCTTGAGCTACCGATTGAGCCGTCGTGCCATTGTTGTAGTAGTTGGCATAGTTCTCAGAGGTACTGTAGGTGAAGTCGAATTTATCGGTGCTCGTGGCGCTTTTGCCGTCCTTATCGGTGACGGTGAGTTTGCCTGGAGTAGATATGGTAAAGGGTGCGGTGCTGCTGGTTCCCGTCCTGAGTACGTTATCGCTGGCATCCTTTATGGTATATGTATACGGAGCTGTGCCGTTGGTGACGGTTATTACAGCCTTGTTGATGAAGAAACCGCCCTTAGGAGTGAAGTCGAGATTTGAAACAACAGGTACGTTGAATGTGTAGGTGTAGTCGTGGATAGCTCCTTCACTGGTGTCTTTGGTACCCTGTATGCGGATGGTCACGGTGTTGGTGCCGGAGGCAACAACAGTGCTGCCAAGCTTTACGTCGGTGCCGTCGTATGACAGGTTGCCGAAGTCGGTGTTGCTGCCAGTGGTGGATGGCGTAGAGCCTGCGCCGTAGGAGAACTTGTAGCCCGTGGCATAGCTGTTCATTGTCACCGTGAGGTTCACAGGGGTGTTCACCGTGTAGTTGTCGTATGTGGTTGTTTCCGGCGACAGCGTTGCATCGGGAGAGATAAGTGCCTCGTTGCCCTTCTTACCGGTGATGTTACCGGTAGCTGGGTCGTTCTGGTTGGTGATTACCTTCTGTGACTGGCTTGCGCCATCAACGCCATCGGTGCGTCCCGTTGTGGGGTCCATAACGGTAGAATATGTACCTGCCGTAGGGAAGATGCTTACAGCCGTAGCTCCCGACTTGGCATAGATCCATGTCACTGGGGCCAGGTCGCCGTTGGAGTTCCATGCACCGAAAATGTTAAGGTGTGCTTTGGTGCTAAATTTATTGTTGCTGCCATTCTGATACCAGTTGTGTGCAATGTAGACCGTTGAACCGCTTTCATTTGGAAATTCCGACAGCTCCCCGCTTTTGTTACCATGATTGTGGTCGTAGGCCTGGTCATCGCCAGTAGTAACGTCGGTGAGATAGCTGGCACGCCAGTATCCGTCCTGCTTAGAGATGACGTACATCACATGGGTGTACTTGTCGTTGGTTACGCTCCATGTTCCTTCTGAAGGATTGATGGTGATGGTATATGAACCTCCGTTCATCTTTGCCTCCCAGTTGGTGGAGCCGCTTGCTGCCATGCTACCATTGGTTGCTGCATTATTCAAGACATTGTTAGATGTTGGGCGCAGTACCTTTGACCAGTCGAGCGACAGTCCCCAGATGGTCTTCCAGACTGTGTCGTCGCCAACGGTGTAGAGGTCGCCAGAGTATTCCGTTCCACTGAATGCATTCTCTGGGGCAATGACAAATTGATGTGAAACATCTTGCTTTTCTTTGCTGGGCTTATCCCACTCATTTTCATTTTCTGCCGGGTGCGAAGCTGGTATCAAGAGCGAGTAAGTGCCGTCGCCGTTGTTCGTGAACTTCAGCACCTTGTTCACGGCACCATTATCGCCCCAGCTATGAACGTTCCACGCAACGTCGTCGTAGGCGCGTCCGAAGGAGTTGAGGTTGCCCACGAGGTAGTAGCTTGCCGAGGATGGGTCAACGTATGTATATGTCTGGCTGCCGATACCCTCCAGTGCTGTGCCGCCTGCATTGACAACTCCTGCCGTGAGGGTCTGTGTGCCCGTCACCGTTACGGTGTTGCCGCTGCTGACGTGGCTGCTGCTTGTGTCGGGCGTGGTGCCATCAAGGGTATAGTAGATGTCATTTCCATTCGACGAGGTCAGCGTTACCGAGAGGTTAGCAGTGCTGTACGACTGCGAAGTGGGCGAGAAAGTCACAGTGGGGGTAGCCATGGTCACCTCTACCTTGGTCTTGCGTGTGGTGCCGTCAATCTTGTACCACACGCGATAACTTGCTGCGCCCGATACGGTAGCCACGCCACAATAGGCATCGCCAGCAGAGCTGCCTGTGGTAAGGTTTTGATATGACGAGGTAAGCGTCATTGGCGAAGATGAGGGATAAGCAGAAATCGTCTGGCTGGGTGCCACGTCGGTTTCCTTGAAGCGGAAGTCTACTCCAATACCGTATGAGGTTTTAGCTTGACGATCCCAATTGGCAAAATCCGTTGAGCTAATATCGTAGTACCATGCATCCTCGGTAGAGTCGTAGGTCATGGCATAAGTGGTGGCATCCCAACTGTTTTCAATGCCTCCTATGCAGCCGCCGATGTACACCGTTGGGCGCAGGCTGGCCTCGCTGTAGGCAGTGACTGAGCCAGAACTATACAGGTAGTAGGGGGTGGAGGAGTCGTAGGTGAGGTCGCTCGTCTTTCCTGTATTTCCGCTTTTAGTAAACAGGAAATCGCAGTTGCTGATGCCAGTGATTGTGAACTTCTCGAACGTGATGCCGTATTTTACCTCTGTGGTTACGGTCAGGCTGCCGCTCAAGGTACCCATATTGTCTTGGGCCTCGTAAGAAACACCGTCCCAACTCGTTGAGTTACCGTCGGCATTCCAGATATGAGCCTTAATGTCTGTAGGACTTAAATTGTTACTATAGGCCACATAGAATACTACGTCTGCCCATACTCCAATCGGCACCATCATCATTATGATGATAGCCGACAAATACGTTAATAGTCTTTTCATTTTTCTTTGTTTATAGTTTTTGTTTCAATATTATTCTATGAAAAGTGGGGATTGCCAGTTATTTCGGGCTACCCTGGAGTATCTATTCCATTAGCGCGACAGCTCCGCAACTCCCTTTCTCCTTAGAGGAAAGCAGGGTGTGGCCCCAGCACCGCGCCCTGACAGAGACCACGGACAGGCACAACGCATTGCTGCGGCCATAGGGTTTATGGTCGCTGCTGTATATATATAATAAGGTGATGTATGGTTCTTGGTCGCCGAATGTTCAGCCAAGGAGGATTTTATCCGACTTCTACCCCCCCCCGCAAGACATTTCTTGCGGCGGCCTACGGGCACACGTCGTGCTGACAATGACTCAGCCTGAGCCAACGTAGCCAAAGAAGAAGAGGTTGAAGTGCAGTTTATCGACATAAGTTCATCGCTCTTTTAGCGTTATCAGGTAGCGTTTGAGCCAACGCAGAAAAGCTCTGCGCCTACTTTTTCAGCCGAAGCTGATGCTCCTTATCGGTTGCAAAAGTAATACTTCTCAGCGTTACAGAGAACACCAGTAACGATATTTTAATGTTTTTTAAGATTAAACAGAAGGACTTTTTCAGACAGAAGGACAGAAAGACATGAGACAGAAGGACAAAAGAACATGGAACTCACACCCTCATTATCTGACAGAAGGACAGAAAGACATGAGACAGAAGGACAAAAGAACATGGAACTTACCCCCTCATTATCTGACAGAAGGACAGAAAGACATGAGACAGAAGGACAAAAGAACATGGCCCCCTCCCTTTGGGTAATCGACGAAGTCGCTTCGCTTGTCGAAGAAAGGCTACGGGTAGGCGAGCTTTGCTCGGGTAATCGACGAAGTCGCTTCGCTTGTCGAAGAATGGGTCGGGGTGGGCTCCTCGTAGTTTATCGGATAACATATCCTCATACTCCAAGCAGGCGGATAGCATATCCGCCTGAACTGGGAGTAGGTGGCTGACAAAAAAACTCCACAACTCCTTGCCTACGTAGAGAAATAGACTCGGCTTGGGAATAGTCCGCAACCAACATTCGCCCAGAAAGGGCAAAAGAATTATTATTTCACGCACTCCCTTTGCCACTCTGCAGTGGTGGGCTGTTATTCTTTTGCCCCCTTCGGGGGCGTTATC
>DLBF01000114.1 GCA_002494215.1 Prevotellaceae bacterium UBA7028
CCCTATGCTCCCGATTACGAATAATCACTTCTCTGATATAGTCGCTTAAACGCTTATATTCTGTCATTTACCCCCTCCTGCACTTTAATGTAACCACGAGTAACCTTGTTTAGCGCAATTTCAGTCATATAGCCTTGCTTAACCAAATCTGACAGGTCTTTTCTTGCAGTCATTGAGGAAACGGAGAACTGTTCTTGCACATCTTTTACTGTAAAGATGGTTCCAGGTTCTTCCTTAAGCTGCTGAAGAACCAGCGCCTGGCGCTGATTAATGTTTCCAGCCATCATAAAGGAACTGGCCGCACTCTTTTCTCGTTGCTTTCGTTGAATATAATCACGCAATTGCTGGAATGAGATTTCCAATGCCCCCAGATTGTAAGCAACGAAATAGCCCATATCGTTACCGTCATTCTCTACATAACGGAAGGCTTTCTCGTAATTCGACTTGGATTTTGCAATAACTCTTGATATGGATATGTACTCCGTCAATTTGTAGCCCTCTTTTAGCATATACCAATAGAACAAAGCACGTGCTGTTCGCCCATTTCCATCAATAAACGGATGCATGAATGCCAGCATAAAATGCACAATGATGCCTCGTATAATAGGATGGATGAAAGTGCCTGGATTGTCGTTATTGAAGAAATCGCAAAGAGACTCAACAAACTCTGGAATCTCTTGAAATGAAGGCGGGGTATAGATGATATCGCCCTCTACCATATCAGCCACAACAACCTTGTCATTAGTTCTGAAACGACCTGCATCCTCAGGATTATCCAATGTCTTTTCCGTCATTAGTCGATGAATCGTAAGCAGCAATTCTTCTGTTAATGGTTCGTCCTTATGTTCAACAATATACTGGATTGTATTATAATTGTTGACTATCATCTGTTGAGACTTGTTCTGTGGAGACTTTTTCTTTCTCAGCATGTCCTTGGCTACAATCCTCGTTGTGGAGGCTCCTTCCATCTTACTGGAGTAGATGGCCTCTTCCATCAAAGAACTCGACAGATAGTATTTCTTTTCTGAAGATTGAGTGTCGCCCTCCACTTCCCAAAAACTGCCGAACTTCATATCGAACTCATGACATAAGCGTTGCATCTGGCTGGTGACACACAGATTGATACTGTATTTATTCCAGACAGGAATCATGCTCCTCAAACGTGATGCTTTGACATTCGCCCATAACATCTGTGGGGTGAAACCTTCTGGCAGTTTCTTGTATTTCGCTTTGTCCCAATATTCATAGTCAGCATTGACTTTATCTACAACTGGCATGATATTGGGGTCAATACCTTTTAGCAAGGCATTTACAAGCGTTTTCTTGTCAATCTTCGGTGGCAGTTCTATCATAAAACTCTATTTCTTATAATTCTGCCACAAAGATATAAATTACATTTAAAATCCTTGCCAATTCTTGCAAGTTTTTGCAAAATTTGCAAGAATTTGTTGGTTTTGGAGACTATAGCCCAACTTTTCAAGGAGTGATTTCAATTCCTTGTTGCTTGCGCCATCTGCTGAAACGGTAAGATTTACAAGTGGTGCTTGCAAAAATGGGAAATCGGGATATGCTGTCTGATGTTACAGGTACAAAGATATTAATAAATCCCCTAATATCGTGATTCAAACAGATTTTTTTGAGAAACCCCATGCTTTTCATGGCATACTACACACTTTTCCGTCCGGAAATTGTTTAAATTTAGTTCAAATAACGGGGGAAAATCATTTCTTGATGCACATCAATATAATAAGCTTCAGCCACGAAAATGTGTGCCGTGGATGATGCACGATTCGGGTAAACTTTGTATCTTCGCATTTAGATTTATTAACCCTAAAAACCTCTTAAAAAAACAGCAATTGCTATGTGTGACCCAAACTCATCATACGATACTGCCATCGCCTCACAAATCGTGGAGTGCGTTGCTGCGTGTGTGAAGACCAAGGGTCTGCAGAGCGCTTTGAAGGACTTCGAGGGCATGCAGAACATCCTCTCGGGTCTGCCAATCTGGAATCAGATTAAGCAGGGAGTGGATACCATCTTTGCCAATGAGCGCATACGACTGGAGGAGCTGGATCTGGCACGTGCCAAGGCCGCCGCTCCCACCTTGTACCAGATTGTGCAATCGGCCGTGAACGGTATAAATTTGAACAACCCCACATTCGACGGTGCCATGTACGAAGTCAAGGATAATAAAGAGGTAAATATAGGAGGACAGCCAAATGGACAAGAAAATGAGTGAAGCCCTGGGCATTACGTTCAATGGGAACGTGACGTTCCAAGGGCCTATGTTCGACATTCACGATAATAAGAAGGTGGTGGTGGTGAACCAAAGCAGCCCCTCTCCCCAGCCCTCCCCCAAATGGGAGGGAGATAACAAGGCGCCCCTGCCTAAGGAGCTGGATACGCCGCGGGCAAGGAGGTACTTTGCCGAGGCTGTCCGCCTGGGGTATATGGAGCCGGCGGAGGACGGCCGATACCGCTGGTTGGGTACGGGCAGGAAACCCTGCACGGCTGAGCTGGCCTACTTCCTGGGCCGCGTCTATAACTACAAGTACACCATTACTGGCAACGCGGGCGAGAACTTTCCCGAGGAGAGCCTGAACAATCTGTTTGGTGTATCCCGCCTGTATTCATCCCTGACGCAGGTGTATAACGCGCAGAAGCCGCAACGGTGGCGCTCACAGATTGACGAGATGTTTAAACTTTAAACTGAGTCTCACCTGTCAGCTACGCCAGTACGATATCTGCTGGAATGCCAAGGATTTTATGGATACTACGTGCCACCTCAAAACTCAATGAGCGTCTGCCATGAATCAGGTCGCTGAACATGGTAGAGCTGATGCCAATCATCCTGGCAGCATCTTTCTGTTTCAGCCCCTTTTTCTTAACTTGAGTAAGGATAGCATCAGTAAGCAGGGTACTCATCTGCCCAGGTAGCGGGTGATAGGCGCTGCCGTATTCGTCTAATGCCTCGCTTAACTGCATGAACTCCGCCTTTTCCTCTTCCGGAAGCAAATCCATATCTCCCAACTCCGTACCGCGTTGCATCAATGCCTCAGCACGAGCCTCATACTCTTTATACTCCTTCTCTGTCTTAATTATCATGGCTTAAATTGTTTTTATGTCTTTAATCTTGTCATATTCCTTGTGAGTCCCAATAAAACGGATAGCAGCTACACCAGCGAAAAAAGTAATCATCACAACAGTTCTGTAATTATTACCCTTGATATTGAACACGTATCTGTTGTTTCCGACGAAATCGGCTGAAGGAAAGTCTCTTTTTAAATCTGCGTGATGTTTCCACGTTGCTTCCCTTATAATTGTGCTCCATCTTTCCAGCGCAGGCTTAGCATCAGGATGTTTCTTGGCAAACTCATCAATCCGCTCTGGATATATAATCTTCATTGTTTTTTACTAACCTATTTTAGTGCAAAAGTACGAACTTATATAGTAACGACAAAGAAAAAGACAAGAAAAGTTCACAGATATGTGATTTTTTTACAAAATGGGATGACGCCCTAACCCCTAACCTCACATCTTCATACTTATCGCCCCCCCTCCCTCACGGGGGAGAGGCTGAATTTATAGCACATTTATGCACTATAGATTGCCCCAGGGATAGTGCGTACCTTTGCAGCAGGAATTCCAAGAGACCGGAGTTTCTGCTGCTTTTCTTTTTTCTACAGAGGGGGAGGGGCGGCAGTCAAAAACTGAGCACGGCTCCGGTGGGCACGGGATGAAGAACGCCTTTCTATATCATCGTGCCGCGTGCAAGAAGGCATTTTAATACCGACATAAAAAGAATATGAAAAAGGTATTTAACTGCAACACAGAATTGTGCGTGGACATTAAGACAATCCTGCGCACGGACCGCAGAGCTAAGATGAACAGGGTGTATGAGGGTTCCCTGACGCTGGACCGCGAGGACCATTACACCTTCCGTGAGAAACTGCCCAGCGCTGCCGCCAGGCGTAACCCGCACCTCTTCCGCGGCAAGTACATTACCGTTACCCAGGGCGCTGACGGTACGCTGCGCCCTAACTTCCGCCCGATGCATACGGGCCGCGGCTTCCGACTGGAGCGCTATGCCCTCGGTGTGTACAACGAACTATGCATGGCACTTTATGGCCTTGTAGGAAATGAAGAATGAAGAGTGAAGAATGAAGAATGAAACACGTGTTGCGTTCCAGTTCCAATTGTTCCAATTTAAAAAAGAGACATCACACCCCTTTCTTTAGACTTTATAACTTATTAATATATATATAGTTATATATGATAATAGAGGGTGTGTGGGGTACCTAAAAAACAACTGGAACAACTGGAACTGGAACAGACAAAGAACAATTTATTCATCTAAAAAGCAGAATATCAATGAGATACGATATCAGTAAAGCGACTGCCCCCGCTATGCCAAACCTTGGAAAAGGGACAGAATGTATTAAAATCCTGCTCTCGCAGGCCTCGAAAGACATGCACGAACCCCTTGTTCCGATGCTTTTCCCTATCCTTGGCGCACACATGAGCGGTTCGGAATTTCAGTACCCAGACCTCACTTGGAAGGAGCCATGTGGCATGATGGCCAATCTGGTTGGCGATTCGGGCTGTAATAAGGGTCAATTGTCCAACCTTGTGGAGGCTATTTGTCGCGACTTCCGTCAGCACGACGATGCAGAACTGAAGAAACTGGTGCAATGGCAGAAGCAGGTGAAGAGTATGGGAGCCAACAAGGAGAAGCCTGCCCGTCCGGAGGTGACTTTCTGGTTTCCTCCCTCCGACACCACCCGTCCGGCTTTCCTTCAGAACGCTATGGCCCTGGAGTCCCAAGGCACCCGTACCCAATACATGAATATGCCCGAGGTGGAGATGGCCGACGGACTGTGTGGCGGCCATAGGCAGTTTTCGCAGATGCTCCGCATCATCTATGACCGCCAGCGTGTGGGAGCCATGCGTGCCACGGAATCTGGCGTAACGGGTAACCCGACGCTCAGAGCCAACCTGACGTTTTCTTCCACGCCGTATGCTACACGCAGTTTCTACAGGAAAGAACTGTTTAACGGTACGTTCGGCAGAATGGTCTTTTCCTATAAGGCACGTACCAGTCGCGACGGACGCATTCCCCGTCAGGGCCGTTATACGGATGAGTTCTACAAGCAGTTGGACGAGTACTTGGTACGACTTGACATCTGCAAGGGCAGGTTCATCATTAAGCCGTTGAACAAGCTGACAGACAATTTGGCTGCGGATATGGCTTCGATGGCTGACCTGGCCGATGATGATGTACTCTGGGACGTTTCCAAGCGTGCTCTACTTTCGGCCTGGAAGGCTGGCTGCGTACTCTGGGTAATGAATAACCAGACTTGGACGCGTGCCATGGGCGACCTGGTGGAATGGCTGGTTTACCACGACATCTGGAGCAAGATGCAGCTCTTTGCCGACCTGCTGGGCAAGGATGCCGACACGATGAGCGAGGCGCAGCGTCGCGGACCGAAGAACATGCTGGATAGTCTGCCCGACACATTCAACGAGGCACAACTGGAGGCGCTCCGCATGCAGCTCGGCAAGAGCAAGGAGGGTACCAACGGTCAGCTACGCAAATGGGTGTTCCGCAAGTTCATCGAGTACTCCAGCCAAACGGGACTTTATACCAAGACGGCAAGCTATCTTGGGAATAGTTGATAGTTGATAGTTTAGAGTTGATAGTCAGTTTAACAAGTATAGTGTTGAAAGTTCCGCCAATGGCGGAGTTAAATTAACCTCAAACTTACAACTCTAAACTATCGAGCGCAGCTCGCAACTGACTCTCAACTCTACACTCTAATCTCTAAACTTTATTTATATGAACCAATTTGAATTGCAAAAGCTTCGTGAACTGCCCATTGAGGCAGTCGCGGAGCGACTCGGGCTCTGCGTGAGCCGGCATAAGTGCCTGTGCCCGTTTCATGATGATCATCATGCCTCAATGTCGTTCCACATCGGACGCAACACGTTCCGTTGCTTCGTGTGCGACGCCAAGGGAGGTACCATAGATCTGGTGATGAAGTATCTGAATAAGGACTTTGTGGAAGCGTGCCGGTGGCTAATAGGAAGCCCCCTCCCTGCTCCCCCTTTGGGGGAGTGTCTTAGAGGAAGTAGAAAGGATGGCAGCAGCAATGAAGCACTCCCCCAAAGGGGGAGCTGGAGGGGGCTGTCATTCTACTCTCGCTTCTTCGAGAGGCCTTTCCTGAACGAAGAGGCCAAGCGATTTCTCTTTGAGGAGCGACGTTTAGATGAGCGCGTGGTGCGCTGGTGCCGACTCACATCGTGGCGAGACAAGCAAGGGGTGCCCTGGCTACAGATACCTTATTATAATCGTGAGGGCAAGCTGGTGGGCGTGCAGAACCGCAATTTAGTTTCAAGTTTCAAGATTCAAGATTCAAGCTACCTGAAACCTGGAACCTGGAACCTGAAACCAGAAGCGGGGCCCCCCCGCTTCCGCTTCCCCCAAGGGGCTGAGTGCGGCATCTACAACCTGCCTGTGCTGAACATGCTGAAGCCGGGTGACGAGCTCTACATCACCGAGGGCTGCTCGGACTGCTGGGCCATGCTCTCGGCAGGACATAAGGCCATCGCCATTCCCTCGGCGACCTTGCTCTCGCAAAAGGATAAAGAAATCTTGCAGGCAATAGCCGGCACAAAGGTTCAAGGAGTTCAAGAGGATAAAAATTCTTCACTCTTCACTCTTCACTCTTCACTTGGAACTTCGTTCCACATGTTCCCCGACCGCGATGCCCCTGGCGAACGCCTATTCCTGCAGCTGCAGAAGGTGCTGCCCAATCTGGTGCACCATCAGTTACCTCCGGGCTGCAAAGACTTTAGCGACTACTTTCTTACAATTCATAATTCATAATTCATAATTCATAATTCACAATTCATAATTCACAATTCATAATTCACAATTCATAATTCATAATTTACAATTCATAATTATAATATGAAGACAATGTATAAATCTGAACTAGCGCAGCTGGCTGGCGTAAGCGCCAACACGTTCCGCAGGTACCTGAACACACGCAGGGATGTGCTTGCCAAGATGGGCGTTGCCCCACGTGCCAAGATGCTGACTCCCAAGGCCGTCAAATTCATTATCGACGACTATTGCATCGAGATGCCGGAAGAAATGCAATAATTTTTCTGCTCCTTCCCCCATGTCCACCAAAGACCGCCATCGCGCTCTGCCGATGTCGTACCTTTGTATCGTCAAACAAAAACAGACACTCGCTCTTACATTTGCAGACTCCCCGAGCCAACGCGTGCACACTCCCGGGAACAACACGTGCAGACTCCGGAGGCAGCAAAAAGTGAAAATTATTAACCAAACTGCCAATGCCCTGTTTCGCAGTTTCTCCCCTTGGGGAGGTTAGGAGGGGGTTGTTTATATGATTCAAATTAAAGCAAAGCAACAGAACGTATCGTTCGAAAAGAATGTAGAGAAAATGGCCTTTGTGCTCTCTGCGCACCTGTACAACACGCTGGACGCCAGCAAGGTTATCGAGGAAGCCGCCAAGCGCTCGGGTATCAGCGTGGGCGTTATTAAGGCCGCTTGGGACGCAGCAGGCGAGGTTATCCGCACCTGGGCAACCGAAGGTCACAACGTGCCTCTGCCAGGACTGGGCAGCATGCGCTTTAGCGTTCGTTCCAAGAGTGTGCAGAACATAGAGGATGTGAAGACCTCGCTCATCTCTGCCCGTCGTGTCATCTTCACACCCTCCAAGGAGGTTAAGGAGGAGTTGCAGGCCACCAAGATTGCCATCACCTGCTACGACAAGGATGGCAGAATCGTGAAGCGCGTCACCAGCGCCGACAACAACGATGTGGAGGAGGATCCCGAGGAGAACAGCAGCCTCACCCCCGACCCCTCTCCCGAAGGCGAGGGGAGCCAGAACCAGGGCGGTAGCACTGGTGGTAGCACCGGCGGCAACACCGGAGGCGGACAAAACTGATAAAGAGTGGGCCTTCGGGCCCAACTCTTTAAGTTAAAAGGTTAAAAGGTTAAAGGGTTAAGGCTATCGCCGGTTAAAAAGTTAAAAGATTAAAAGGTTATTCATCTTTTGCTGCCCTTTCACCTTTACCACCACAACATTTTAATATTTCAATATTTTAATATTTTAACGTTTTTAGAGTTTTAACATTTTAACATTTCAACATTTTAACATTATTTTTCTATGAAAAATAAAGAGACTTGGAAATTCGTCATTCAGACGATACTGGCTGTGCTGACAGCCATTGCAACCAGCTTCGGTGTTACCAGCTGCATAAACTAAAGAAAAGGAGGAACGAAAACATGAGAAGTATAGTATTAATCGTCATTCATTGTAGTGCCACCCGATGCAACCAGACGTTCTCCGTTACATCGCTCATCAGCTGCCATGCCAAACGGTTCGGGTTCACGGGATACCACTACTACATCACGCGCAAGGGACAGACCTACCAGACACGGCACGAACAGCTGGTAGGCGCTCATGCCAAGGGCTTCAACCAGCACTCGCTGGGCGTTTGCTACGAGGGCGGACTGGACGAGCAGGGCCATCCTGCCGACACACGCACGCCAGCTCAGAAGCAGGCCTTGCTGAAGCTGCTGCACCGACTGAAGGCCGAGCATCCCGAGGCTGAAATCCTAGGCCATCGCGACCTGCCCAACGTAAAGAAAGCCTGCCCCTGCTTCGATGCCAAAGCCGAATATCGCAACGTGTAAAGCCTCTCCCCAACCCCTCTCCCAACGGAGAGGGGCTTTATATTGTAAATGACAAGAAAGTAGTTCTTTCCTAATTAGCGAATATCAAAAACAGAAAAGAGCAGGCCTTTGGGCTCTGCTCTTTTTTTGCGAAGAATACCTTGCAAATGAAGTACGAAGCTGTCTTCTTAATTCAGTTTTGTCATGTGATACCCCATACGTTTCAACTGTATGGCGGCTCCCATCAGATAGAGTTGGTGAAGGCAGGAAATATATCCATTGAATGCTTCTTTAGTCCCTGGCTCAAATGGCTGATGACGAAGGGCATTGTTGACACGTGAGGCGCACTCGCCAACAAGTTTTTCTATTGCGTCGTAGTCTTTTCCTTCCAGCAGCAGAACTTCCTGCCTAATGTACTCATCCATCTCATCGTAACCCCGTTTGTTTCTTAGGCTGGCATAGAGGTCGGGCAGGTTGGCGTAGCTTTCCCATTCCGTCGAATCCCAGAATTTAGCAACAGCCATACCTATGTACATCATCCAACCGAGTGATGTGGTAGGGTAGGCTTGGAACTCGCGAATACCATCCGGTAGGTATGCTTTGGCAATTGCTTCCCACTTTTCCTCAACATCGGGGCAATCTGGCATTCGTTCATCCACTTTCTTCATGCTCAGCAGGTACTGATGCAGGTCTTTCCTTAATATATCTTCAAATTTTTCCATATTGTCTTTGTTATTATGTACTGCAAAGGTACATCTGTATTTAAGTTTATCCAAATTTTCGTAGTAACTTTTTGTTGTATCGGAAAAATGTTATATCTTTGCGGCATAAACAGATATCATGAAAAAATATACACGGAAAGTATTCCGTGAACTAAACCGGATAATACAATTGACCATATATCATAAATTTAACAATAAACCATGAAACAAAAACTAATCTTATTACTTTGTGCCCTTCTCAGTTCTCCTGGTATTTGGGCGATTGATGTGAAGATTGCAAATACCAGTAGCGGACTTCCTACAGCAGCTGGTTTTGGCTCTTTTTCCGGTCAGGTGTTTACTACTGCCAACGGCTCTGGATTGTCCGGCGTAACGGTAACGGCAGCATCGGGTGTTACTATTGGTGAACAAACAGTCAATGCTGCTGATTATGGAAATTGCTTTAAAATTGTAACGGCTTCAGGAGGTACGGATTATCGTGTTACACTGGCTGTCCCCGATGGCTATGTCATCACAGGTTATAATCTGTCTTGTTCGGCTAATTCATATTCTGCTGCTCATACGCTGACTTCTGAGGATGGCAGTGTATCTGTCGTGGCCAGCTCTCCACCATATAATAACCCTACAGGATCCAAGTCTTTCGAGGTAACGGGTTTGAATGCACAATCCACCTATTTTACCATTAATACAGCCAACAAAGGCAACACTCTCTATATTCCGCATTTTAGCATTATGGTAGTGCCTGTCGGTACTAAAATCGTTGATGTTACGTATGAACTATACGAGAGTGATGGTATAACGAAGGTGACAAGTGTTGTTGTTCAGCAAGAGGCAGGCAGCAATCCCGTTATTCCGGAGGATATTACTTCAAACACATTCTATACCTATGACTATGCGGGTACCATCGGTGATGAGAATTGCATCATTAAGGTAATACGTACTTTGAAGGATGGTATTATATGCCCTATCTCGAATCTTAGCAACACAAAGGCATATAAGATTGTTGTTCCTCGAGGCACTTACACCGTTAACAATGGTAAGTTGGCTAATACCGTCAAGGATGCTTCCTATCCTGTCAACTACTTTGCTTTGATAAGTTATGAGGATAAGTACTATATGTGGAGTCTTGAGGCAGGAAAGTTCGTTGCTGGCAATGGAGCAAATCTGACAGATACACCTATTCCTGTATCTTTTGCTGCATCGACTTCGCCCTCATTCTTGATAAAATCAGGTTCGAATACTCTAAATGCAACCTCTGGTTTCGAAACCGGTGCAGGCTTCGACAGCTGGAGTGCTGCAGATATGGGTAACCAATGTATAATATATGAGGTAGAGGACTTTAATCCTTCAGATGTTCTTTCTACCATCGAGCTATATCTTTCCTCTGTGGAGGTGAACTTTGCTGTTAATGTGACTGGTGTGACCGAGGCAGAGAACACCCGTGTGGGTAAATTTATGATGTCAGTCAATAATGAGACAGTGAATAAATATCTCTATGCTGACACTGAGACACAAACACTAGGCAACCTTCCTGCCGCTCTGATTACTGCTACAGCAACAAGCTACCGTGGCTATGAATTTACGGGCTTTACGGTAGGTGAGAAGGATTATGGTACCAGCATTGAGGTGGGTGAATTGGCTGAGGTCGCTGATGGCGCTACATTAGTAGCTAACTACACGGCATCAACAGGTAATGGCCTTGTCCTATGGTACGATTATAGCGATGACAATAAGTCTTCATACCGTATTCCTGCCATTGTACGTACACAGAGTGGTCGACTGGTTGCTTTCTCTGATTACAGACCAGGTAAACAGGATGTTGGTATAGGTGCATGTAGCATAGAGCGTCGTTACAGCGATGACAATGGTGATACATGGAGTTCCGCTCTGTGCGTAGCAGAGGGCAACTGGGGCGTTAATACAGCCAACGTCATTGAATGGGGCTTTGGTGATGCTGCCGTAGTAGCAGATAATACGCCTGGTAACTCTGGCAATGATGTCCTGATGATCTGCTGTGGTGGTAATGCCAAGTGGATTAGCTCGACCTATAACCCCGATGTCAGTCAGGCTCAACAAGGCTGCGTAAGATGGCGTTCAACAGATGGCGGTGTCACATGGGGCAACTATGAATATATCATGCCTGATATTATGCAGGCCTTCGTAGATGCCGGTATCCGAGCACAGGACGGCAGCAGTGGTATCGTACGTGCATTCTTCTCGAGCGGTAAGATTACGCAGTCTGTCCGTAAGGCAGCAGGTGCCCAGTACAACCGTATCTATAGTGCCATTGTTGTGAACGGCGGTGATGTGGTGGTGTATTCTGACGACTTCGGTGCTACGTGGAAGGTGTTAGGTAATCAGATAGCCAACAGCGGTGATGAAGCACATGTGATAGAACTCCCTGATGGCTCAGTCCTGCTCATGGGGCGTGGCAATAGCAGCCGCTGGGTGAATGTTTTCAACTATTCTGATTTCAATACGGCTGCCGGGCAGTGGGATGCCACCGGTCAATGGAACAATGCTGTTGCTACGGCCTGCAACGGCGACGTTGAGGTAGTGGAGGCATACGATGCTTATGGTGATAAGAATACAGTTGTCTTGCAGACTGCCCCCATGTACGGTAGTCAGCGCCGTGATGTGCAGTACTACTATATTGCCGTGCCTAAGGAAAAGGGTTTTGCCGTAACGGATTTCTCTACCTTTGGCGGTGCCAGCTGGACACAAGGCATGAACGTATCACATAACTGGAGTGCCTATTCTGCCCTTCTCAATAATGGTGACGGTACCTTTGATATCCTCTTTGAGGAGTGTGCCAAAGGCGAGACGGTAAGTCCTCTTGGCTACTGTATAGTTTATCAGAAGGGACACAGCATTCAGAACATCACTAACAGACAGTTCTACTTAACCAAGGAGCAGGCAGAGGAAGAGGCTGTGAAGTCACCGCGTCCCGGTCACTTCTATCGCTTCAAGGGAACGGCATCCAATGCTTACATTACAGGAACCGCTCCGCTTTCCACAACAACAGCTACTGATGCAACAACCATCTGGTACTTCGCTCCTGAAGGACTGGTATCTTATTCTGTCGGTCAGTACCTCGACGGTGGCGCAAAATCTCTGGCTCCTGTAGGTACCAGCTACAAGGCTGCTGTTGAGCCCAACAGTTACCATGAAGGCAAGTACACCATCAAGACGAACGGTTACTATAGCTATGACAAGGACAGCAACCATACCATAGACCGTGGTTCTTCCTATAATAATGATGTACGTTACGCTTGGGTAGTAGAGGATGTAAATGTGCTACCTGTCAGCATCTCCGAGGTAGGATACGCTACATTGTGTTCTCCTGTATCATTAGAGATTCCTGAAGGTATAAAAGCTTATTACGGTGAAGATAAAGGCGATGAACTTTTGTTTACGAAAATAGAAGATGGTATTATACCAGCTAATACGGGAGTTATCCTGAAGGGTGAAGAAGGCATTTATAACTTTAAAGTCACAATGGGAGGTTCTGCCAGCAGCATTCTTACAGGAACATTTGCTACTATCAACCGCCCGGAGAACAGCTATATCTTTGCTAATGGCTCTCAGGGTGTGGCCTTCTACAAAGATGGTGCCAGTGTCATTCCCGCCTTTAAGGCATATCTGGAAGCTGAATCAGGTGGCGATGTTAAAACCTTCTACTTCAATGAGGAAGGAGCTACTTCATTAAATGAAGAATTAAGAGTGAAGAATGAAGAGTTTGCTCCCGTTGTTTATGATCTTGCTGGACGCAAGCTTAATTCACAATTGCCGAAGGGAATTTATATCGTTAACGGGAAAAAAGTGGTGTTATAATTCAAAATTGATAAATTCAAAATTATAGAAAGAGATGAAAAGACAATATATAATACCCAAGTCAAAAGTAGAGCAATCAGAGTGTTTTACATTCATTGCTGTATCGACTGCTACATGGAAGAAGTATGATGAGGGCGCTGGAGAAAATGGTAGCCTTGTTAATGAACAAAAGTCTTTTTTTGAGGACTCTGAATGGAGCGATGATTGATATGCCTGCATAACCTAAATGATTAGAGGTTAGAAAAAAACAGAGGTAGGGTTTCTTGCCTCTGTTTTTATGAATGAGCAGAAAGAATCTTTATGATAATTTTGGCTATTACAATAAGTTCATGTACTTTTGCAGATTATTTAATTGATAATTGTCCTTTTCGGGGTGATACTTTACTGTACTGATGGATTCGATTTACAATTTATTCTCTTATCTCAGCTCCATCTTATGGGGCTGGCCAATGATTATATTATTGCTGGGTACGCATGTGTTCCTCACTATCAGATTGCGTATTCCGCAACGGAAGTTGTTGACTGGTATTCGCTTGTCAGTACAGAAGGATAAAGGCGCAACGGGAGATGTGTCGCAGTTCGGAGCTTTAGCCATGGCTTTGGCAGCTACTATCGGCACGGGTAACATCGTTGGGGTGGCTACTGCTGTAGCATTAGGTGGACCCGGCGCAGTCTTCTGGTGCTGGTTGACAGGGGTCTTTGGCATTGCCACTAAGTACGCAGAGGGTCTGCTGGCCGTGAAATATCGTGTAAAGGGCAGTGACGGAAAGACATACGGGGGCCCTATGTATGCGTTGGAAAACGGTTTAGGCATGAAGTGGCTGGCACTGCTCTTCGCCATCTTTACAGCCTTGGCCAGCTTCGGCATTGGCTGTACGGTGCAGGCCAACTCCATTGCTCTGCTGGCAAGAGAGACCTTCGGTATTCCTACTTGGACAGTGGGACTGTTTATCTGTCTGCTTACGGCACTTGTGATCATGGGAGGTGTGAAGTCCATAGCCCGTGTATGCACTATTTTTGTCCCCTTCATGGCAGCGCTTTATGTGGTGGGATGTATTGTGATTCTTTGCATGAACGGTGACTATGTATGGGCTGCCGTACAGCTTATTGTTGAGTCGTCCTTTAATCCTACGGCAGCTAGTGGCGGCTTTGTGGGAGCTACGGTTATGATGGCAGCACGCTATGGTATAGCCCGCGGTCTGTTCTCGAATGAGAGCGGTATGGGTAGTGCTCCCATCGTAGCAGCAGCGGCACAGACGCGTAATCCCGTCAGGCAGGCCCTGGTGTCCAGTACAGGTACGTTCTGGGACACTGTTGTCATCTGTGCCCTGACCGGTCTGGTGATTGTGAGCAGTATATTGGCATACCCCGACATCAGCTATGCCGACGGTGCGGCACTGACGAAGGAGGCATTCTCCAAGATCCCGTATGTGGGTGCTCCGCTGCTTACCTTCGGTATTCTGACCTTTGCCTTCAGCACCATTCTAGGGTGGTGCTATTACGGTGAGTGTGCCGTTAATTACATTGAGCATCATCGCATCAACCGCTTTTATCGCATCCTGTACATTGTGGCTTTGTTCTTCGGCAGTATCATCAGCCTGGATGTTATCTGGAATATTGCCGACACTATGAACGCCCTTATGACCATCCCCAATCTGGTAGCCCTGCTCCTGCTAAGTGGAGTAGCTGCCCGTGAGACCAAGAAATATCTATGGGAAGGACGCCTTGACGAGGATATTGAAAAGTATGACGAACCATAAATATAATACAACTATATGAAAGATATTCCAAAATGTCGGGTGCTTGCTGCTGCGCTGCTTACAACATTTATGGGTCTTGCACTCCATGCTAATGCCAGCCAAGCTATTACTCCGCTATGGTTAAGAGATGTTCAGGTTAGTCCTGACGGTTTACAGGTTATCTTCTGCTATAAAGGGGATATCTACAAGGTCTCTGCAAGCGGAGGAACGGCTCTACAACTAACCACGCAGAACAGTTATGAATGTTCTCCCGTATGGAGCGCTGATGGCAAGCATATTGCTTTTGCCAGTGACAGACATGGAAATATGGATATTTTTGTAATGTCTGCCGAGGGCGGTTCCGCCACACGACTGACCTATAACAGTGTGCCTGAGATACCTCAAGCTTTCACACCCGATGGCAAATGGATACTGTTCGGTGCTCAGATTCAGGATCCTGCAGAGAGTGTTCTGTTCCCGTCAAACAATTTGCCCGAACTGTATAAGGTACCCGTGAAAGGTGGCCGAACGCTGCAGGTGTTAGGTACGCCTACTGAGATGCTGAACTTCGCCCCCGATGGCAAGAGCTTCTATTATCAAGATCGCAAAGGCTATGAGGATGAGTGGCGTAAGCATCATACTTCTTCTATTACCCGGGATGTATGGTTCTATGATGCCAAGAGTGGTAAGCATACAAATGTAACGGCTCATGCTGGCGAGGACCGTAACCCTGTGATTAGTGCTGACGGCAAGACACTCTACTTCCTGAG
>DLBF01000149.1 GCA_002494215.1 Prevotellaceae bacterium UBA7028
TGTAAAACAATCAATTGCTTATAAAAACGATGCAAAGGTACGGAGTTTTTCAATACGTTGTATCTTTTTTGTCGATTTTTTTATAGATTTTTTAAACATTTTTTGTAACTGCCTGAAAATCAGCGATACGGTTTTTTCGTTTTTTTTATAAAAACTTACATTTTCCACTTTTTGTGTTAATAAGGATTCGGTGCTTTTTCGCTATTTCTGCATCAGAATAGAAATAATAATGTGTTTTTCGTTTGTTTTTCCGTTCGGGTATAAAAGGAAATGCTGTTTTCTTTTGTATTGTACTCACTTAATCATATCTCTGACTATTGTCGAAGATACTTACGTTCGGATAAAGAAATAAAATTGAATTTATTTCATTTATCACTCGCTTATTCGTATCTTTGACTATTGTCGAAGATACTTGCGCTCGACAATAAAAATAAAAAAACTTTTTTATTTTGTATTGTTCTCGCTTATTCGTATCTTTGCAGGCATGTATGATTTTAAGGGCAAGAAGGCCGCATATTTTACATTAGGTTGTAAACTGAACTTCGCAGAGACGAGTTCTGTGGGTAAGCAACTCAAGGAGGCAGGTGTAGAGACAGTCTCCAAGGGTGAGGTGGCTGATATCTGTATTGTAAATACTTGTAGCGTTACGGAGGTGGCTGATGCCAAATGCAGGCAGGCCATCAGCAAGATGGTACGCAGACATCCTGGTGCGCTGGTTGTGGTGACTGGTTGTTATGCACAACTTAAGCCTGAGCAGGTCTCTGCCTTGGATGGAGTTGACCTTGTCTTGGGTAGCGAACAGAAGGGACAGATATTGCAATATATATCGGAGCGCCTGCCCATGATGCCTGAGGAAAGGGCTCTTGTGGCGCATGAGCATCATACCAGCAAGACGGCGGATATACGCAGTTTTGTGCCCAGTTGTTCCTGTGGCGATAGGACGCGTTACTTCCTAAAGGTTCAGGACGGCTGTGATTACTATTGTACCTATTGTACCATTCCTTTTGCCAGAGGCAGAAGCAGGAATGGCAGCATACAGTCGCTGGTAGAGCAGGCTCAGGAAGCAGCTCGGCTGGGTGGAAAGGAAATTGTGATAACGGGCGTTAATATAGGTGATTTTGGCAAGACTACAGGTGAGACATTTCTGGATCTGGTTAAGGCATTGGATGCAGTAGAGGGTATAGAGCGCTATCGCATCAGCAGCATTGAGCCCAACTTGCTTACTGACGAGGTGCTGCAGTACTGTGCACAGAGTCGCGCCTTTATGCCACATTTCCATATTCCCTTGCAGAGCGGAAGTGATGAGGTTCTCAGATTGATGCACCGTCGTTATGATACCCAACTATTCTATAATAAGGTATCTCGTGTGCGCGAACTGATGCCTGATGCTTTTATTGGTGTGGATGTGATTGTTGGAACACGTGGCGAGACAGATGAACTGTTCCGTGAAGCGCTCAGTTTTATGGAGAGGATAGACGTAAGCCAGTATCATGTCTTCAGCTATAGTGAGCGCCCTGGCACGAAAGCCTTGCAGATTCCCTATGTGGTGTCTGCTCAGCAGAAACATGAACGCAGCCAACAGGTTCTTGCACTCAGTCAGCATAAGTTGCGTGACTTCTACGAGCGTTTTGTGGGTCAGGTACGACCAGTACTGCTGGAGCACAGCAGAACCAAAGGCATTATGCACGGATTCACGGATAATTACATTAAAGTAGCAGTACATACTACGGAAGAGATGGACAACAGAATAGTGAACGTCCGTTTAGGGGCGTGGGATGAAACAGAAGAGTTGTTAACAGCAGAGATAATATGAAAAACATAGCAATAGTTATACTGAATTGGAATGGAGCAAGCATGTTGCGTAAATTCCTTCCTTCGGTAATTAAATACAGCCAGGAGGCGGAGGTGATTGTCGCTGACAATGCCAGCAAGGATGATTCGCTGAAGGTATTGGAAAGCGAGTTCCCGGAGGTGAGAACCATTGTGCTGGACAGAAACTATGGTTTTGCCGAGGGCTATAACCAGGCACTGCGCCAGGTGGAAGCCGAATACTATCTGTTGCTGAACAGCGATGTGGAAGTGACTGAGGGATGGCTGGCTCCTATGCTCTCGTATATGGATGCTCATCAGGAGGTCGCTGCCTGCCAGCCTAAGCTGAGGTGTGAGTGGAACCGCCCGATGCTGGAATATGCAGGTGCCTGTGGCGGATACATAGATTGGCTGGGTTATCCTTTCTGTCGAGGAAGGGTTTTCAATACCGTTGAGGAGGATTTGGCACAATACGACACCATAGCTCCCGTCTTGTGGGCAACAGGTGCGGCGCTGATGATTCGCAGCAAGCTCTATTGGGAGACTGGCGGATTGGATGCCCGTTTCTTTGCTCATCAGGAGGAGATAGATCTCTGTTGGAGACTTCGTAGCAGAGGGCATCAGATAGTCTGCATCCCTGAGAGCGTAGTCTTTCATGTGGGTGGAGCGTCGTTGCCTAAGAGCAATTCACGTAAGACGTTCCTAAACTTCCGCAACAACATGATTCTGCTCTATAAGAATCTGCCCGACGATCAGTTGGCATATGTTATGCGCTGGCGTTTCTGGCTGGATGCTTTGGCATGCCTGTACTTCTTCGTTACTCTTCAGTGGGGTAGTTGTCTGGCTGTGTGGAGGGGGCGATGGGCTTTCCGTAAGACGAAGGCTGATTTCCGCCCTGACCGTGAGAAAAATATTCAGGCTACAGTGGTGCCGGCAAGTGAGATTCTGTTCCCTAAGAGCATTCTGTGGAATTACCACGTAAAGGGAAAGAAGACCTACGACCAACTGAATGCCTAAATCGAAAATTAAAACAAATCCCTTTACCTTATATATATAATAAAGCAATGAAAAGAGTTCTGGTTCTTATTCTATTGATGGCAGTCTGCCTGATTCCTGCAAATGCTGTGTTAAAGGAGAAAGACTTGGCACGTACCCTGAGTGTACTGAAGGCTGAACTGCAGGAAAAGTATGAACAGCAGCAGTACTTTATGGCTATGTACGAGCAGCAGGGAACCCAGCAGCATCAGCAGTTGGTGAGCTTCATGCATCAGTGCGAACAGATTGGCCTTATGCTGTATTCACAGACAACGGACAATACCTTTGATATGGCATACGCCTGCCAGCAGGCTACCGACTTGTATCACGACCTTAGCAATCGTGACAGCAAGATGCACCAATATGATAAGATAATCTTGCGCATAAAGCAGGAGATAGAGAGGTATGATGCGCTGATTCAGTCGCTCAAGAGTATGCCTCCCGTCACGGCAGCCGATGCTGACAGCATTCTGACGGAGAACGACAGCATTCTGATGCAGGCCATTGATTCTCTGCGTGAGAAGAAAGACTCTCTGCTTGAGGTTAGAGACAGCATGCAGGAGAAGAATATTCTTCTTATGGGACAAGACAAGGATGCGGAAGAGGAGAGTCATGAACCTCTGTTCCTTACTGGTCAGCAGTTGAGGGATAGGGAGGATTGTTTGAAATATGCAGAAACCCTGCGTGATAATATGCAGCTCTTCCTGGAGAAACTGGAGGCTGAGAATACTTATTACAAGAGTGTTATCGGTAAGGTAGAGGAATTGAACCAGTTTGCAAAGGGCAGGTATAAGTTGCTGCAAGATAATATCTTCAAGAACGGTGGCGACAATTATTTCAAGATCCTGAAGACGTTCCCTATGCAGTGGTTTAGAGCTCAGAATGCCATAAAGACCAAGTACAAGCCATTTGCCGGTCACGAGCAGACCTTCTCTGAATGGCGTGGTGCAACGGTTCTGTTTATCAGTATCTTCCTGATACTCTATCTGGCTCTTTCACTTCTTGTCAGCTATGTCTTCCTGAGATGGCTGCTGCCTAAGAGATGGCGTGGCGAAGCCTTCAAGGTGAAGCGCCATATGCTGAACAATGTTGTGGGAATTGGCCTGTTCGCCATCATTGTTATGGTTGTGCGCTCTTTGTCTCAGCGTAATTTCATTCAGATGGGAACAGGACAGATTATTACTATGGCCTGGCTGTTGGAGGTTATCTTCCTGAGTCTGTATATTCGCCTCAAGGGTGAGCAGATGCGTCATGCGGCTATTCTCTACATGCCTTTGATGGTAATGGCTTTTGTGGTGATTCTGTTCAGAATCGTGTTGATTCCCAATCATGTGGTTAATCTGATATTCCCTCCCATCTTGTTGGGCTTCTGCATTTGGCAGTGGGTTGTCTCCAAGCATCACAGAGAACAACTTCCCATGATGGACATTATGTATATGCATGCCACCAGCTTAGTGATATTTGTTTCCTGCGTGGCTTCATGGGTAGGTTTCTCGTTGTTGGCTGTTCAGATTCTAATCTGGTGGACGTTCCAGTTGGCTGCTATCATGACGGTAACCTGTATCTATGACCTGATGGAGATGTACGAGGAACGATTCCTGCTGGCTAAGTTGGATCCAGAGTTGAAGGCAAAGAAAGCTCAGGGAATAGATGTGACAGATGAATTGAAGGCGCTGAAGAAGAAGATGCAGCATGGCGATTATATCTCTGTAACATGGATTTACGATTTGTTCAACCGTACATTGGTGCCCATCGTTGGTGTAGCTTCAGTCTTCTTCAGTATTTACTGGGCATCCCGTGTCTTTGAGATGACAAGCCTTTGCGAGTCTTTCTTCCGCATGGATATCATCAACAAGGAGAATCTGATTCGTATATCTCTGGACCGCCTATGTGTTGTGGCAACCCTCTGGTTTATATTCCGTTACCTGAATTATGGCATTCGCGGATTCTATTGTCATTACAGACGTAAGGTGCTTGCCGAGAATGAGATGTTGAACCTTACCCTGGCGCGTAATGTAATTGGCATTCTCTGCTGGGGCGTTTATCTCGTCATTGTACTGGTTGTGCTGAATGTGCCCTGGGCGGGTATTAGCATTGTCAGTGCAGGTCTGGCTACTGGTTTGGGTTTTGCCATGCAGAGCATCCTGGAGAACTTCTTCTATGGTATTTCACTGATGACGGGACGTATTCATGTGGGTGACTATATCGAATGCGACGGCATCGCAGGAAAAGTGGAGAGTATTACTTATCAGAGTACGCAGATTGTTACGGCCGACGGTTGTGTGATAGCCTTCCTGAATAGTGCCCTGTTCAGTAAGAACTTTAAGAATATGACACGTAACCATCGTTATGAGCTGATAAAGATTCCTGTTGGCGTGGCTTATGGTACCAATGTGGAGGAGGTTCGTAAGGTGCTGACAGATGCACTGATGCCTGCGTGCCTTGAGAAGAATGCCGATGGAATGTGCATTACCAATGTAGAAGAGCAGCCCTTGAAGGTGGCCTTCGTGAATTTTGGCGAGAGTAGTGTTGATTTGGCTGTCTGCATTTGGATGCTGGTAGAGGAGAAGGTTGCCCTGACGGGACGTGTGAAGGAAATCATCTACAATACGCTGAATGAGAATAATATCGAGATTCCTTTCCCACAGAGGGATGTTCATATTATAAACAAATAAGAACAGAGACTGTGCAGATAAACTTGTCAGAGCGTACCCTTCGTATTAAGGAGGGAGAAGTGCCTTTCCAACGGGGTAGGAAGGAGTATCATCCTATTATTATCAGTATCACTGATGAGTTGGGAAAGCGTATAGGATTGGGTGAGTGTGCTCCCTTGGCTGGCGTCTCTTGTGATGCGGATGCGTATATCAGAATGTCTGACGCAGCCCGACTGATTAACGAGGCGTTGGCAAGCGAGGATTATGCCAAGCATCTTAGCCCTTACCCGGCTCTCTTGTTCGCATTGGAATCTGCATTATATGATTTTCAGCAGAATCCCTTGCTATATGATACTCCTTTTGCTCACAGTCAGGCGTATATCCCCTCCTATGCTGTTGTGGATGTTGAGGGGTACGACCAGATGCTCAGTCGCAGCAAGCGTATGATTCTGAAGGGCTTCCGCCACCTGAAACTGCGTATAGGTGAAGGAGGGGGGGCTGATGTGTTGAAGGTTATCCAGACTCTTAGGTCTCGTTTTTCGAAAGATACACTGAAACTGAGTGTTGATGCCCAGGGGACTTTTGACCTTGAAGAAGCAAAAGAGTTGTTGAAGGAACTTAAGTCATACGACATTCATTTGGTGGAACAGCCCGTCAGGCAGTATCAGTGGAAGGATATGGCCGAACTTTGCCAAATGGCAAGGGAAGAGGGAACGGCTCCCATCGCCCTTGACGAAGAGTTGATAGGTGTGAATGTGCTGGAAGAAAAGCGTATCCTTCTGGATACCATACGTCCCCAGTTTATAGTCGTAAAGCCTATGCTGCATGGTGGCATAACAAGCTCCATCGAATGGGCAAGCGAGGCAATGAAGCGCGAAGTGGGCGTTGTGGTTTCTGTTGCCCATGAGGGTAACATAGGCCTGCGTAACGTGGCTTTGCTGGCAGCAAGAATTTTTGGGCCAAGTTGTAAGGAAGCACAAGGACTTGGCACAGGGCCATTGTACCGTGATGATACGGAGATGGACGTTGAGATGCAAGGAAATAAATTATGGCGTTGTCTGGTAGAAGACTAACGCCATAACTTTTTTCTTTTCCTTATAAATAGTCGGGTAGTTGGAACAGCTTGGTTCCGTTGCTGCCTTTTATCAGGATCGTTTTTCCTGTAAGCGGATTGTCGTGGATTTCAGCCTTTACGGCCTCTACATCCTTGAAGTATCTGGCATTCATGCGTTTGTTCTGATAGTTGAGCGAGGCAAAATTGTCTCCTACCAACCAGATATCCTCTAAGGGCATGCCTGCCAGGATGTCCATAATTTTTCGATGCTCCAGTTCGCTGTCGGCTCCCAGTTCGCGCATGTCGCCAAGGATAACCATCTTGTTTTTTGAATCGATGAACTGGAAGTTTGTCAGGG
This sequence comes from Prevotellaceae bacterium UBA7028, assembly GCA_002494215.1. The sequence continues at coordinate 6,911 of DLBF01000149.1, forward strand.
CTGCCACCATGCTGCTGGGGTTGGCATTGTAGGCATCTACAATCAGACGGTTGCGACCTGTATCGCGGAACTCGCTGCGACTGTTGCTGGGGATATAGTTCTCCAGGGCGTGGCAAATCTGCTCGGGCGTGACACCAAAGTGTATACCAACGGTAATGGCAGCGCGTAGGTTGGATATGTTGTAGGCACCAATCAGGTGAGTCTGTATGGTATGCCAGGGAGCATCGTCCTCTTCTCTCCACTGCATCCTCACAAACGGATTGCAGGAGTCAATGCGACCTTCTATATAAGGTATAGCATTGTCCGAGAGACGGAATCCTCTCTCCTCTGCCATCTGCAGCAGATCTTCGTCTAAGGCATTCAGGAAGATTTTGGCATTGCGCTGCTGCAGGTCGTCGTACAACTCTCCCTTGGTTTTCTTCACGCCTTGGAAAGAACCGAAGCCCTCCAGATGTGCACGACCCACGTTGGAGATGAGTCCATAGTCTGCCTTTACCATATTGCATAGGAAGGCAATTTCGCCAGGATGGTTGGCACCTGTCTCAATGACTGCAATGTCATGTTCCTTGGTAATGCGGAGTAGGGTGCGTGGTACACCCAGGTGGTTGTTCAGGTTGCCTTGGGTGAACAGTACATTGTACTTCTCTGCCAATACGCAGGCAATCAGTTCCTTGGTGGTTGTCTTGCCGTTCGTGCCTGTTATCTGCAGCACGGGGATGCTGAGTTGCTGGCGGTGATAGGCTGCCAATTCCTGTAGTGTCTGTTCGGGATTCTCCACGGCAACATATCTGGTGTCGCCTTCGGGGGCAAATTCCTTCTCGACCACAGCATAGGCGCATCCTTTTTCCAAGGCAGAAGCAGCATACAGATTACCGTCGAAAGAGGCTCCTTTTAGTGCAAAGAAGATGGAGCCAGCAGGGCAGTCCCTGCTGTCTGTTGTTATTATGGGGTGTTGTAAGTAGATTTCATATAATTGTTCTATCTTCATATTGCTTGATTTTTTACAATTAACGACACAAAGTTAATTCATTTTTCCGATAATTTATAAATAATGTATAACTTTGTGCCAAATTACCAATAAATATATGAAAGGTCTGTTACCATATACTATAAATGTGGGAGGAAAACTCATGGATTTGGGCGAACCTCAGGTCATGGGAATCCTGAATGTAACACCAGACTCGTTCTATTCGGCAAGTCGTAAGAATACAGAGCAGGAGATTGCAGACCGTGTGCAGGCTATTCTGGCTGAGGGTGGCTCTATGATTGATATCGGAGCCTACAGCAGTCGTCCCGGGGCTGATGATGTGTCGGCCGAGGAGGAGATGGATCGTCTGCGTGGAGGATTGAAGATCCTGCGCAATATTGCCCCTGATGCTGTGGTGAGTGTGGATACATTCAGGGCTGATGTGGCCAAGATGTGTGTGGAGGAGTTTGGTGTGCAGATTATCAACGATATCAGTGGTGGTGAACTGGATGACCGTATGTTCGATACAGTAGCGGCGCTGGGTGTCCCCTATATCCTGATGCACATGAAGGGCGATCCACAGACAATGCAGAACGGACCGCATTACGACGACCTCTTGGCCGAGATGCTTCGTTACTTCGGCACTAAGGTGCAGCAGTTGCATGAGTTGGGCGTTAAGGATGTTATCCTGGATCCCGGCTTTGGCTTTGCCAAGACACTGGAGCATAACTACGAACTGATGAACCGTATGCAGGACCTGCAGGTGCTGGAACTGCCTATGCTGGTTGGCATTAGTCGTAAGTCTATGATATATCGCCTGCTGGGTACTTCGCCCGAGGAGGCATTGAACGGAACCTCTGTGCTGAACACATTGGCGTTGCTGAAGGGTGCAAGTATCCTTAGGGTGCATGATGTGAAGGCTGCTGTCGAGGTGGTACAGATAGTGAAAAAGATGTTGGCATGCTAGAATTCGGAATAAAGGACTTGATTGATATCTTGCTTGTGGCAATTGGCTTGTTCTATTGCTACAAAGTAATGAAGCAATCGCGCTCTGTGAATATCTTCTACGGAGTGTTGTTCTTTATCAGTTTCTGGATTGTTGTCAGCAAAGTATTGGAGATGAAGTTGGTGGGTGGCATTCTGGATAAACTAGTGAATGTGGGTGCCATTGCCATCATTATATTGTTTCAGGAGGAGATTAGGCATTTCTTCTTCAGGGTAGGAACGCGTCAGAGGGTGCACAGGTTTGTGAATTTCTTCCGTCCCGACAAGAAGAAGGATATGTCTGAGTTCGTGCATGAGCGTGAGACTATCTTCCCCATTGTAATGGCTTGTCTGAATATGAGCAAGCAGCGTGTGGGAGCCTTGATAGTATTGCAGAACCATCTTCCACTGAATGATTTTGTTAGGACAGGTGAGTTGGTGAATGCCAAGATCAGTCAGCGACTGATAGAGAATATCTTCTTCAAGAACAGTCCGTTGCATGACGGGGCCATGATAATCTCGAACAACAAAATTACGGCTGCTGCGTGCATCCTCCCTATCAGTCACGACCTGGATATTCCCAAGGAGTTTGGCTTGCGCCACAGAGCTGCCAAGGGTATCAGTCAGGAGACGGACGCATTGGCTATCGTGGTGAGTGAGGAGACCGGTAGCATCAGTGCTGCCTATAACGATGTGCTAAGGGCACATATCTCAGCAGAGGAACTGGAACATCTACTGATGAAGGGAAGGTTCTGATATTAGTCTTTAGACTTTAGGCTTTAGCTTATTTTGAATTTACAAATTTTGAATTTAAACATATAAAACAGATAGTGTTATGACATTAATGGAGAAAATCATCGCTCGTGCCAAGAGTAACAAGCAGCGCATCGTACTGCCTGAGAGCTTGGAGGAGCGAACACTGACAGCCGCAGATAAATCCCTTGCCGATGACTTGGCAGAGATTATTCTTATTGGTAACCGCGACGAGATTTTTGCCTTGGGAAAGAAGTTGGGACTTACCCATCTCGACAAGGCCGAGATTATTGACCCTGCAACCAGTGAGCTGACAAACGAATATGCCGAGTTGCTCTACAACCTGCGTAAGAGCAAGGGTATGACAATGGAGGAGGCTCGCAAGAAGGTACTGACAGATCCTCTGTATTTTGGCTGCCTTATCATTAAGAGCGGTCATGCCGATGGTCAGATTAGCGGTGCCCTTTCTACAACGGGTGACACCCTGCGTCCTGCC
>DLBF01000079.1 GCA_002494215.1 Prevotellaceae bacterium UBA7028
CACATCGGGACTCGGAAGCTTTTCTTTCGTCGTGCCTTTCTTGCCGACATAGGTCGCGGTGTAAGTCTTGCCGCTCTGGGGCGTGAAGGTGAACGAGCCGCGACCTCGCTGCTCGACGTCAGCCTCGGCAACAACCGTACCCGAGCCTTCGGTCACCGTCACCTTGCCATCCAAGTGAAGCCCCTCATTGCTTGTGGCTTCGAAGGCTACCCGATTAGGCACACCAGCCACAATGTTTCCACCTTCGGGGAAGAGTTGCAGCCGTGGTTTGGGAGACGTCTCGTCTATCTTCGACAGGCGACGAAGCGGGCGAAGGGTCATCTCGTGGAAGAAGTCGCCTGGCTCCTTAGGCTTATCAAAAACAGGGAAGACACGGCTGTAGAGTTTCTCATAGTCCTGATAATACTCCTTCGCCATGCGTTTATTAAAGAACCATTGCTCGGAGACCTTGTTGTGAGGATGCTCCGTGATGCCCCAGTTGAGTTGCCAACGCGTGTAGGCTCGCAGCTCGTAATAGCCTCCGTAGAGCGTATCTTGCAGGACGAAACTTCCATCCACCTGTCCGTTCCGCAGCTCGAGCTGTTGCCGCTCTACAAGGTAGCCGTCCTGATTCAGCAGCTCCGCATAGAGGACTCCGCTCAATCGGCTCGGCGTGCCTGTATCACTACGACGCACGTATGCCTTGTAATATATCGTATCTCCAAGGAAATAGCACGTGTTGTCCATGTGCACAAAGACCTGTTCCTGTGGAATTGACTTGCCAAAAGCACCCAGGCGCTCAGCCCAACCATCCAAGGTAGTAGGCTTAGATGATGTCTGAGCCGAGACGAAGGAGATTAAGACAGCAAGAAAATAAGAAAAGGAGAAAAGGCGTCTCATATTATCCTATGTTTTGTACGATTTCGTGAGCAAAATTATAAAATAATTCTCAATTATGAATTATGAATTATGAATTGAGAATTATGAATTAATCTTTGGCAAAGGTAATTAAAAATGGTGATTCCTGCACTATGTTAGTATTCTTTTTTTTTACTTTATCATCAAAAATAGTGATTTATGCAATAAAGTGATGTGTTTTTACGTTATTTTCATGATGAAAATACGTATTAGAGTTTTGGTTTTGGCGTTGATGGCGCTCTGCTGTGTTTGCGGAGCGGTGGCTCAACCGCGTAAGGTAATGAACCGTCCTTACCTGGATCAGCGCAAGTTGCATTATGGTTTCCTACTTGGATTCCATCTGCAGGATCTGGAATTAAGTAACAATGGCTATATAACTCCGGAAGGGGAGGAATGGTATGCCGATGTCAATAACTATAATCCCGGCTTTACCGTTGGTGTGCTGGGCGAACTGCGTCTAAATAACCATTTTGCCCTGCGATTCTCTCCCACGATACACTTTGGTCAGAAGCACCTGGTGTTTCACGAGCAGGTAAGCAGCAGGGATACTACGCAGAACATCAAGAGCTGTTACCTGTCCTTGCCCATTGACATAAAGTTTGCCGCTCCGCGTTACAACAATTTCCGACCTTATCTGATAGCCGGTCTTAATCCTACTGTGGATCTGACGGCGCGTAAGCATGGGGCACTTAGGCTGAAACCCTTTGACTGTTATATTGAGGTGGGAATGGGATGCGACATCTATCTGCCTTTCTTCAAACTGAATCCTGAGCTGAAGTTCTGCTTCGGCTTGATGGACATTATCCAGAAGGATCGCTCAGACCTGATAGACACCACCTTGCATAAGTTCACACAAAGCATAGATGGCGGTCACTCCAAGATGATTGTCCTCACCTTCTACTTCGAGTAGAAGCGTGGAACCTCTTTATTGCTGCTTGAAGCCGTAGCCGTTGCTGAATCCTCCGTTGCTCAGCACATTAGGTGTAAAGGGCCAGTAGTGGATGGGAGCCGACACGTAGTCGTAATCGTAGAACAGGTACTTGAGGTATTCGTCGGCAAAGTCCAGGAGTGTCTGCCCCCAGTTCTCTGCCTTGTATCCATCCGCAAGCAGGGCCGTCACTTCTTCATCGCTGAGTCTCTTAAAGAGCCCCCTGATAGCCAGGTTAGTCCTGGTATTGCCTTCGTAGTTCAGGCCGTATGATGTCCAGTCGTCATTAACACCTCGCCATGAGGGGTACAGGATAGGGTCATCCTCGCTATCAGGAGGGCATTGAGCGGTAAGGCGATGTCCCCTGGCAGCTTTGGCATCCGCAATCTTGGTGTAAACCTTCGTGGAGATCACGTTACCGTTGTCGAACTGATAGTAGCCGTTGGTCTGCAGGCCGTCCAGCATTTCCTTGGTCAACTCCTTTATAGCCTTTATCTTTTCGCCGATAAGTCCCGTACGGATAAGCACCGTGCGACGGTCGCCCTCGCCAGCAAACTCAAAACCGCGTTCATCTATAATAGCCTTCAGCAACGAGCCCTCCCGGGCGATAAACCCGTCCACGTCAGCCTTTCCTGCGGGGAAAGCACGTTCGCGGATAAGGGAGAGATATTTCTTTGCCTCCGGCTCGTCCCCTAAGACTGCGCATGCCTCGGCATAGCCCAGGAAAATCTCGGAAATGCGCATATACGGACCGTTTATGCCTGATTTGCGACTGTTGGCTGTCCACACTCTCTTCTGGCGGCTCTCGTCCCACTTGTTGCACGAGATACCTCCTCCGTTTCCTTGTGAGCCGGGTGTGAAGGGAATCAGGATCTCCGTGCCGTAAGAGCCGTTCGTTGCCGTTACTGTGCAGGAAACATCCCGACGCATATCCTGCGGATCAAACATGCCATAGTAGAAGGCGGGATTGATGCGGCACTGACCATAGTTCTTGCAGGGATAGTTATTGGAAAGGGCAGCTGTTGTGGGGCGCCCGAATGAGTACGGACGCGGATCATTCCCCTCACCCTGTGGTATGGGCACCTCGTAGATGGATTCGTCGGCAAAGTCGTTGTCGCTATCGTGCATCTGCTGGAAGAAGTACTGGTAGGCATTGCCATAGATCCGCCCGTTTTCCGGCAAACGCGGGTCTGTGGTGTGGAAAACGGCAGAGCCGGGGTTGTCTATTACAGCCTTAAAGTACGCTCGGGCCATTGCGTAGAACTTGAGGTAGTCGGACCTGCGGCCATAGGCGGCACCGTTATTCTCCCTGCCCGTCACCTCGAAGGTGAGCGGATTTCCCTTTCCGTCAGTTCTGACAATATCTCCGCGCCGTGTTTGATATCCGCCTGCCTCCAGTGCAATACGGCCTATGAGTCCCTCTACGTAAGTACGCGAGAAGTAGTTTTTTCCTTTTCTTCCCATTGTATCCCCCACGCGGTACATAAGCGGTGCTGCCTGCTGTAGTTCTTCAAGTATGACATCATAGATGGAGTCTCTGCTACAGAGTTTACCCGAGTCTGTATCCTTTCCGCTGATGTATGGTACATCGCCAAAGTATTTCAGCAGTTCGCGATAGGCGGTTGCCTTAAGGGCCACGGCTTCGCCATAGAGTTGTCCCTTGGTACATGCCTTTCCCTCTGCCACCATCTCGGGGAACACCTCAGAACGCTGAATCACCGATATTATGGTATTGGCCTTGGTAATGATGGAGTAGAGCAGGGCATAGGTCTCGTTTTCTTTCTGGTAGCTCAACAGAGCATAGCTACCCGCGAATTTCCCGTTCTGGTAGAAACACTCCGGGTAATGTCTTCCTGTCTGTGACTCAAACCTCTCCGGGTGGCGTTCGATGTCAGAGCCGGCCATGTCGGATGCGTAGAACAGCCCATCGCCAAAGACTTTGTTCCGGGCAACATCAATCCAGTTGGCATAAGCGCTTTCCAGTGCGGCGCGTGTTGTCTCGTCATTGGAGAAGACAAACTCGGCATCTGTTTTCGATGATGATGACGTATCCAGGAAATCACCGCATGAGAGGGTCAGGGGTATTATGGCTGCTCCGCAGAGTATAGTGTATATTTTCTTCCTCATATCTTTAAAAAACAACATTAAGTCCGAAGGTAAAGGTACGGGCGCGCGGATACGCGTTCCAGTCGTAGTTGGGTAGGGGGAATCCGTTTATACCCTCTGGCCGGGTATTCACATCGGGGTCGCTGCCGCTGTAGCCTGTCAGACAGAACAGGTTGCCGCCCGTAAAGTAAACACGCAACTTGCTGATACCGGCTTTCCGGGTAAGTGTCTGCGGCAGCGTATAGCCGATGGTCAGGGTGTTGAGGCGCAGATAAGAGGCGTCCTCTACAAACTGGGACGATACCACGCCGTACTCGCAGTAGGGCAGGGCGTACCTGGCATTTGCGTTCAGGGCGGCCAGGGCCGACGGGTCTGTTACGGGTACCAGGTTGCCCCGGGCATCGGTATCGTAGATTCTCCAGCAGTTGCTGATATATCCAAGGCGGTTCCATCCGTAGCTGGCATTCTTGTTTCCCATCATCGAGTACATGGCATTGGCGTTGTAAACGTCTCCGCCTATCTGGTAGGTAAAGCCTACGGATGCGTCAAAGCCCTTGTAGCTGGCATTGATGTTAAAGCCTCCTGTGTGCTGGGGCTGGGTATGACCTATAATGCATACATCCTCTTCGTTAACCACACCGTCGTGGTTCATGTCCTCATATTTTGTAACCCCGGGGAATGCTGTCTGTCCCTGTGGGCGGTTATAGTATTGCCCGCCGGAATAGTTGCCGATTCCGCTGATGTCCGGTATGCCGGGTTTTAATGTCCACACACCGTCTGAGACCGTGAAGTCGTCCACCGTATAGAATCCGTTTGCCTTGTATCCGCAGATGGTTCCTACGGGTTCGCCTTCGCGGATGATATAATCGTTGTGCGGCAGCTTTACTGAGGGTGCCCAGTCTGTGTTGGTGTCTGCGTTTACGCCGTCAGTCACTTTCTCCACCTTATTCTTATTATAGTTATAGGTAGCGCTCAGGCTAAGATTAACCTTTCTTGTGCGTATTATGTCATAGAAGACAGAGAACTCCACACCCTTGTTGGATGTCCTGCCTACGTTCTGGTACTGGAAACTGTGCCCCGTTGTCTCATCTACGGGAACACGCATCAGGATGTCCTTTGTGGTATTCCAGTACAGTTCTATCCCTCCGTGTACTTTCCCCCTCCACAGGCTATAGTCTATACCTAGGTTGCGCGAGATGGTGGTTTCCCATTTCAGACCGGGGTTGGCCAGAATGTCACCCGGTTTGAATGTGATGGCACGTTCGTTCCCGTTCCATGTTATCTCGGGTATCCAGTATTCCTTCCACAGGCTGGCATCGATGTCGTCATTACCGGATGTTCCGTAGGAAAGTCTCAGCTTCAGGTTGTCAAGCCACTTACGTGTTCCTGCCATGAAAGGCTCCTCCGAGAGGCGCCATCCCGCGGCTACAGACGGGAAGAAGCCCCAGTGGTTCTGTGGAGCGAAATTCGAGCTGCCGTCGGCGCGGAAGGTGGCAGTTAACAGGTATCTCTCCATGAATGTGTAGTTTGCCCTGCCGAACCACGAGAGGGTATGCCTGGGCTCTCCCACGTTGTTGAAGATGTCGGACAGTTTCTTTGTCTGTTCAATGTATTCGTCGTTCATGTTATACATCTGTATGAGTCCGAAGGCTCTGTCCATGTCGAAATTCCTCGGGAACCCGGCTCCTGTCATATAGTTTGTTTCCTTATTGCTTGCCAATACCTCGTTGCCCGCTAACAGTGTCAGGCGGTGATTATCCCCCAACCCCTGCACCTCATAGTTCAGGGTTGTGGCCCATCGTATATTGTAGCCGCTGCCCTGTGTCAGCTGAGCCTGGTTATAGGGGTTGATGGCGTTGCCGGCATCCCAGTATCTTGTTTTGTCCCAGTAACGTCCCAGTGTAAGCTCGGTTTTGGCAACCAGGCCCTTCAGAATGTTCCATGTCAGTACGCCTGTTCCGCGCAGCCGCTGTCGTTTTGTCTCGTTTGTATAGTTATCAATGATGGCAAGCGGACTGAATATCTGCTCTACACTGGGGCTCCCCATAGACAGCAGCGATGGGTCGTCATTTCCCAGCGGCTTGTCTATGGGCCTGTAGCCGTATACAAAGTTTCCCGCCGCATAGTCGAAGTTGGCGCCGTTATGCATTGTCTCCACATATCGGAGGTCGGCGTCAAAGGTCAGTCTTCGGGTAATCTGCTGCGAAATCTTGAAGTTGGCATTCCATCGGCGGAAGTCCGACTTGATGCGTATTCCGTCATCGCTCATGTAGTTCGCCGCGGCATAGTATCTGGTCTTCTGGTTGCCTCCCGAAAGCGAAAGGTCGTGCGACCACGAGCTGGCACTTCGCAGTACATCGTCAACATAGTTGTGTACCTTCATGTTACGGTAGTCGTTCAGGTGGTTGCCATACTCCGGGCCCAGACCGAAGTACTCCTCAATGCCCTTCTGCTCATTGTTGCCGTAGGCTGTGGCATAGCTCCAGTTGTTCAGCACATAGCTGTAGGCATCCATAACGTCGGGCGTTCTGGCGGCTTTCTTCAGCTGATAGTACATATTATACTTCACCTTGACAGGTCCTTTGCCGTCAGCGCCTTTTGTTGTCACCAGAATGACACCGTTGGCACCTCTTGCTCCGTATATGGCTGTAGAGGCTCCGTCTTTGAGCACGTCAATGGTCTCAATATTGTCAACCGGTATGTCACTGATATCGTTTACCTGTACACCGTCAACGATGTAAAGTGGATCATTAGACTGTGTGATAGAACCGCCGCCGCGAACATGCAAGGATATTGTGGCCCCTGGCCTGCCGTCCTGTGACATTACGTTTACGCCGGGCAGTTGTCCCTCCAGGGCCTGCATGACATTAGGCACCGGGTTGGCTGCCAGCTTATCGCCGCTGACGGATGCCACAGCACCTGTCAGGTCTTTCCTGCGCATGGTGCCGTATCCTATCACAACCACCTCGTCCAGAAAGGTGTTCTCCTCTTCCAATACGATATTGACTATCGAATCGTTCGGCGTTGTTCCCACCGTTTTTGTCTGAAAGCCTATATAGGAGAAAGTAAGGTCGGCAGTGTAGGGGACATTTGACAAGCAGAACTTTCCGTCTATATCTGTGATGGCGCCGTTGGAGGTTCCCTTTATGGTTACGTTAGCGCCAATCAGCGGTTCGCCGGAAGAATCCTCCACAGTGCCCGAGACTGTCTTTTGTGCCGTGGCGGTAAGCCAGAGCATACAGCATGCTATGATTACTGAGACTTGCTTTATCCTCTGTATTATAGATGATACAAACAGATTCTTTGGGTTCATGATATCAGTCTTCTGAATATGTTTCTGCCTACAAAGTTACCTTTTTTTTCCTAATTTCAAGTTATTATCGAATTATTTTTGTCCCTATGGTATTTATGTGCCGAGGACTTTCAGGGTCACCAATCGGCATCTTGTTGGTAAAATCGGGTTTATTCATAGTGAGGAATAATCAACTTGAATAATTTTTTTTTCAAGTTACTTTTGCAGTAAAATCAAGTTAAAAGTGATTTGTAATTAAGCTATCAGTAACATGCCGTTTTGCTGTCAATGAAACGGCCTTTCTCTGATAGCGATACGCCGTTTCTCTTCTTTCCCCTTAGGCAAGCAGCATTTGCAGCCTCCAGAGGCTGCACGTGTAACCCCGAGGGGGCTGAAATTGCAGATGTACCACTTATTTGTCTTAAAATAATAAAGGGGAGCCAAACGCTCCCCTTTATTATATATAAGGTATATAGAATTTACTTCAGGCGGGCAAGGGTTTCCTTGATACGCTTCATAGCCTCTACTATGTTCTCGTCGCTGGTAGCATAGCTCATGCGGAAGCACT
>DLBF01000150.1 GCA_002494215.1 Prevotellaceae bacterium UBA7028
CTGGGCCTTCATCTTCGAGCGCGTGGATATGGTTCCCCGTCACCCGGGACAGCTGTACGAGGCAATCTGTTACGCCTGCTTCTTCTTCATAGGGTGGTGGATTTACAGAAAGTCTATGAAACAAACAGAAGGCAATCGTTTCCCAAAGGTGGGTTCAGGCTTCTACTTCGGCCTTTGCCTCTTCCTTATCTTCACCAGCCGCATTTTCATCGAGTACACCAAGGAGAATCAGGAAGCCTTCGAGAACGGCATGCTCTTCAATATGGGCCAGCTGCTCAGCGTTCCCTTCGTGATTCTTGGCATTTACTGCATGTTAGGCGGTAAGTGGTGCAAAAAGCTGGCAGAGAAATAACTTCAACGAATAAAAAGATAAAAGATATTAGCGGGTAGTGTTGAAAATTCAGCATTATCCGCTTTTCTTTTAAATTATTCTACAAAAAGAGAGGGTGGTATAAGAAATATTTATAATTTTGTTGTCCGAAAACGCATAAAAGAGAATTCTTATGAAGAAAAAACTTATTAATTGTATATTACTTCTTTCTATAGCTTACAACGCCAGTGCTCAATGTCGTTACTGTAGAACTTATGAGGATTTTAAGGAAAACAAATGGGAAATGCTGGATACCATATATTGCAAAACACATACAAAAACTCACAAGTTCTTCTGGGGAGGCAACGACTTTTCTCTCACAACGGGTGACAAAGCCACCGATAAGATGCTCGGGAAAGAGGCTTTTGCCGTGAAACAGGGAAATAAGTTGTTTGTTAATTGCCGAAATTTGGCACACCAGAAGATTCTGTTTGGAAAGGGCTATGCCAAAGCTATGGAAATGGGACAGGATACCTTGTTTATTATCTATACAAAGTTAGGAAAAGAAACGCGAGAACAGCAAATGGCTGCTCAAATGGCGCTTGGCGCCATCGGAGCGGGAATTGCTGCCGGCCAGCAAGCGTTGCAGCAAGTGTGCTATCTCATTACCACCGATACATACAACCGTGGGCCCAAGAACAACGTTACAATGATTGGCGATAAAGAGATGAAGAAGTTTCTTGGTGTAACTTCCGACTTATACGGCGAATATATTTCAGAATATGACCCCGAAAAACGTCTGAAACCTGAACACATTTATCCCATCCTTAAAAAAGCTGGTCTATTCAAGAATATTAAGCAGGGGAAGAACGCCTCAGAAAACCAAGAATAAAACACGAATATTCCTAAGCCCCTCAAGAACGATCTTAGGAATTTACAGAGAGGTTTTAGAAGAGAGATTTCTTTCCGTTGTTGATTACAACGCCTTTGGTGGTGGGGTTGGCACGACGACCAGAGAGGTCGTAGCTATTGCCAGCAGTCTTTTCAGCATCTACAGAATGAATGGATGTATGGTTAGGGTCCTGTATGTCTATCACGCCAAATGCGGGAACATCCTCCGTTGCCTGAAACGTACCTGTTAGTGTATAGGTCGAAGTGGAAATGTCCGTTGGCTCAGCAACCTCGATACGTACATTCTGCAATGTAATAGGGGAGGGGAGCGCGTCTGTGGGGCGAATGCGATAAGGCAATCCCGCCTTCATCTGACTGACCTCGTAAAAACCTATTTCGTCAGGGCAAAGACAATCGGGTTGCTCAATTACTATACCTTGCACTTTTGTTCCCTTACCAAAGATGGTTTCAATATCAGACTTATTCAGGCTAAAGGGAAAACAGGCATATTGCCATTCGTCGTTGCTGAACGTTTTATTCAGGATTACCTTGTTGGTGTACGTCTGAGGTGAAATAACGTTGTCAGAGGCCGTTTCTGTGTATTCTACGGGCAAATCACTCACCTTCCAGGTGCGGAGCAAATCAACATAGAACTTTCCGTAGTTAGCTCCTGCTGTATTATTGGCCTCTGCACCATAGCCTGCTTTCACGCCCACTTCCAGATTTTGGCCATCGCCAACCTCTACGTCGAGTGACATCTCATTCACCCTTCCTGTAGTAGTGCAGGCGGTAAGGTTGGCAAAAGATGCCACCTCACCGTCTGTCAGAATATCCTGAGGATACTTATCGGCCTTACCATAATACTGAACGCTACAATTGTCCCCTGCAGCACCATAGAGGCGGGTAATGCCTAATTTGCTTTGATGCAGCCACATGCGAGCATTCACCTCATAGACACCAGGGGTAAGATTCTCTGCGGGAATTGTCTGATACAACTTGAAATCATTGGGGATAACGGCTCCTGTACTGGCTACGTACCCAGCCCATTTCCACTCCAGATTGGTAGCGTCACTCACGCCACCATAGTTATCCGTCCATTCCGGGTAGCATTGCCAACCCAGGATAGGACCATTAGCAGCCTCGTTCTTTGTGGCTTTCGTATTCCAGTCGTAGGTATTGCCCTTAGGGTCTTTCTCGAAGGTGTAGTTGATAAGGTTCTTGTCGCAGAAACCCTCCTGCGACAAAGGTTTCTCTGTCAGCTTCTCAACATGGAAATCATCCACGATGAAGTAGCCAGCCCCAGCCTTATCAGAAGCCTGATTAGCGCTGTTGGTACGAATACCAACCATCATATCATCGCCGTCTCTCAGTGTGATATAGACAACCATTCGCTGCATATTCTGCGTAGTGGTGTTGTTGAAGCCTCCAGCATGATTGGCGAAGGTCGTTCTGTAGTCGGTATAATTGATGTTATCGTAACCCGATGTGCCGTTGCGGTAATAAGCCTCTGTTGTCCAGTACTGAACGTTACAGTTGGTTCCCTCGCCATTGTCGGCAAACAGACAGGCGGTGCCGTAGTAGTCCTTCTCAATCCACATACGACATGTAACCTTATATACGCCTGCGCCCAGTTTCTCGGCAGGGATGCGCTGGTACAGCTTCAGCGGCTCGCTGATGGTCTTTCCTGATTCAGGCTTGCAGACATAAGCTTTCTTGCCATCCTTATTGTTAGGATTGGTGCTAAGGCTGCGTTGCAGGGTTGTGCCTGCAGGCAATTCGCTCCATCCGTAGGGAGGCTTGCTGGTATTCGTATAAGCAGTTTCGAACGAAGGGTTCTGCAAAACCCTGCTGGTAATATCCACGGCAACAGAATTGCCCTCTGCAGGCAGTTCCTCGAAACGCTCTACCTGCAGGCCCTCCTCCAACTGTTTGATACACTTGGCAGGATCAACCTGCTGCACACATCCCTCGTGTTCGTCTATGGCCTGAATGGCTGCCAGAGCCGTTGTCTCGCCCAAAACCATATAAACGGGCTCCATACGGATACTGCCGTATGCAATATGAGAAGCCGAAAGGCAGACGGGTACAATCACGTTGCGTGCTTCCTCCTCCTTAGGAGTAACAGCGCGATAGGAGATTCCGTAAGGGCCAGCAGTAAGGTGACGCTGCACATCGCCCTCGTTCTTCACCATTCCGTTTACCACATAGCGTCCACAGTTGTGCGAATCCATTGTGTAGGCACCCCAGGCAATAGGGTCGTCAACGGCCTTTGTCTTCAAGCAGTAATCCTCCGTCATAACCATGCGCCCCAACATACGCCTTGCCTCACGTACATAAAGCTGAGGGGTGAAGTTCTCGTTATCCTCATATTCATCCAAAGGATAGCCCCACTTCAGGAACTCAGCCTGAATGCTGGCAGGTACACGCTTGTCTGTCCACAGAATATAGAGCAAGCCCTTGGTATAATCCTCGTGCAACTTAGCTATGGAGTCGCGCTGCTCGTAGGTAGCTTCGGGGTAATCCCAACTATAGCCTATCATATCCGTCGAGAAACCACCCTGGTTATTGTTATCAGTCTTCAAGGCGTTCCAACTGTTAGGGCCAGAGGAATCCTTCATGTAAGTCCATTTAATGCAGTCGCCGTATCCGCTCCAGCCCTTCTTCTCCATCCAACGGAAGAGCAGTTCGTACTTGCTGGGGTCGTAATTGTCAGGCACCTTATCCGTAATGGCGCGGAAGGGAGTATTCTTGGTTAGCGTAAGGCGATAGTTATAAGCCTGAATGTGGTTGTCACCCTCGCCCTTATTACCCATAGGCTCAGGCATGATGCCCCAAAGAAGTCCGCTGCTGGGGTCGCCAGGCACCACGTAGGGGTCAACACCATCGCAGAACTGATGCTTGTTCAGGCACTGAACGCCATTCTCAGGCTCGCCATATTGTGATGAAGGCTCACGGCCCACCGTATAAGAGATGCCGGCACGAGCCATCAGGTCGCCCTCATAGCTACAGTCGATAAAGATTTTGGCATGAACGGTTCGGTGAGGTGTCACCTTAGGGTTGGTACCATCCTCCAGCTCGATGCTCTGCACATCGTTACCCTCCTTATGAGCGCTGACGATACGCCACTGGTACCATATATCCTGATTATCCTTGATGTCAGCATCGCTCAGGAATCCCTTGAAGGTTGCCAATGCCACCTTAGGTTCGAAGTAGAAGGTAGGGGAGGCCATTCCGTAGTGGTGACCGATACGACGATAGAACTCGCGCGCGAAACCTTTTATAATACGCCTGTGGCTGGTGCTGTCGCCTATATCGGTCCAACCAAGGCCGCCTGCCGTCATACCACCCAGACGTTTTGTGGGCGATACCAGCAGCACGCTTTTGCCCTTCAGCTTAGCCGTATAGGCAGCCATAATGCCGGCAGGGGTACTGCCGTAAATACAGATATCTACATTTGCTTCTGTGATAGGTTCCGTCTCCTGAGCCATAGCCCCCAGAGACAATGCCGCCAATGAGGAAAGCAGCAGATTGCGGATGATGGAATGAATTTGCATAATGTGTACGTTTTTGACTCGTTTTGGCTAAATAGTTGTAAAATTTATGCCAAAAGTACACATTTTGTTTTATCGATGCAAATAAAGTGGAAGAAAAAGTGTGAATATAGGATAAAATAGTATATTATCCTACCAAGACTTCAACAATTAGCTTTGAAACTCCTTGAGCCAGGCAATGAAGTCCGAAACGCTTTCGCAAGGCTGACCATTGATGCGACTGAGGAGGCGTAAGCGCTGGTTGCGAAGGTTCTGCGGACTGATGTTCAGCAGCGTTGCCACTTGCTTCTGGCGCATATCTACGGCAGAGAGCAGGCACATCTGTATTTCGCTACGCGAGAGGTTCTGCTTCTCCAGATTGCGGAGTAGGAGAGGGTAGCGGTCGCGCACAAAGGCATGAAGTTGTTCCCATTCCTCTGCCGAGGGTTGCTGTCCGCCGTCGGCCAGTTGTTCCATGCGGCTGATAATCTCGTTGAAGATAGGCTGGGGCTCAGCCATTGGCTTATTGCGGCGGCGGAAGATTATCACGAGGGCGACAATCAGAATTGCCAATGCCAAAAATACAACAAAAGCCCCCACCCAGCTCCCCCAAAGGGGGAGTGACATAATTCCGCTGTCTTTCTGCTCCAAAGCACTTTCCTCATGTGGGGCGGCCTCCGAAAGATTATCCTGCGAATGATACTGCGAGCGCAACAACGAGTCGCGTGCTGCGGCACAACGATGGATGATATCGGACTGGTCAGCGTCGGGATGCTCCTGAAAATAGCGCAGACAGAAGTCCATATCGGTGAGCATCTGGCGTACATTCTCCAGTTCCTCGCCTTTCAGGGCTTGGGCAAAGTCGCTGCTATTGGCATTCAGGCTTCTGCGCAAGGCATAGGCTCCCTGCAGGACGGAATAGGAGTTCTGATTATCCTTTTCTATGCGCATGAAGTGTTCCAGCGCCTCGGCATACGATCCGCTATAAAGGCAGAGATAGGCGGTTAGGAACAAGCTGGGCTTATAGGAGGGGTCAGCCATCAGGGCTTGGGAGAGTTCCTTACGAGCCTCCTCCATCCGGCTTTTCTGAAGGTGTGAAAGGGCCAATAAATGATGTACGCGGGCAGATTCCTTTGCGGGTCCCTTGGCGTCGAACCATTTCATGAGCGGAGGCAGCAGCGAATCCACAGCCTCTCCGTTGGCATTCCGAGCCATGGCATGCGCTAGTCGGTATCGCATCTGTATGGATTGAGGGTAATGGCAGATGGTATCCTTCACCTCGCTGAGCAAATAAAGCGCAAACAGAGCGTCGGAACTATTCTCCACGGCAATCTCGGCATACACAATCTGAAGCGGTGTCTCCACTTGTTTGCGGCAAGAGGTTAGCAGCAAACCCGAAAGGAATAATATGATGAACGTATGTTTCACGACACAAAAATAAGTCTTTTTTCTGAGAATTCTGCCCTTTTAGCAGTAAACACCAGTAAAAATGCAGTTTGTTTACTTTTGTTTACTACCTTTTTTTGCAGGAACTGGCGTTTCAGCGTTACTTTGCAGCAGAAAAAACGTTGTAGCGCGTAAAATCAAAAATGTAAAACAAACAAAAAACGAAATGCAAATGAAACGAATCTTTCCCTTGTTGGCCATCGTGCTGCTTCTTGCCGGCTGCCATAAACCATCTGTAAAGATAGTACCCATTACGAAGTATGACGAGGAGGCTTGGTTATCTGAGGAAAACCTGGAAAAAATCCCCATGTTGCCTGCGCGTGTGGACAATACTCTACGTAATATCTGTCCCGCTCACCGTATTTCCGATGGAGACACTATACCGCCACTGGCTGGCGAAGTAACCCTGCTTCCACTGGCTTCTACGCCTGACTTCCACATTGGCATGATAGAGGAAATATACACCGACGATGATTTACTTTTCATCCTTGGTGCCGAGACGGAAGGTGATGAGGTCTTCGTCCCTGAAATCAAGGAGCGGGCAGGCTTTATCTTCCGCAAGAACGGCAAGCTGGTGGCTCAGTTGAAACCAACGGACGTGGACAAAGATAAAACCCCAATTGTTATGGCTGTGAATCGCCAGGCCAAGGAGGTTTGCCTGATGTATTGTGGGGTAAACTACTGCGATGGCGACCTTCTGTCCTATGATAGCGATGGCGAACTTCTGTCCTATGACTACGAGGGCAACCTGCTGCGCCATGAGGTTGTCTTCTTTAAAGATGGAAGCATCATGGGCTTTACGCAGAACCATCTGATAAGCAACTTTGGGCGAGCATTTAGCTTTGCGCCGCAACTCATGGTGCGTGATCCCGAAGGTATGCCACATGGTTATATCCTTACCCGTCGCACTAAGAGTTACACTATAGGTCGTGGTGTTAGAGAGGCTTCTCTAAGCAACTGTGGCGATGAGCTTTTCTATACCACAGAGCATTCCGACACCATCTGGCAGGTAGGCCCCGAGGGAGCCGTAGCCCGCTATCTGGTAAGCGGCGACAGCGTGGGCGTAGATTCGCTTCTTCTCGACAACAATATATCTACCTCATCATACCAGTGGGAGCTTGCTACCGAGAACCGCTTTGTTCCAAGAATCGGCGACTACCCGCTGCTCGTTTCACCCGACTTCCTGCTGTGTCGCTACTTAAAGCCAACCAATGTCAAGATTAATGAAGAAAAAGAGGGGAAGATCGTCTCATGGAGTCACGGAGCTCAGTTTCCATTCCTCGTCTATGACCGCAAAACAGGTAAAAGCTACTGGACTTGGGGCCGTACGTCAAAATGGACGCTGCAGGGTCTTTGCTTAAGCGAGGCACAAGCACTAACAACAGATGGCACACTCATCTCCAGCCAAAGACCGGCAAAACTGAAGTACTATTTGGCACACAATAGGGAATATGAACTTGACAGCAAGACGCAAAAGTTCATAAAAAAGCTGGATATCAAGGCGAATCCCGTCCTGCTACTCATGCCGCTGAAACACTTTTAATAAGGTATATTCCCATCATACGATAACGCCCCGCCTAGCTGATGTGCTAAGCAGGGGCGTTATCTTCTTCTGAATTCTCCAGAGCTTGTTCTTGTTGCAATTGTTTCTTGCGCTTGGGATTCTGACTGGCACCCATCTTCAACAATCGGGAAGCTGGGGTTAGGATACTTTGGCCAGAGTCTGCTGTTATGGATTCCAACTTATCGAAGCTGTCCTGCGTCTTCTGCAGCTGCTGCTTGACACTCTCGAACCTTTCGGCAAACAGCTGCACACGATCCACAATCATATTGGCGCACTCCATAATCTTCTGCTGGTTCTCCACCTGACGCACCTGCTTCCAGGTCATCTCCAAAACACGCAGCATGGTATATAGGTTCTGACTGCCTGTGATGATAACGCCACGGTCGTAGGCATCCTTCCAGAGCGTAGCATCGTTCGAGAGCGCCAACTGAAGGGCGGATTCCGAGAAGACGTACATCAGCACGAAATCCAACTTGGCGTGCCCCTCGGCAATATACTTCGAGTAGTTCTTGCGAGCCAACTCGTTCACATGATTGCGCATACTGGTCAGATGGCGCTTTAGGGCATCCTGGCGCTGAGCCTCCGTCTCGGCATTGTGGTAGTCCTCGAAGGCTGTGAAGGACATCTTGGAGTCTATTATCACATCGCGCTTGTCGGGGAAATGCAGAATGGCATCGGGGATAAGGCGGTGTCCCTCCTCCTCGTAAACCACATAGCCGTCCTTATCGCGGATGGTTTCCTGCAGGGTGAACTGCTCACCTTCCTGAAGTCCCATACCTTCAAGGAGTTGCTTCAGTCGCAACTCTCCGAAGTTACCCTGCGTCTTGTTCTCTCCTGTGAGGGCCTGTGCCAACTTATCGGCACGTTCGCCTACCTGACGGCTTTGCTCTATGCTGGTCTTGATGGTGGCATCCAGACGTTGCATGGTAGAGTTATGCTCGCGGTCGGAGCGCTCCACCGCCTCGCGCATTTGCTGGATGTGCGTCTGCAGGGGTGTAAGGATGCCTGAGAGCTGTTCTTTGTTGACAGCCGACAGTTGTTCGGCTCTCTCCTTCAGAATCTTCTCAGAGGCCGAATTCATCTGTTCGCGGATCAGACTCAACTGCTGCCGCATCTGCTCCTCCTGCTGCTGACGTTCCTCCTGGCGGACTTTCTTCTGTTCCTCCTGCAACGCCTCGTGCTGCTTCTTCTGTTCTTCCTGCTGCTGCTTCGCAACATCCAGCAACTGCTGCACAGCACCCACCTTAGAGCGCATCACCATCCAAACGGCAACGCCTCCCAACACAAGTCCGATGAAAAGATATAGAAGTTCCATACAGCCCCCTCCAACTCCCCCATTAGGGGGAGAACAATTTTAATTAGACTTTAGACCTTAGACTCTAGACTTTAGTCAATTTTTATCTCGATAATTAATTTTTCTCTTTTCTCTTTTAATTTTTATCTCTCTTCCAGGTCCTTATCTATGAACGCGATGAGGCGTTCTACAGCCTCTGCTTCGGGGATGTTCTTCTCGATACACTCCTTGTTCTTATAGAGCGAGACCTTGCCTCTGGCAGCACCCACGTAGCCGTAGTCGGCATCAGCCATTTCGCCAGGGCCGTTCACGATACAGCCCATGA
>DLBF01000166.1 GCA_002494215.1 Prevotellaceae bacterium UBA7028
TACCTCGCTGAGCTGAAATAAGAGTTCAAAGCATATTAGCTTTAACAATATGTGGGCTTCTCCGGTTAAGGGGAAGCCCACTTTTTATGTAAAAAATGTCATTAGCGTGGCATTATATAGATAAAAGTTAGTAACTTAGCGGCCAAGAACAGTCATTTGGCATTGTTCGGAAACAGTTAATAATTATATTTTTACTAATTATAAATTAACAACTTATGAAAACAAGCAAAGTTTTATTGCGCTCAGCGATGGCGGCAGTCATCATGTTAGGCTGTCAGCAGACAGCCAGCGCACAGTTCGGCAACATCCTCGGAAAGGCTAAAGACAAGGTTGTGAATACAGCAAAGAATACAGCAGAGAACGCTGTTGACAAAGCTAAGAATAAAGCAGAGGAGAAAGCTCGCAAGAAAATGTGGGAGGTCGTGAAAAAGAAGGTTCTTGAAGGTAAGCAAATGCCCGAACTGCCTTGGCCTATGGCTGAGGGTGCATGTAAGTCATACAGTTGGCCTCCCAAAGACGATGATCCTAAAATGAATGTAACCTACTATCTCTACAACCTCCCCAATACCAGTGAGGCTGACGTAAGGGATTTGAAGGCCAAGCTTGATGCCCGTTACAAAGCCAATAAGAAAATAATGATGGCAGCTGAGACCGGATTGTTCTCTCAGCTTGGAGGATACACTACCAGATTGCTCCTTGAAATTGAGGAGGAACAGGGACGCTGGGCAGGCTTCTATGGTGAGATACAGCATTTTATGTCAACACACATGCAGGGAAAGCTTAAAGATCTCAACGGCAATATGTCTTGGGAACTTACATGGGACTTTGGCGACACTATGGTTGACGGTGACAGGCAGATACTCACTGTTTCCAAGAACAAGTCTGGCGTGATGCAGTTCTATGGTCTTGCAAGCAAGCAAGGCATCTATGCAGGTCCAGAGGACTTGAAGCTTATAAATGCTGATGTAGACCGCATGAAGAAGATAATCATTCTCACTGACGGTCTGACCACAGAGTTCGATGATCCAAACCCAGCTCCAGCCAACAAGAATCTTGCTGCTCAGCTGAACTTCAGGGCTAAGGTGTTTGTGGATAATGTTCAGAAGGCTCTTGCAAGCAATACACCTGAGAACATTGAGCGTCATCCGATGCCAAAGGCTGGCTCACTCAACAAGTCGCTTAAGGCTAAGGCACTCGCTCTTGCCAAGGCAGAAGATTCCAGCGTTATCGATGTAGTTATAACCAGCAACAGCTGGAATGTCAAGCCACTGGAGCGTCGTAGCGTCAGTGGATATGTTATTAAAAAAGACGAATACGGCAAGCGTGCTTTCGCTCGTACATGGTGTCAGGACTATATGGGCGGCGGCAAGTATGGCTCACTCCGCAACTACGGAGTAGGCATGGGGTCTTTCTATCTGAAGTAATCCCCTATGCCGTCATCATAAAAATAAAACCGTTCGATATTGTCGGACGGCTTTTTTTGTTTACTTTTGCAAGGTGAAGCAACTCATTACCATACTCGGGCCAACGGCGAGCGGCAAGACAAGCATTGCTGCGGCGTTGGCTGCACGCCTGACAGAAGAGGGTGGGGCGGCAGAGATTATCTCCGCCGACTCGCGGCAGGTCTACCGAGGTATGGATATAGGCACGGGCAAGGACCTGAAGGACTACCACGTGGGCGGCATCGACATTCCGTATCACCTTATAGATATATGTGAAGCGGGCGAGAAGTATAATCTTTACGAATATCAGGCGGATTTCCACCACGCCTACCGTGACATACTCAGCCGCAACGCGGTGCCTATCCTCTGCGGTGGCACGGGCCTTTACATAGAGGCGGTGCTCAAAGGCTACGAGTTGTCGCCCGTACCGCAGAACCCAGAGCTGCGGCAGCGGCTCGAAGGCAAGTCGCTTGGCGAGCTGACTGACTTGTTGCGTGAGCTGAAAAGACAGACAGGCTCTGCAATGCACAACACTACCGACGTGGATACAGCGCAGCGAGCTATCCGGGCAATAGAGATTGAGACCTATAACATAGACCATCCCACACCGCGCCGGCGACAGGAACCTATCGACTCGCTTATTATAGGAGTAGATATAGACCGCGAGGAACGTCGACAGCGGATAACCAACAGGCTCAGACAGCGCCTCGACGAGGGTATGGTAGACGAGGTTAAGGCATTGCTCGACAGCGGCATCAAGGCCGACGACCTTATCTACTACGGCTTGGAGTACAAGTTCGTGACCGAGTATGTATTGGAAAATCTTACCTACGACGAAATGTTCAGCCAGCTTGAGATAGCCATCCACCAGTTTGCCAAACGGCAGATGACATGGTTCAGGGGAATGGAACGCCGAGGCTTCTCCATCAACTGGATAGACTACAGCCTGCCAATGAGCGAAAAGGTCGAAACAATACTGCAACTATGGCGAGGCCAACAGCGAGACAACATAACCGAATAGCATAACAACTACACCTTATTATATATATGAGCAACAACGTAACAGATAAGTGGGGAATACTCTATTGTCCTAAAGGCGGACTTCTGAGCAATCCGAAGCGGCGCTGGGAACGCATCGAGGCGGCTCTGCACGAGCAGAACATTGAGTTCGACAAGATACAGAGCGAAAGCGTGGGCAGCGTTGACCGCCTGATAACGATGATGATAGCCAACGGCTACAAGACTATCGTGATTGTGGGAGGCGACTCGGCTCTCAACGATGCCGTCAACTGCATCATGCAGACCGATAAGGCTACCCGCGAGAGCATCGTCCTGGGAGTTATTCCCAACGGTATGATGAACGACTTTGCCCACTTCTGGGGCTTCGATGAAGGCGAGGTGGAGCAGAACGTGGCTTGGTTGAAGGCTCGCAGGGTGAGGAAGATAGACCTCGGTTGCATACGTTACACCAACAAAAAGCAAGAGAAATGCCATCGCTATTTCGTTAACTGCATCAATGTTGGCCTCATTGCTGCCATTATGAACCTCAGAAGGCAGACGCGCCACTTCTTCGGCTCCAGAACGTTGTCGTTCCTTTTCTCGTTCATACTTCTTATATTCCAGCGCATGGAGTACCTTATGGACATATCAATCAACTCCGACCATATCCGCCGAAAGGTGATGACGGTGTGCATAGGCAGTGCTTCAGGCTACGGACAGACCCCCAATGCAGTGCCCTACAACGGGCTGCTTGACGTTTCAGTGGTATATCATCCCGAGATGACTCAGTTGTTTGAAGGCATTTACCTTTTCCTGAAAGGCAAATTCCTCAATCATCGCAGTGTTCATCCTTTCAGAACGCGCGAGATAGAGTTCAAGGAAGTGGAGCACGCTATGGTTGGAGTAGACGGTCGGCTGATGAGCGGAGCACCTGTCGGTCCGTTCAAGGTGACGATAGAACAAGAGGTGATAAACTTCCTTATTCCAGTATAAGATGCTTCAAACAGCGTGTTTGACTCTAAATAGACTTTAAAAAACACTCGTTTTATTGAAAAAACGAGTGTTTTTTTTTGACGAAAAAAGAAAAAAACGTAATTTTGAGGGTGCAATGTGCAAACGATTGTTTGCGTGTTCCAACCGTTCATTAACATTGTTAGCCGATTACTAAGTTTAGAATTATCTATAAAAACCTAATTTAATATGAGTTATCTACGATTTGAGAAAGCCTTGATGACTAACTTGGAGGAGTCTCTTCCGAAGGAATTGCTCAGAACCAACCGTTCGGGAGCTTACTCTTGCTCGACGATTGTAGATTGTAATATCCGCAAATACCACGGCCTGCTCGTGGTTCCTGTGCCTGAAATCGACGATGAGAACCACGTTCTGCTCTCTTCGCTCGATGTGACGGTAATACAGCATGGTGCGGAATTCAATCTCGGTCTGCACAAGTATCAGGGCAACAACTTCAGCCCGAAAGGTCACAAGTACATCATTGAGTTCGATTGTGACAAAGTTCCAACAACAATCTACCGTGTAGGTGGTGTCATCTTGAAGAAAGAATTTGTCTTCCAAGCCTATGAAGACCGCCTGCTGATACGCTACACCCTTGTCGATGCCCATTCGGCAACGACTCTTCGCTTCAAGCCCTTCCTCGCTTTCCGCAGCGTGCGCCAGTTCACACACGAG
>DLBF01000070.1:0-370 GCA_002494215.1 Prevotellaceae bacterium UBA7028
GGACTGCAAAGCCTGCAAGGCCCGTTTCCGCGCCGATCAGCTGATTGAAAAGTTTACGGGCGGCGCCGAGACCGGCGACGGCTGGAGCAATCAGGAGCTGGAAGACTACATCGCCAATCATGACATCAAGTGCCCAGTATGCGGCAAAAAGGATTTTACCGGCATCAGGCAGTTCAACCTGATGTTCAAGACCTTCCAGGGCGTCAACGAGAGCAGCGCCAGCGAACTGTACCTGCGCCCCGAGACCGCCCAGGGTATCTTCGTAAACTATCTGAACGTTCAGAAGACCGGCCGTATGAAACTGCCTTTCGGTATCGCTCAGATCGGTAAGGCCTTCCGTAACGAAATTGTTGCCCGTCAGTTCATCTTC
>DLBF01000070.1:440-6615 GCA_002494215.1 Prevotellaceae bacterium UBA7028
GAATTTGAGCAGATGGAGATGCAGTTCTTTATCAAGCCCGGAACAGAGTTGGATTGGTTTGCCAAATGGAAGGAGATACGTATGAAGTGGCATCAGAACCTTGGCTTCGGTGCCGAGAACTATCGTTTCCACGATCACGATAAGCTGGCTCATTACGCCAACGCCGCAACTGATATTGAGTTCCACATGCCTTTCGGCTTCAAGGAGGTGGAGGGTATCCACTCTCGTACCAACTTCGACTTGTCACAGCACGCCAAGTTCAGCGGTAAGAAGATTGAGTACTTTGATCCTGAAGCAAACGAGAGCTACACTCCGTATGTAATAGAGACTTCTATTGGCGTGGATCGTATGTTCCTCTCTATCATGTGCCACAGCTACGAGGAGCAGCAGCTGCCCGACGGACAGACACGTACCGTTCTGCACCTGCCCGCAGCATTGGCTCCTGTAAAACTGGCTGTATTCCCCTTGACCAAGAAGGATGGTATGCCTGAGAAAGCTCAGGAGATTATCAACGACCTTCGCTTCCACTTCAACTGCAAATACGAGGAGAAGGACCAGATTGGTAAGCGTTACCGCCGTATGGATGCCATTGGCTGTCCCTACTGCGTAACTGTTGACCAGCAGACACTGGAGGACAACACCGTTACTCTGCGCGATCGCGACACAATGGAACAACACCGTGTTGCCATCAGCGACCTGCGTAGCATCATAGAGGATAAGGTCAGCATAACAAGTCTGTTGAAGAAGTTGCTCTAATGAAAAAGATTCCGGTTTTTCTAGTTAATCTAGCAGGACTAGTCGGGCTAGTATGGCTAGTTAGCCTAGTCTTCGTCTCTTGTTCTGAAGAGAGCACAGAGTGGGATCCCTATTACAGTTGGGAAAGTAGGAACGCTTTGTGGTTCGAGAATGTTGCGGACTCTGCTCGTACAGCCATTGCTGCTGCCAAGGCTCAGTATGGCGACGAGTGGGAAGATCATTGTCAATGGCGAATGATAAAAAGCCTGCAACGCAGTGAGGATACCCATGGCCCCATTACCGACAGCATCATCTGCAAGATTGTTCCATCCGAGCCAGGTACGGTAAAGGGGACAAAACCTGCAAACTACACAGATTACGTGCAGCTACACTACAGAGCATGGCTCATGCCCTCAGAATACATCTCAGAGGACAATGTCACCAAGGAAGAGAAAATGGCTGTCTTCAGCCAAAGCTACTACGGTGACTTTAATCCTGCTACTGCTGTACCCGTAACCATGTCTGTTGCCAACCTGATTGAAGGATTCCAAACAGCTCTGCAGAATATGGTAGAGGGTGATGAGTGGTACGTGTATATTCCTCAACAACTGGCATACGGTTCAGAGGAGTCAAGTGCCGTTCCCGCTTATAGTACCTTATTATATTTAATAAAGCTGGTGGGCATCTACGAAACAGAAGATGATGTCCCCGACTGGAAATGATTATGTAATCATACATTAAAAAATATCGGAGGTGGATTCAACAATCCACCTCCGTATTGTTTAACGGCGAACGACAATCTCCGCCAAATCTTTACGTTTCTTCTCAGTCGGTTGCATTCCCGCAGCAGCCTTTCCTATCGGAATAAGCACAACAGGTTCCTCCGTCTCAGGAAGCCCCAGTAGCTTATGGCAAAGCTGAGCGTTGAAATTGCATACCCAACAGGAGCCCAATCCCTGCTCAGCAGCAGCCAGACAGATATGCTCGGCTGCAATGGCAATATCTATATCGCCATGACGCTTCCCATCACTTCTCACCCACTCTACATCATGCTGAACGGTCAGCAGGATATACAAGGGTGCCTGGCTCAGCCAGTCGCGTTTGTAGCACTGCTGCAACAGCTCTCTGTCCTGCTGCGAGGTCATCACATAGAACTTCCAGGGTTGCAGGTTCACTGCCGAAGGAGCCAGACGGGCACATTCCAATATATACTGCAACTGTTCCTCCGTTACAGGCTCACCTGAATAGGAACGAACGGAATACCGTTGGGCGGATAAGGTTTTAAAATCCATCATTCACTTTAACTTTTATCTTTATCTTAACTTTTAATTCTTATCTCATTTTTATCTTTTCTCTTATAACTTTTATCTCTTCTCCTTTATCTTACCGATAAAGTCCTTCATCTCTGCCTCGTGCGCCTCTATGCTGAGCAACAGATGCAGCTGGTTATTAGAGCGGACGAAGTTATGCTCTGGATATTGGCACTTCCAGTATTTGTCGCCACTGAGGTAATCCCACAAGAAACGCACGCACTGCATATAGGGGAATAGCTTCACGGCATAAGGCAAGTTCTCTATCTCCACACGGGTCAGGAATGAAGAAGCACTGCTCAGATAGCCTTCTGTGAAGGCCTTGAATATCTCTATATTAAACTGAACCTTATCCATATCAGGACAATCCTCAGCAACCACATTGGCACCGGTACGCAGGAAGTCACCGTAATCAGAGAAGATGAAGTTGGGCATTACGGTATCCAAGTCGATGACGCAGAGCACATTGTCGTTCTTGTCGAACATCATATTGTTAACCTTGGTATCGCAGTGACATACACGCTTGGGCAGGATACCTTCGCGTCCCATACGCTCAGCTTTGCACATCTCTTCGGCACGGGCATCAATCTGACGCAATACCTCCTGCACCTGTGGTTCGCTGACACGACCCACGGGATCTGCCTTCACTACCTCGCGTAACTGCTGCAGGCGGAACTCCATATTATGGAAATCCTTGATCGTCTCGCCCAACTGAACGGGGATGTCAGCCAGCATAGCCTGGAAGTTACCGAAGGCCTTACCAGCGGCACGACTACTCTCGGGATTCACAGCCTGCTTGGTGATGGCATCAGGTATGAAGATCATGATACGCCAGTACTTACCGTCAACCAGCGCATATAACTTCTTGCTGTCGTCCTTCAGCGGAATAAAAGTCAGCACCTTGCGGTCGATATCCTTCTCACCCTTCTGCTCCAGCTTCTTACGTATATGACTGGTTACGGCATCAATATTGCGCATCACCATGTCCACATCGGGGAAAACCACATGGTTAACACGCTGCAGCACATAATCAGGCTGATCGGCTTCTGCTGTCAGTACCTTATAGGTATCATTGATTAAACCCTCGCCTAAAGGCTTTATCTCACTCACTGTGCCACGAATGGCAAATTTCTCGATAATGTTTCTTAATTCGTTCATAATATCATGGTTTAGGATTATCTGTCTTCAGGCATACTCTTGCCTGTATAAAGTGTTCCATCTGAGCCCATTCCTTCTGCGCTTATCGCTATCTGGGTTTGTTTGCTGTTGTTATAGAATCGGACCTTAGCTGTTCCTGATTCATCCAGCTTCAGGTTGGGATTCCAGTACAGCGTTCTTCTGTAGTCCTTTGTCTCGGGGAGAGGCTTATTGCTATAATCGGGATGATAGAAATCGTCTGGTGCCGAGAATCCGGGCAGGACGAAGATGCGGTCACGTCTAACAGTACGCTTTGCTTCATTAGGGAAGGTACGTAGGTCGATTGTAACCTCTGGTTGGTTACTTGCCTCGAAATGTTTGTCTCCCTCGCGGCGCGGACTATAGTCGGTATAGATATACACCTTATCCAAATTGGTGAATTTGTTAAATTTCTCCTGTTCCTCGGGAGTCATCTGGAAGCTATGCCAAGTGGGTACGCTTGGAGCGCCGGTTTCCCTCTTCTTCTTCTCAGATTCCGACAACTCAGATAATTGAATAGTGTTCAGACGAGTTCTTAAATCATACTGGCGATCCGTATTCATATCACCGATATAGGCTCTGGCCACATCAGCGGTGAAACGACTCTGTCCGACAAAATAGCCCGTACAGAGTCCTGCATCAATAGCCTCATTAAGGGCAGTGTAAGCATCTACCACGAAGGCAGGTTTGCTGGGGTCGAACTTCCTTAGCATATTGCGTTTGGCTCCAACCGTAACCTCGTGCAGGGTTCGTGCCCCATCCAACAACCAGTCTTCATCCAGAACACTTCCCTTGGGTGCCTCGGCCAAATGCTCTTGATACCAATCGTAGGGTTTTACAAATCTGGGATAGATATTATGCACACGCACATAGAACTCAGGATAGTTGATATCGCCATATCTGGTAGTTCCTGATTCAATCCACACATGCTTGTTGTCTTTCCACTTCGTTGTATCCGAGGCGGACAATTCCATAACACAGCCATCGTAGAAGCGAGGGGTTTGAATGCTGAACTGCCCGTTCTTTGTCTCAACCTCACCCACTACATCGTCAACTCCGTTCTCTATCTTCTTCTTGAAACTGGCATGCACCAGCATCTCTCTCTTCAGGTTTCCTTCTTTTTTATTAAACCGTTCGCGTGCATCGTGCAGGGTCTTTATCTCCTTGTTTTCACGGTCATCAACGGTCTCATTTGTTACAATTTCACCCTCCTGAAGCAATTTCTCCTCCTCCTGGTTACCTAACTTCTCGGCTGACTCAGAAAACAAATCTTCTGCCGTCTGCGCCTGGAACTTGTTGACCTCTCCTGTCATCAACGGGGTCTGTTCCGGCATGTGGTTCAGCACAAAAGCACCAGGCGTAGCCATCGTGTGCCAGTCATACCTGCGCCAGCCCTGAATCATTAGCAACAGATCCAGTGCACGCTGATGCTCGTTATCGTTTTTCTCAAAGAAATATTCAGGCTGTTCTACGAACCCGCGAATCTGGCTGCTCAGCAACATCTCCGTAAGGATGTTACCCGAGTCATAGATATACTCCGTACGTGCAGCATCACGCACGGCAATGCTGACATGCCCGTTGGGCATATCGGTTTTCACCTGCAGATCGATAGGATCAAAGGGCTCGATAGGTACATCAGCAAAACCACTGAAGGTAATGTTCCGGGGTTTAAGGTCGTCCTTGCGAACAAAGAAAAGACGGTCGGCATAAATCCTTCCTTGTTCATTGAAGACTGTCACCTGGCATACACCCGTTTTGAGTTTGTCGGGTGCAAGGATGGCCGTCAATTGCTGCCCAGTTCCCAGTTCCTGGAAGTCCAGCAACAGTCCCTGATTCATAACCGTCATACCCAAAGGCTCGTTAGCCGCTGTACCGCTCTGAGCCAGATTAACCTTCACCTCACCGTTCTCCTGCGTTACCATGATGGCACAACCATCATCCTCTACCTTGGGCAAATCCTGTTTACCCATCTTCAGGCTCCACGTGAACTCAGACTTATATTTCTCTCCACTCGCGGGGATAAACTCTATGCTACCCCTTCCGCGCTTCTCCGTCTTAGCCTCTGCCACAATGTTGCCTTTCGAATCCTTAACGGTCAACTTACCTTCTATGTGCATGCCGTCATCATCGTTGGCTTCAAAGGCAACGCGGTTCTTGACGCCTGCTACCAGATGACCGCCCTCTGGGTAGAAGTGAACGACTGCCTTTGGCAATTCTCCCTCGGCCTTGAATACGCGGCGCAGGGGGCGCAAAGTCATAAAATGCTCATAGTCGCCAGGAGTCTTAGGCTTGTCATACACAGGGAACACCTTGCTATAAAGCTTCTCGTAATCCCTGTAGTAGTCCTTGGCCATCTTTTTATTATAGAACCACTTCTCGGCATAGCTAGTATGCGGATGTTCCGTCTCGCCCCAGTTGAGCTGCCATCGCGTATAGGCACGCAACTCATAGTATCCGCCGTACAGGGTATCTTCCAATGCGAAGTCACCATGTGCCTCTCCCTTGTCCAGTTCCAGCAACTGACGCTGTACCAGATAGCCATCCTGATTCAGCAGTTCCACATAGAGCACCTTGCTCACCCTGCTGGGCAAACCGTCGCTCCTGCGCACGTACGCCTTATAATATATAGTATCACCCAGGAAGTAACACGTATTGTCGGTATGAATGAAAATCTGTTCCTGCGGGATGTTCTTGCCGAATTTCTGCAAACGGTCGGCCCACCCATCCAGGGTGCTAGGAACATTAGCCTGAGCCATCAGACTCAGGGGAAAAAGGAGAAAAGCGATAAAAGAAAGTAATTTACCCATATTTGTGTGAGTTCATATTGTTGTTAGCGTAGGCAAAGATAAGGCTTTTTTCCTTACATTCCCTTGTATAACCCGTTTTTTTACGTTAAATTTGCGAAATTATTATGAATGCTGAAACAGCAATTATGAATTATGAAGGCTGCGATT